>WHTQ01000099.1 GCA_009377645.1 Micromonosporaceae bacterium | reverse complement strand
GAGACCGCGGCCGCTGGCAACCAGCGGTTGTACGGCGTCAACACTCCGGCCGAGGTCATCGACAAGTACCAGCCGGGCGGCATCATCTACTTCACCGCCGCCCGCGGCCCGGACAACGTACGGAACCCGCGGCAGATCGCCACGTTGTCGAACGGGCTCCAGGCGGCGGCCACCGGCCTGCGGCAACCGATCCCGCTGCTCATCTCCACCGACCAGGAGGGCGGTGCCCTGGTCTTCCGGCTCGGAGCGCCGGCCACGGCGATGCCCGGCAACATGGCCCTCGGCGCGGGACGATCGGCAGCGGACGCACACCGCTCGGCCGAGGTGATCGGCACCGAGTTGGCGGCCGTCGGGATCAACCAGAACTATGCACCTGTCGCCGACGTCAACGTCAACCCCGCCAACCCCGTCATCGGGATTCGGTCGGTCGGTGAGGACCCCGGTCTGGTGTCCGATCTCGTGGCCGCCCAGGTGGGCGGCTACCACGACGGCGGTGTGGCCGCGGTTGCCAAGCACTTCCCTGGGCACGGCGACACCGCAGTGGACAGCCACTTCGGGCTGCCGGAGGTCACCCACACCCGCGAGCAGCTCGAGGCGATCGACCTGCCGCCGTTCCAGGCCGCCATTGACGAAAGCGTCGACACGATCATGACCGCGCACGTCGTGCTCCGGTCGGTCGACCCGAGTGGTGCCCCGGCGACGATGTCCGAGCCCATCCTCACCGGGCTGCTGCGCGAGGAGCTCGACTACGACGGGCTGATCGTTACCGACGCGCTCGACATGGGCGGGGCGACGAGCACGTTCCCACCGGACGTCGCGCCGGTCGAGGCGTTCAAGGCCGGAGCCGACCAGCTCGTGCTGGCACCGCAGATGGACGTCGCCTTCCACGCGGTGCTCGGCGCGGTCCGCAGCGGCGAGATCTCCACGCGGCGCCTCGACGAGTCGGTCTACCGGATCCTGCGCCTGAAACTGAAGCGGGGTCTGTTCGACGATCCGCAGGTAGACGTCGAGCTGGCGGAAAAGACCGTGGGCGCGCCAACCCACCTCGAGGACGCGCAGGTGATCACCGACCACACCACCACGCTCGTCAAGAACGACGCAGGCAGGTTGCCGCTGACGGATGACCCGCGAAACGTTCTCGTGACAGGCTGGGGTGTGACGACGACGAGAACGCTCGGCGAGGCGATCAGCCGGCGTGGGCAGACCGTCACGGTGCTGGAGACGGGCACGACACCGAGCCAGGCAAGGATCGACGCGGCGGTCGCCGAAGCCGCCGACAGCGACCTCGTGGTGGTGTCGACGACGAACGCGGCCAATGTCGACGTCGACACCGGGCTGCCCACCGCGTCAGCGGCCGCTCAGCGGGCCCTGGTAACGGCGTTGCTAGCGACGGGCAAGCCGGTCGTCGTCTCGGGGATGCGCAACCCCTACGACATCTCGCGTCTCACCGAGGCTGCGACCTACCTTGCGACCTACGGCTTCACAGCCGCCTCGATGGAGTCGTTAGCCCGCGTGCTGTTCGGGGAGGTCGACCCGGTCGGCAAGCTGCCCGTCACGATTCCGCGTGCGGACGGAACGGGTGCGCTCTATCCCTTCGGGCACGGGCTCAGCTACGGCGGCTGAGGCGCCAACCCTCGTACGGCGTGCGGTAGCGTACCCACTCCCCGGCGGCCACCTGGACCGGCAGCCCGTGGTGTCCGATGCGGACAGTCAAGGCTCGCGATCGGCTACCGGACGGTCTGCCCGGGCAGGTCGACGACCTTCTCCGCGACGATCTGCAGCAGGTGCGGGTCGTTGGTGGGAAAGGGTTCGGCCGGAGCGGCATCGAGGAACACCGCAAGGAAGGGGTCCAGAAGCAGGTGCGAGACGCCGAGCGCGGCCATCTCTGCGACGTCTTCGTGGATCTGCTCCAGGGTGCCATGCCCGGGAATCCGGTCGGCCCCGTCGACCGGACGCTCGGTCAGGTGCAGGGCGATCCGCGGTGCCAGAGTGGGCACCTCCCGCCCGGCTCGCTCCGCCGCGTGGCGCAGCCCGGGCAGGCGCTCGCGCAGAGCCGCGGCGCTGAGCCCGTACGGATGCCAGGCGTCCCCGAACCGGGCGGTGCGTCGCAGAGCCGCGTCGGTCAAGCCGCCGACCCAGACCGGTGGACGGCGAAGCGGAGCCGGGGCAGTGGTGATGTCGGTGTAGTCGGTGTAGGCACCGTGGAAGGACACGACCGGCTTGTCCCAATGCTCCAGTACGCAGGAGAGGTACTCGTCGGCGATCCGGGCCCGCCGTGCGAAGTCCACCCCGAGGGCGGCGTACTCCTGTTTGGACCAGCCGAGGCCGACTCCGAAGATGAGCCGGCCACCGCTGAACTGGTCGATGCTGGCGGCGATCCGGGCGGTGTTGAGGGGATGGCGGTACGGCAGGACCGCGACCGTGGTGCCGAGCTCGATCGCGCTGGTACGCCCGGCCAGCCACGCCAGGGTGGTGAACGGGTCGTAGAACGGTGGCGGGAAGTTCGCCGTGAGCTGCGGCGGCAGCGTGACGTGGTCGGTAATCATCAGGAAGTGGAAGCCGAGCCGTTCGGCGAGCGAACCCCAGTTGTCGAAGTCCTCCGGCCCGACCTGTGGGCCATAGGTCAGAATGGTGACACCGATCTTCATGGACAACCCCCTGAAGTCTTCGCCTCTGGGCAGGCGTGTCTATTCCACTGTGCTGGATGCCGTCGATGCGGGACCTCCGCTTGCTCTCTCGACCCGGCGGAGGTGCCCGTATCCGAGCAGCATCGCCGGTTCGGCGTCACCGCCGCATCACCGTTTCCATAGCGCTGCCATATCTTTGTGACCTCACCGGTTCGCTGTTGCGGCAGCGTTGACACCCGCTCCAGATCGGATAAACTAGCGTTCCTCTGTCCCCCGATTCCCCCGTCACATCGAGTCTGGGATCTGCCGATGCGCCTTTACACACGTCATGAGCCGGTGGTTGTCAACCCGGACCTGGGGCTGACCGCCAGCGTCGCCCGCCGCGCCGCTGAGATCGAGGACAGTGGCGTGTCGGTGCTGCGTTGGGGCACCGTGGGCCGCACTGGAGCAGACCGGGTGGATGCGGAGTTCGCGCTCGCCTCGGAGCCGCTGCCGGTGCCCGACTGGCGGCGGGAGCCGGTGGCCACCACTCCGGCCACCGGGCAGGGCCCGCGGGTCGTGGCGATGGTCGTCCCCACCGGTGTGGGAGCCCGGATCGGCGGGTTCATCGCCGACGGCGGTCCGTTCCTGCGCGTTGTCGACGCGGTCAGCGACATCGTCGTGCTCCACCCGAACGTGGTCAACGGTGGCGACTTCTACGCCGGCGGCAGCCGTTCGCCCTATGTCGACGGCTACACGCTCGACTCCTTCTTCGAGGGACGGGTGCGGCTGGCCGCGCCCCGGACCCGGCGGATCGGTCTGGTCATCGAGTCCGGCTCGAGCGAGCACGTCCAGAAGCTGGTGAACGCGGCGAACGGCATCCGGGCCGTGCATGGTATCGAGATGGTCGGCTATGCCGTGTGCCAGGGCTCGCTCGGCGCGCAGGTTTCGCGGTCGGCCTCCGGCCACTACACCGGCCTGGTCGAGGACGCCGGACCGCTGCTGGAAGCCGTGGACCGGATGCGCACGGCCGGCGCCGACGCGATCGCCCTGGTCACCACCTGCGGCGGCACTGACGTCTTCGACTGGGAGGAGCACTACCTGCACGGGGGAGTCAACCCGGTCGGCGCGCTGGAGGCCCTGCTGTCCCGGCTGGTGACCCGGGTGACCGGGCTGCCCAGCGCCCACGCCCCGCTGTATGTCGGGGCGCTGGGGGAGTATGACGGCGTCGTGGACCCGCGGGTCGCGGGGGAGGTGGCCTCCGGGACCGGTCTGCCGTGCGTGCTGCTGGGGCTGTCGCACGCCCCCGCAACCGTGGCCGCCGGTGGGGTGGGGGTTGCCGACCTGACCGGCGTCATCGTCCCGCACGGGTGCGCGGCCGGGGTCCCCGCGTTCGGCGCCGCCCGGTACGGCGTCCCCCTGATCGCCGTCCGGGCGAACAGCTGCGCGGTCGGCGTTCCCGCCTCCGCGCTCGACCGTGGCCCGGTGATCGAGGTCGCGTCCCCGGCGGAGGCCGTCGCCTACCTCGTGGCCGCTCACGCCAGAGTCGACTGGGAGCTGCTGCGCGACCCGCCGGTGAGCATCCAGGAGATCCCGCCCGCCAGCACCGGCGAGCGCCGGGAGCGGCCCGAGGTGCGCGCCGCGGTCCCCGCCGCGGGTGCCTGAGGCTCGCTGCGGTAGGGATCCGAGCGGCGGCGCAGCCCACGTCGATCGGCCAGTATCGGGGTTGCCGTGCCGGCTTCGACCTGAGCAACCGCAGGCTGCGGTCAGAGTGTTTCGCTGATCCCGTCCATGAGGTTGTTCACCAGCGCACAGAGGAACTCGTCGGTGACCGGCTCGTCGGGGATCAGCAGCCGGTGGTAGACCGCACCCCAGAGCTGGTCAATGAGAACCCGCGTATCTACATCGGCGCGGATCTGTCCGACTTCCTGGGCTCGCTGGAGCCGTGCGGCCGCCAGCCGGCGCCGCTCGGAGGAGTACAGTGCCCGAAACGAGGCGGCCAGGTCGGCGTCGGTCTGCGACTGGCCGATCAGCTCGGCTAGCACCTTCCCGCCTGGGGTCTGGGTCATGACATGGGCAAACGCGCGCAGCTGCGCGAGCACGTCCGCCCGGACGTCTCCGGTGTCAGGGAAGGCAAGCGTCGGCTCGACGGCGTGGAAGTAGCCGTCCAGCGCCAAGGCGCCCTTGGACGGCCACCACCGGTAAAGTGTGGTCTTGCTTACGCCTGACAGCCTCGCCACCCGCTCGAAGGTCAGATCAGCGACTCCTTCGGCGAGGAGCAGGTCGCCGACCGTGCGAAGAACGTCCGCCCGGACCTCATCCGCGGGGCGGCGGCCGCGTCCGCGGCCGCCGCGTTCGTTGACCGCAACGCCCTGTGACTCTTCCGCCATGGCTATCTCCTGTCAGGTCGTTGCTCGGTTTCGCCAGCCTAGGTCGGGCCCAACCGAGTCCTGGGTGGTAGTAACGGGTGTGACGGTCAGCTGATTCGTAAGCTCGCGATCAGGCGGTCGCGCAGCTGGAAGGTCAGCTGACCGGTGCCGTTGAAGCCGTTGCCGGTCACCTTGAGGGTGGCGACGTAGCCGTCCGGGTCGGCACCGGGCTGGAGTGCGATGAGCTCGAAGTGCGCCTGCACGCCGATGTTGTCGGTGCGGTCCCAGTTGCGCACGCCGTCGCGGCCACGGTACTCGCGGCCCCAGTCGTTGAGGTACGCGTCGTCGGTGAACGCGGCGGCGAAGGCCGCCGGATCGCCGCGGTTGGTCGAGTCGATGAACGTCTGGATGGCGGACGGAGTCTCGATAGTGGTCATGGGTGCTTCCTTCGGTGGTCGTACGATGCGCAGTCAGCCCTGCTGGCTCTTGACGTGCAGCAGTTCGCTGAAGCCCAGGCGGGTGACGAACTTCTCCTGTGCCTGCCGGATCACCTCGTTGACCTCCTCGACGCCGGCGTTGCTGAAGTCGACGACGGTGCGGAACGGGCGGGTGCCTGCGGGTAGGGCGAGGATTCGGGTGATCTCCTCGGCCACGACCCTGGGGTGCGCGTCCACGCCGGGCGGGAACAGGGCTGAGGTTGCCTCCTCGTTGCGGGCCACCAGCGGGTCGAGGTCTGCGTAGGCGCGGGTGCGTTCCTCGTCGCCGGCGTGGCTGGCGTTGGGGAAGTGTTCGGTTCCCTGAGTGAAGGGTCCGGGCATGACGATGGTGGTCTCGATGCCGAGCTGGCTCACCTCGTAGGCGGTCACCTGCGCGAGGGCGTCGGCGGCGAACTTCGAGGCCACATAGGGCCCCAGGAACGGCGGGACGACCACCGAGGTCGTGCTGCCGACGTAGACCAGCGTTCCCGATCGGCGTTCCCGCATGTGCGGAAGCACCGCACGGTTGACGCGCTGGATACCGATGGCGTTGATGTCGAACAGATGCTGGACATCTTCGGGAGTAAAGGCCTCGACGTAGCCGACGTAGAGGTGCCCTGCGTTGTGAACGACAGTGTCGAGCTGGCCCGCCTCACCGACGATCGTGGCTACGGCGGCCGCGGCCGACGGCTCGGACTGGACGTCAAGCTCGACCACATGTAGGTCGAGTCCTTCGCGGCGACCGAGCTCGAGCAGGTCCTTCGCGTGGCCGGCGTTGCGGCCATCGACGTTGCGCATGCTGGCGTAGACGGTGTGTCCGGCCGCGGCGAGAGCGCGAGCCGTGAGGTTACCGATGCCGGTGGCGGCACCGGTGATCAGGACGACGTTAGACATCGCGGTTGCCCCCTTCTAACTTGATAGATGGAAATGGTTAAAGGTCAGGCAAGGCCGCCGTTTGAGTAGATGACCTGGCCGTTGACCCACCGGGCCGGGCCGGCGAGGAACGAGATAACCTCAGCGACGTCCTCGGGTGTGCCGAGCCGCTCGAGCGGAGTGGCCTTGACGAACCTGTCGATCGTCGCTTCGTCCTTGCCCTCCAGGAACAGCGACGTGGCGGTGGGGCCCGGCGCGATGGCGTTGACTGTGATGTCCTTGCCGCGCAGCTCGCGGGCGAGGATCAGGGTGATGCCCTCCACGGCGGCCTTGCTGGCCACGTAGCCGCCGTAGGTCGGAAGCTGCGTGCGGGTGACGGACGTCGAGAAGTTGACGATCGCCCCGCCCGCGCGCAACCTGCGGGCCGCCTGCTGCGAAACCACGACGGTGCCACGGATGTTCGTGCGGTGCATCCGATCGAGATCGGCGAGGTCGAGCGTGGCGATCGGCGCCAGGATCATGATCCCAGCCGTGTTCACGACCACGTCGATGCCGCCGAAGGCGGACTCGACAGCGTCGAACGCCGCGCTCATGTCGGTTTCGTCGGCGACGTCACCGGCGACGGCCATGGCGGTGCCGCCGGGCGCGGTGATCGCGGCGACGACCTCGTCGGCCCGGGCTCTGTTGCCGGCGTAGTGAACAGCGACCGCTAGGCCGTCCTTCGCGAGCCGCTCGGATACGAGACGGCCAATGCCGCCCGAGCCGCCGGTGACGAGAGCGACCCGATCAAGTCTGGACGTGCTCATGGCTCTCCCCCCTTGGATCAAACCTTGGGTCAAAAAATGAACGCTGCGTCTATATAAGCACGAAGTGAACGATTCGTCCATATCTTGTGAGCCGTCTCACGCTGCAATCCTCAATCCTCGCAACAATGAGGCGGACAGGGCCGAGGTTCACCAAGATCAAGAACAGTCGATCAACGTGGCGAGCCCGTCCAGTGGCCCCCATTGCATCGACCGATGCCATCAGTAGCTAGGCTTCCCGCTGGAGTTCATCACCTCGACACAGGGATTCGTCTACGGTAGCGTCGGCCACCAGGTCGACGTCCGAGCCGGAAGCCGGCGTTGATCCCTCGCGAGGGCAGGCGATCAACCAACGCGGCTCGGCGAGGGAGCTGCCGTGGACCCACTGGACGCGTACTGCGGTGACATCTTCTCCTCGATGCATCGCGCCGACCAGCGCCGGGCGGCGGAAGCCTACCTGCGCGGCCTGCTGAGCGTCGCCGGTCGCAAGTCCGTCCGGGGCATGGCCACCGCCACCGCGTCCGGCCGCAGCGTGCAGTCCCTGCAGCAGTTCCTCAGCCAGAGCCCGTGGGACCCGGTGCCGATCCGCCGCCGCCTGCTGACCCAGCTGGTCGCGTCGCAACGCCCGGTCGCCTGCGTGGTCGAAGAGGTAGCGTTCCCGAAGCACGGGCGGCACTCGGCGGCGGTCGAACGGCAGTACGTCCGCTCGCTGGGTCGGGTCTGCAACTGCCAGCTCGCGGTGGTCGCGACGCTGACCTGCACCCGGTTCAGCGTGCCGGTGGACTGGCGGCTGATCGTGCCCAAGTCGTGGGGCGCGGACCGGCAGCGCCGGGCCCGCGCGCGGATTCCGGACCACGAGCTACCCCGGCCGTACCACCACTATCTGATCGAGGCGATGGACGACCTGGCCGGGGCGCGGAGCGCATTGCCGGTGCCGCTGGTCGGCGACGTCAGCCACCAGGTCGAGGTGGAGTCCCTGTTCGACGCGCTGGAACGGCGGCAGCAGGCGTACCTGCTGCGGGTCAGCCCCAGCCTGAGCGTGTCCTACCAGCGGTCACCGCTGCGGCGCTCGGTCGGTGCTCCGTCGCCGTCCCGACCCGACCCGTCGGCCTCGGGCTGGCGCGGCATGGTCGAGGAGCTGGTGGCCCGGATCGCGAACCACACCCGAAGGACGGTCGAGTGGCAGGACGGCGACGCCTCCGGGCGGTCGCAGTTCCTGTGGCTGCCGGCCCGGCCCGGCTCGCGGATGCTGCTGTGCGAGTGGCCGGCCGACAGTCCGCGACCGGGGGGATTCTGGATCACGAACCTCATCGACCGCCGGCTGGCGGACGTGGTCCTGCTCGCCAAGCTGGGGGCGGCCGCCGGCCCCCGGTTCGAGCAGCTGGCCGGCGCGTTCGGCCTGCGCGAGTACGCGGGACGGACGTTCGCCGGCTGGCACCACCACCTCACGCTGGTGGCGGCGGCGTGCACCTATTCGGTGCTCGAGCAGCTCGGCCAGACGGCGTAGCCGGCGCGCCGACTCAGTAGTAGCCCTTCCGGCCGTCGAGCAGCTCCCGGATGGTGTCCAAGTGACCGGCGTGCCGGGCGGTCTCCTCGATCATGTGGAGCAGGATCCACCGCAGGCTCGCGCCGGAGACCTTGAAGTCGGGGTGCCGGCCCACCTGGTCGAGCGAATGGGCAGCGACGATGTCGTTGGACAGCGCACACTGCCCGCCGTACTCCGCCAGCAGCTGCCCGAGCGGGATGCCGTCGACGATCATGTCGGCATCCTCCGTACCCTCGTCGAACTGGGGTCCATCGGCGGGCCGGCCCAGCAGGATGACCTCGAACCAGAGGTTCTCGACCCAGCGCAGGTGGGAGACGACCCCCGCAACGGTCATCCGCGGCGAGGTCGCCAGCACCGAGCGTTGCGCATCCGCCTCGGACAACCCCTCGCACTTCCAGTGCACGATCGCGCGCTGCAGGTCGAGCCAGCCGACCAGCTGGGTCCGCTCGTCGGCCTGAAACGGAGGACGTACGCGCGCCTGGGTCACGAGTGCCGACGCTACCCGAGCCGACCACCGCCACGCACGGTGATTTCGGTCGGCCGCCCGCCGACCGGACCGCGGCGGCGTGGGCGGTACGGTGAGCCGATGGCCGGCGTGGGGCCGCCTGCGGGCGGGACGGGCGCGCCGGTGGCTCGGGTGCGGGTGGTGCGGGAGACCCACTTCGGCGTCCCGGTCGCCGACCCGTATCGCTGGATGGAGGAGCCGTCCGGTGAGTTCGACATCTGGTTGGCGGGGCAGGCCCGGCACGCCCGGGCGGTGCTCGACGGACCCGCTGACCGGGCGCCGCTGCTGGCCCGGGTACGCGCGTTGCGCGGCTGGGCGGCGGGGCACAGTGGCTTCGCGGTCGCCGGTGGCCGGACGTTCTGGCTGCGGCACGACCCGGCGCTGGCGGTTCCGGTGCTGGTCGTGCGGGACGGCACCGAGCGGGTGCTGCTAGCCCCCAACCAGATCGCCGGCCCGGCGCACAGTCACCTGGACTGGTTCGTGCCGTCCCCGGACGGGCGGTACGTGGCCGCTGCCATCTCCACCGGCGGCGACGAGCGCTGCACGGTCCGGGTCGTGGACGTGGCCGGTGGTGGCTGGCTCGAGGACGCGGTCGGCAACGTCCGGCTCCCGTTCCTGAGCTGGCTGGACGACTGCCGGTCGTTCGTCTACCACCAGTTCCGCGACCCACCCGCCGGCGCTGCGCCCGAAGACCGCCGGCTGGACAGCCGCACCCGCCGGCACCGGCTGGGGGACGACCCGGACGGGGACGCGGTCGTGCTGGCCCGCGGGTGCAACCCCCGGGTACCGCTGAGCCGGACCGACCGGCCACTGGTCTACCGCCCGCCCGGCAGTGAGGTTGTGGTGGCGGTGGTGTCACATGGGGCGCTGCGGGGCGACCGGGTCGACTCGGAGCTGACCAGCTGCACGCTCTACGTCGCGCCGGCCGGAGGGCTGGCGGACCCGGCGTCCTGCCCGTGGGTCCGGGTGGCTGCGCCGGCGGATGAGGTTACCGCGTACGCGCTGAGCCGGGACACCATCTACCTGGTCAGCCACCGAGACGCGCCCCGCGGACAGGTGCTCGCCGCTCCGCTGGCCGATCCGGCGCGCGCCACGGTCCTGGTGCCGCAAGGCGAGCGGGTGGTCGATTCGGTCCGGGTCGCCGCGGATTGGCTGCTGGTCCAGGAACACGACTGCGGGGTGGCGAGACTGCGGCGGGTCGCCCGGACCGGTGAGCCACTGGAGGAGGTGCGGCTGCCGGTCGACGGCACGATCCTGGAGTGGTCGGATGCCGGGGCCGGCGCGGCGCTGCTCCGGATGGAGTCCTGGACCTCGGCGCCGCGGGTGTACCGGTATGACACCGGCGCCGGCACCTTCACCGACACCGACTGGGGGATGCCCACCCCGGCGGGGTTCGAGGACGTGTCGGTGCACCGGATCCACGCACCGGCGCGGGACGGCACCCCGATCCCGCTCACCGTCATCCACCGCGCGGTGTCCGGCCGCGATGCCGGTCGACCGACGCTGCTAACGGCGTACGGCTCCTACGGCATCCCGATCCGGCCGACGTTCGTGCCCGGGATGCTGGCCTGGCTGGAGCGCGGCGGTATCTGGGCGGTCGCGCACGTCCGCGGTGGCGGGGAGCTCGGCCGTGACTGGCACCGGGCAGGCCAGCTGGGCACCAAGCAGAACACGATCACGGACCTCATCGACTGTGCCGAGCATCTGGTGGCGCAGCGCTACACCTGCCCGGCTCTGCTGGCCGGCGAGGGCGGCAGCGCTGGGGGCATCCCGACCGGAGGCGCGCTGGTCCGGCGGCCAGACCTCTGGGCCGCGATGGTGATGCACGTCCCGGTGGCCGATGCGCTGCGATACGAGTTCAGCGAGAACGGACCGATCAACGTTCCCGAGCTCGGCAGCGTCCGGACCACGGCCGGCCTGCACGCGTTGCGCATCATCGACACGTACCGGCGGGTCCAGGACGGAGCCGCGTACCCGGCGGTCTTGCTGACCACCGGCCGCAACGACCGGCGGGTGGCCACCTGGCAGCCGGCCAAGCTGGCCGCTCGCCTGCAGGCCGCGACCGCCTCTGGGCGGCCGGTGCTGCTGCGGGTGGAGGAGCACGGCGGGCACGGGTTCGGCGCCACCACTGGCCAGCGGGACGCTCTACTCGCTGACCAGCTGGCGTTCCTGCTCGACCAGCTGAGCCCGGCCGACGGCCGGGTGTAGCCGAACACCGTGTCGACGCAGCTGCCCCTGTCCGGTCGGCTCGTCTTAGTCGACCGGCACGGCGTCCTGTCCCGCGAACTCAACACCGCCAACGACCTGGGGATCGCGGAGCATGCCCCCGGTCGGGTAGCGCGGCGCGGGCGCGGTTGGAGGAGTCGGTGCGGCTACGGCTCAGCCGACAACCACCGGCTTGATGGTGGTGTCCGTCCGGCCCGTGCCGTCGGTGACCGTCAGCGTGACCTGGTAGGTGCCCTCGACCTCGTACCTCGCGGAGGTCTGGACGCCGGAGCCGGACTCGCCGAACGCCGCCCCCGGGAACTGCCAGTCCCAACTCACGACCGACCCGGACGAGGCGCTGCCGTCGAACGAGCAGGTCCACATGATGATGTCGAGGACGCACTGGTGGGTGAAGTCGGCCACCGGCGCCTGCGAGGTCGCGCTGGAGGTGGCGCCGGCGCTCGGCGCGCCGGCGATCAGCGAGGTCGCCAACAGGCCGGCCGCCGCGCCGGTTGCCAGCAGCAGGCGTACGAACCGGTTACGTTGTGCCTGGTCAAGCATGGATAGGTCTCCCTTCAGGTGAACGGAGGCGAGCCCGGGCGGGACCCGCGGTGTAATCATCGCCCACCGTCGCTGGCCGGGACAAGGTCGGGACAAGGCCGCGGCAGTGCCGGCGGCGCACCGTCCGGAGGGGCATGATGGGCAGCATGGCTCATGCACTGCTCAACCGGCTCACCGCCCGGCCCGGACAGCGGCGGCGGGTGGTCGAGATCCTGATCGAGTCGGGCCGGCGGTTCGACGACAACCCGGCCTGCCTGCTCTACCTCGTGACCGAGGCGGTCGATGACCCGGACGTGATCTGGGTGACCGACCTCTGGATCAGCCAGCAGGAGCACCTGGCGGCCCTGGCCGACCCCGCCCTCCGGCCATACATCGACCAAGCCATGCCGTTGCTGACCGGCATGCCGGAGCAGATCCCGGTCCGGATGGTCGGCGGCAAGACGCCCGGGGGACAATCGACCGGATGAGCGGTGACGAGGTCCGGGCCGAGGTGTCGCTTACCAACCTCGACCAGCCGCTGTTCGAGGGCGCCGGAGCGACCAAACGGGACCTCGTGGACTACCTCGACGCCGTCCACGACCGGATCATCCCGCAGCTGCAGGACCGGCCGCTGTCGGTGATCCGGGTGCTCCGCGGGCAAGCACCGTTCATGCAGAAGAACGTCCCCAAGTACACCCCGTCCTGGGTGCGGACGGTGCCGCTGTGGGCCGAGACGTCCAAGCGCGAGGTCTCGTACGCGCTGTGCAACGATCGCCGGACCCTGTTGTGGTTCGCCAACCAGCGGGCCGTGGAGTATCACCCGACCCTGGTCCGGGTCGGCCAGCTGGACCAGCCGACCCATCTCGTGCTGGACCTCGACCCGCCCGAGGGGGACACGTTCCGGCCGGCCGTGCTGGCCGCCCAGCTGGTCCGGCAGGCGCTGGCCGACGCCGGGCTGACCGGTGCGGTCAAGACCAGCGGCGCCAAGGGAGTGCACGTGTTCGTGCCGGTCGACCCGTCGGCAACCATCGAGCAGGTCGCGGCCGCCACCCGGGCGATCGCGGCGCGCGCCGAGCGGCTCGACCCGGCGCTGGCCACCACCGCGTACATCCGGGAGGACCGGGCGGGCAAGGTGTTCCTGGACTCCACCCGGTCCGGTGGGGCGACGGTGGTGGCCGCGTACAGCCCGCGCCTGCGGCCGGGCGTACCGGTCTCCTTCCCGGTGGCCTGGGACGAGCTGGACCGGATCGCCCCGGCCGACTTCACGGTCCACACCGCGGTGGCGGCCCTGGCCGGCGGTGCCGACCCGTGGGCCGAGCAGCTACCGGGGCCGCAGCAGCTGAGCACCGAGCTGGTCGAGGAGGGTCGCGCGATCCCGGTGGCCCGGGTGCAGGCGATGCACGAGGGCAAGCGCCGGGCCCGCGCCCGCCGCGGCTGACCGGTAAGGAGCCCGTCAGACCGTCCGTTGTCCACAGGCCCGGGCCAGGTCGTTCAGCACGTCGGTACGGAGACCGCAACGCCGGGCGCGTACCCGTCGGTTGCGGCCGGGTGTTCGAATGGGCAGATGGCCGACGATGTGGAACAGCGGTTGGCGGCGGCCGCGGAGGCGGTCCGGGAGCACGAGCTGACCTCGCGGCGGTGCGGCGAGCTGCAGGAGCGGATGGACGAGCTGGCCACCGAGCTGGCCGGGCTCCGGGAGCAGCACGCCGCCGAGGACCGGGACGTGGCCCGGCTGGAGGGGCTGTCGCTGACCAGGGTGCTCGCCGGGCTGGGTGGCGCCCGGGATGACGCGCTGGCGCGGGAGCGGGCGGAGGCCGACGCGGCTAGCTACCGGGTGGCCGCGGCGCAGGCCCGGCTAGACGTGCTGCACCGGGAGCACGCCGCCGCCCGGGCGCGGCTGGACCAGCTGTCCACCGCCCCGGCCGGCTACGCCGCCGCGCTGGATGCGAAGGAGCGGCGGCTCGGCGAGTCCGGTGACCAGCGCGGCCGGCGGCTGCTGGAGCTGGCCGACGAACGCGGCCGGCTCACCAGCGAGCTGCGGGAGGTGGACGAGGCGGTGCGGGCGACGGCCGCCGCGGGTGCCGCGCTGGCGACGCTGGCCGGGAAGCTGGACAGCGCGTCCGGCTGGTCCACGTACGACACGTTCCTCGGCGGCGGCGTGATCAGCAGCGCCGTCAAGCACTCCCGGCTCGACGATGCGGCCGCGGCGGCCGGGCAGGCCGACCGGTGCCTGGCGGTGCTGCGCACCGAGCTGGCCGACGTCGGCGGGGTGGCCCTCACCGCGCCGCAGCTGGCCGTCGACGGCACCACCCGGTTCGTGGACGTCTGGTTCGACAACTTCTTCACCGACCTGACGGTCCGGGACCGGATCAAGCGGGCGCAGCAGAACGTCGCCCGGTCGGTGCAGCTGGTCGACGGGGTCCGGGCCCGGCTGCGGCAGCGCGCCGAGCGGGCCGGGGACCGGCTCGCCGCGATCGGCCAGGAGCGCCACGACCTGCTGACCCGGCAGCCCTGACCGCCGGGGCGGCCTGCTAGGTTCCCGAGGAACCAGCCGCGAACGGAGACCGACCAACCGGGCATGCAGATCGCCGTCACCGACTCGATCGATGGCAGTGTCCGTGGGCTGCTGGCGCACGGGGTGGGCGGGCGGCAGGATCTCCCGATCCCGTTCTCCAGCGCGCTGATCGGAGCGATGGTGGCGCTGCTGGCCACGTTCCTGATCCTGGGCGCCGCCTGGCGGACCTCCCGGTTCCGGGGCGGGCAGGCTGGACGGCCGCTGCCGGCCGGGCTGGCCGGGTTCCTGGACTCGGCCGGCCTGCGGTGGACGCTGCGGGCCGCCGGCCTGCTGGCCGCCGGGTGGCTGGTGCTGGCGCTGGTGGCGGGGCCGGCCGCGACCGCCGACAACCCCGCCGCCGGGGTGCTCTACGTGGTGATGTGGGTGTGGGTGCCGGTCGGCTCGGTGCTGCTCGGGCCGGTCTGGCGCGCGGTCAGCCCGGTGCGGACCGTCCACCTGCTGCTGGCCGCCCTGTCCCGGACCAGCCCGGACCGCGGGCCGCTGCGGCTGCCGCCCGGGTGGGGGCTGTGGCCGGCCGCGGCGACCCTGTTCGGGTTCGTGTGGCTGGAGCTGGTCCCGGCCGACCGGGCCACCGTCCCGGTGGTGTTCCTCGGGTTCGTGACGTACGCGGTGGTGATGCTGGTCGGGGGCGCACTGGTCGGGTCGCAGTGGTTCGCCCGGGCGGACCCGTTCGAGGTCTACTCCAGCCTGGCCGCGCGGCTGGCACCGGTCGGGCGGCGCGAGGACCGGGTGCTGGTGTGGCGCAACCCGTTCGAGGGGCTGGACTCCACGCCGGCGGTCCCGGGGCTGGCGGTGGTGGTGCTGGTGCTGCTCGGGTCGACCGCGTTCGACAGCCTGTCCGGGTCGACGCAGTGGCTGCGGCTGCTGCAGGACAGCCGGTCGCCGGTGCTGACCGGCACGCTCGGGCTGGCCGGCACGATCGGGGCGCTCGCCGTCGCGTACCTGCTGGTGGTCCGCGCCACCGGCCGGCTGACCGACGGCCGGCAGCGGCTGCCGGCCCAGTTCGCGCACTCGCTGCTGCCGATCGTGCTGGGCTACATGGTGGCCCACTACTACTCGCTGGCGGTGCTGGAGGGCCAGCGCACGGTGATCCTCGGCCTGGACCCGCTCGGCACCGGCAGCCACCCACTCGGGCTCTCGACAGTGGATGTCAACCCCGCCCTGGTCGGGGCGACCACCGTGGTCACCGTGCAGGTGGTTGCGGTGGTGCTCGGCCACATCGGCGGTGCGGTCGCGGCCCACGACCGGGCGGTGCGGCTTTTCCCGCCGCAGGCGGCGCAGCTCGGCCAGCTGCCGCTGCTGCTGCTCATGGTGGGCTACACCGGGCTCGGGCTGAGCCTGCTGTTCGCCGCCTGAGCCGGCGTGGTCCAATACCCGGATGGGTGACCCGATCCTGGTCTGCCGCGACCTGCGCAAGGCGTACGGCGACCTGGTGGCAGTCGACGGTGTGAGCTTCACGATCGCGCAGGGGGAGACGTACGGGCTGCTCGGGCCGAACGGTGCCGGCAAGACCACCACGATCTCGATGGTGGTCGGGATCCTGACCCGGGACGCCGGCGAGGTGCTGGTCGACGGCGAGCCGCTCACTCCGACCCGGACCAGCGTGAAGGGCCGGATCGGCTACGTGCCACAGGAGCTGGCCGTCTACCCGGACCTGTCCGGCCGGGAGAACCTGCGGTTCTTCGCCCGGCTGTACGGGATGTCCGGCGGGCAGGTGCGGCAGCGCAGCGACGAGGTGCTGGAGCTGGTCGGGCTGGCCGACCGGGCCAGTGGCCAGGTCAAGACTTACTCGGGCGGGATGAAGCGCCGGCTGAACATCGCGATCGGGCTGCTGCACCAGCCCCGGCTGCTGGTGCTGGACGAGCCGACCGCCGGGGTGGACCCGCAGAGCCGGAACGCGATCCTGGGCAGCGTGGAGCGGCTCACTGAGGGCGGGATCGCGGTGCTCTACACCACCCACTACATGGAGGAGGCGGAACGGCTCTGCGACCGGGTGGGGATCATCGACAGCGGGACGATCCGCGCCGAGGGGACCCGGCGGGAGCTGATCTCGCTGGTGGGCCAGCGGGACCGGATCGGGTTCACGGTCGACGGTGACCTGCCGGTGGCCGCGGACGCGGTGCGGGCGCTGCCGGCGGTGCGGGCCGCCGACGTGGCCGACTCCCGGGTCGAGGTGCTGGTCGACGAGGCCCGGACCGCGCTGCCGGAGCTCCTGGACACGCTCACCCGGGCCGGCGTGGCGGTCCGCTCGGTGGCGGTGGACGAGCCGAACCTGGAGGCGGTGTTCCTGCACCTGACCGGCAAGGCGCTGCGGGACTGACATGCGCACGGTGCTGCTGATCGCCGCCAAGGACCTGCGCCAGCGGATCCGGGACCGCTCGGTGCTGCTGTTCGCGCTCGCCCTGCCGCTCGGGCTGGCGGTGGTGTTCTCACTGATCCTGGGCGACCTGGACGACGGCTCGGAGGTGTTCGAGTACGCGGTGCTGGACCAGGACGGTGGCCCGATCGCGGCCGGCTTCACCGACCAGGTGCTGCCGGCGGTGGCGGACAGCGGCGCGATCACCGTGCGGCCGGTGGCTTCGGCCGACGAGGGGCGGCAACTGGTCGCCGACGGGGAGGTCGCCGCGCTGTTCGTGGTGCCGGCCGGGTTCTCCGCCACGGTCGAGTCCGGGGCGCCGGCGACGCTTGCGGTGGTGGGCGACCCGGACGCGACGTTCGGAGTGCAGGTGGCCCGGGCGATCGCCGAGTCGTACACCGCCCAGCTGCAGAGCGTCCGGCTGTCGGTGGCCACCGCCACTGCCGGCGAGCCGGCTGACCCGGAGCGGCTGGCGGCGCTGGCCGGGGAGGCGGCCGCCCAGCCGAGCCCGGTGCAGCTGGCCGACGCCGCGGCGGACCGGCGGGAGCTGGACTCCAAGACCTACATGAGCGCCGGGATGGCGGTGTTCTTCCTGTTCTTCACCGTCCAGTTCGGGGTGTCGAGCCTGCTGGACGAGCGGGCGGACGGGACGATGGCCCGGCTGCTGGCGGCGCCGATCCGGCGGGGAGCGATCTTCGCGGCGAAGGCGCTGACCAGCTTCGTGATCGGAGTGGCGAGCATGGCGGTGCTGGCGGGGGCGACCAGCCTGCTGCTGGGCGCTCGCTGGGGCAACCCGTACGGGGTGGCGGTGTTGATCGTGGCCGGGGTGCTGGCCGCGACCGGGGTGATGGCGGTGGTGGCCAGCCTCGCCAACACCGCCGAGCTGGCCGGCAACTGGCAGTCGATCATCGCGGTGGTGCTCGGGGTGCTCGGCGGGGTGTTCTTCCCGGTCTCGCAGGTGAGCGGTGGGCTGAGCACGCTGAGCTACCTCACCCCGCACCGCTGGTTCCTGCGGGGGCTGGCCGACCTGGCCGGTGGCGGCGGGGTCGGGGTGGTCTGGCTGCCGGCCGGGGCGATGCTGCTGTTCGCGGCGGTGACCGGGGCGGTCGCGGTGCTGCGGACCTCGCAGGTGGTGCGCCCATGAGAAGCCCTGTGTCAACCCCAACTTTGTTGATCTTGGCTGTGGAGTCGTTGGAGGGCTCGGTGGCGGGTGGGGTCGTAGGCGGTGTGGTCCTGCCAGCAGTGCCAGATCACGAACAGCCAGGCGCGGGCGAGGATG
>WHTQ01000109.1 GCA_009377645.1 Micromonosporaceae bacterium | reverse complement strand
CTGCCGGACCACGTCCCCGGACCAGCCGGCTGGGGAGGAACCGTGCAGCTCACCGTTCTGCAGCGCCGGCACCCAGGTGCTCTCGTCGGTCAGGAACCGGATCACCTGCCGCTCCAGGGTCGGCTGCGCCGCCCCGTACCAGTTCGGGTTGGGAACCTTCACGGCCTCGGTGTCGATGTCGAACGACTCGAGAATCCACGGCCCGCCGGAGAACTCTGGCGGGTTGTCGTTCAGGAACTCGAAGTACTCACCAAGGCCCTCCGGGTCCCACTCGTCCGGACCGCCGGAGAAGAAGCCCTGGTTGATGCCCACGTGCGACGGGGCGATCCCGCCGACGATGCCGTGGGCGCTGCCGTAGGCGAACCACTCCGGGTCGGCCACGCCCTCCTTATAGGTGATCGTGAAGGACTTGCCGTCGGCGCCGGCTTCGATGTTCTCGATCAGCTCGTCGAACGCCCGCGGGCGACAGCCGGTGCAGTGACCGTCCTCCTCCGGAGTGCTCATCATCCAGGTCATGATCACGTCGTCGGCGCTGATCGGGGTGGTGCCGTCGTCCCAGACCGCCTCGTCCCGGATCCGCCAGCTGGTCTGGAACGGGTCCTCGCTGGTGATCTGCGGCTCCTCCGCCAGCACGTCCATGTTGTGGACATACTCACCGTCGGGCGCGAACTGCCCGAAGTACGGGAGGATCCCCTGGATGGCCTGCAGGGTGTAGACCGAGCCGCCCTCCGGCGACCACGGGAAGAAGCCATCCGGCGCCTGGTCGAGGGCCCAGATGATCTCGCCACCCGGCTCGGCCTCGCCGCCGTTGCAGTTGTTCGGGTCCTCGAGACAGTCCTCGAACCCGCGGCTCTGCTCGGCCTCGCCGCCGCCGTCACCGCAGGCGCCTAGCGCCAGCGCCAACGACGCCACGGCTCCCACCGCGGCGAAGCCAGCAAGTCTGTTCCGTATCCGCATCTCGTCTCCTCCAGTTGTGCTGCCGAGCGGGGGACAGCCCGTTTCGACGCCCCGGTCTGGCTTGGCGACAAGCCAACCGGCTGCGGGCCGATCTGGGAAGGGCCGGAGGAGATTCGTGACACACCCGTTACATACCCGCGCCCGCACCGTCACACCGACCTGTCACGGCCGCCTGGCCAACCTTAAACTCGCTGGTCAGGCGGCTGTGGCCAGCCCGGTGCCAAGCGGTCTAGTAACGGTAGTGGTCCGGCTTGTAGGGGCCCTCGACCGGCACGCCGAGGTAGTTGGCCTGCTCCTTGCGCAGGCTGGTCAGCTTCACCCCGAGTGCGGCCAGATGTAGCCGGGCCACCTTCTCGTCGAGGTGCTTCGGCAGCGTGTGCACGTCGAGCGGGTAGTCCTCCGGGGTGGTGAACAGCGCGATCTGCGCCATCACCTGGTTCGTGAACGAGTTCGACATGACGAAGCTGGGGTGGCCGGTCGCGTTGCCGAGGTTGAGCAGCCGCCCCTCCGAAAGCACGAGCACGCAGTGGCCGTCCGGGAACACCCACTCATCCACCTGGGGCTTGATGTTGACCCGTTGGATGCCATCGATCTTGGCAAGCCCAGCCATGTCGATCTCGTTGTCGAAGTGCCCGATGTTGCCGACGATCGCCTGGTGCTTCATCGCCGCCATGTGCTCGGCGGTGATCACGTCCTTGCACCCGGTGGCGCTGATGACGATGTCGGCCCGGTCGACGACCTCCTCGAGAGTGGTCACCTGGTACCCGTCCATCGCCGCCTGCAGCGCGCAGATCGGGTCCACCTCGGTGACCACCACCCGGGCGCCCTGTCCGCGCAGCGACTCCGCGCACCCCTTGCCGACGTCGCCGTAGCCGCAGACCACCGCGAGCTTGCCGCCGATCAGCACATCGGTGGCGCGGTTGATGCCGTCGACCAGCGAGTGCCGGCACCCGTACTTGTTGTCGAACTTGGACTTCGTCACGGAGTCATTGACGTTGATCGCCGGGAACAGCAGGGTGCCGGCGCGATGCATCTCATACAGCCGGTGCACGCCGGTGGTGGTCTCCTCGGTGACGCCCTTGATGCCGACCGCCGCCCGGGTCCAGCGCTGCCGGTCCTCCGCGAGCGAGCGGTGCAGCAGCTCCAGCACCACCGCGTACTCCTCGGAGTCGGCGGTCTCCACGGCCGGCACCGCACCCAGCTTCTCGAACTCGGCACCCTTGTGGACCAGCAGGGTGGCGTCACCGCCGTCGTCGAGCAGCATGTTCGGGCCGTCCTCGCCCGGCCAGCTCAGTGCCTGCTGGGTGCACCACCAGTACTCCTCGAGGGTCTCCCCCTTCCAGGCGAAGACCGGTACGCCGGACGGGGCCTGCGGGGTGCCGGACCGCCCCACCACCACCGCGGCGGCGGCGTGGTCCTGAGTGGAGAAGATGTTGCACGAGGCCCACCGCACCTGCGCGCCGAGCGCCGCCAGGGTCTCGATCAGCACCGCGGTCTGGATGGTCATGTGCAGCGACCCGGTGACCCGGGCGCCTCGCAACGGCGCTCGGTCGGCGTACTCCGCCCGGACCGCCATCAGTCCCGGCATCTCATGCTCGGCAAGCCGGATCTCCTTGCGTCCGAACTCGGCGAGCGAAAGGTCGGCCACTCGGTAGTCGTGCTCCGCCAAGGTGCTCGGCGCGGCGCTGGTCACGATGATCTCCAATCGGATCGGCTGCGGAACCCCCACGGTACCGAACCGCGCTCTGGCCGCCAGCGGGTGTAGCGGAGCGTAGCCCGCGGTCAAGTGGCCAGCGCCCAGCCTTGTGCCGCCGGCGGGGCGCATAGCGTACGGGGCGGGTGGCCTCCCGGCCATCCGCCCCGCACTATCCCCCCGGTTTGGTTCCCCCGCGCGTAGCTCGGACCTTGAGTCGAGTAACGCTGCGTGGCTACCACGCTACATGGGGCGAAGGAAATGTCAAGCCATTTCGTGAAATAAGGACCGGGTGGCGGCGGCTGCGCTGACCGTCGCCACATACGCCTCTCCCGCCCCCGTGAACGCCAGGAACCCCGGCTCGCAAGCACCGAACGCCGCCTCGCCGGGGCGGAGGGTGACCGCGGCGGCGCCATCGTCGACCCGCACCTCGCCGGCCAGGCACAGGACCGTCCGCGGGCCCGGTAGCGGCAGCCGCGCCGTCGGGACCTCGGCGTCCAGCCGGACCCGGTGCAGTGCCAGGTCGGGCACCGGCACCGGCCAGCTGACCACGCCGGCCGTCGGGCCCGGCACCGGTCGGCGCACCGGATCCCGCAGCGGCTCGTACCGCAGCACCCGCAGCAGCTCGGGCACGTCCACGTACTTGCTCGTGAACCCGCCCCGCAGCACGTTGTCGCTGGCCGCCATGATCTCCACACCGGTCCCGTACAGGTAGACGTGCGGGCTTCCGGGCGGCATGAAGATCGCCTCACCGGGTGCGAGCGCGACCTGGTTGAGCAGCAGCGCGACCACCACCCCGAGGTCTTCCGGGTACGCGGTGGCCAGCTCGCCGACCACCCGGTAGCCGGGCCGGTCCGCGGCGGCGGCCGCCGCCACCACCTCCGCCACGTCCACCGGGCTCCGGTCGCCGGTCAGCAGCCAGCGCACCGCGCCCGCGAGATCACCGGCGCGCAGCCGTGCCGCCAACGCCGACAGCGCCGGCACGGCCAGCCCGGCCACCGCGTCCGCGGCGTCGGCCGGCGCGCGGAACCCGCACAGCGCCCGGAACTCGCTCACCGCCACCAGCAGCTCCGGCTTGTGGTACGGGTCGACGTACCGGCGGTGCGGGGCGTCCCGGGGAACCCCGGCCGCCTCCTCGGCCGCGTACCCGGCGGCGGCCTGGGCGGCGTCCGGATGGACCTGCAGCGACAGCGGGGCCGCCACCGCGAGCAGCTTGAGCAGGTACGGCAGGCGGGGGCCGAACTGCTCGGCCACGCCCGGCGAGAGGGTGGTAGCCGGTGCCGCCGCGATCAGGTCGGTCAGCGCATCGCCGGTCGACTCCACCACCGACGGAGTGCACGGGTGCGCCCCGACCCACAGCTCCGCCTCGGGTGCCGGGCTCGGCACTGGCCGACCCTGCAACCCGGCCAGCACCGACCGGGACCCCCAGGGGTACTGCCGGATCGGGTTCTGCAGCCGCAGCACCGCTTCTCACCGCCTTCCCGGTCGCTTCCCGGTCGCTTCGCTCAGGAGCGGCTGGGCGAGGCGGGGTCCGCGGGAGCGGCGGCGTAGATGTCCGGCTCCAGGTAGATCACCCGGGCGATCGGGACCGCCGCCCGGATCCGGGCCTCGGCCGCGTCGATGGTCGCGGCGAGCTCCCCGGCGGCGACCTCCGGCGCCACCGCGATCTTCGCCGCGACTAGCAGCTCGTCCGGGCCCAGATGCATGGTCTTCATGTGGATGATCCGGTCGACCCGGTCGCCGCCGGTCAGCGCCGCCTCGATCGCCGCCAGGTCGGCGGGCGTGGCCGCCTCGCCGAGCAGCAGGCTCTTGGTCTCGATCGCCAGCACCACGGCGATGGAGACCAGCAGCAGACCGATCATCGCGGTCCCGGCCGCGTCCCAGATCCCGTTCCCGGTCAACAGAGTCAGCCCGACCCCGACCAGTGCGAAGATCAGCCCGACCAGCGCCCCGATGTCCTCCAGCAACACCACCGGCAGCTCCGGTGCCCGGGCCCGGCGCACGAACCGGACCCACGAGACGGTGCCGCGCACCGCGTTCGACTCCCGGACCGCGGTGCGCAGCGAGGCGGTCTCCATCCCGATCGCGACCACCAGGACCAGCACCGGCACCCAGTGCCATCTGTCGATCACGTGCGGGTCGGAGAGCTTCTGCCACGCCTCGTACAGCGCGAACAGGCCGCCGACGCTGAACAGCACGATCGAGACGATGAACGCGTAGATGTAGCGCTCCCGGCCGAAGCCGAACGGGTGCAGCGGGGTGGCCTGGCGGCGCGCCCGGGCACCGCCCACCAGCAGCAGCCCCTGGTTGCCGGCGTCGGCCACCGAGTGCACCGACTCGGCGAGCATCGCCGAGGAGCCGGTGAGCAGCCAGGCCAGGAACTTGGTCACCGCGATCCCGGTGTTGGCCAGCAGCGCCGCCACCACCGCCCGGGTGCCGCCGCTCGCGCTCATAGTTGCACCGCCGACTTCAGCTCGGTCACCGCCGGCACCGCCATCGGGTCGAGCCCGTGCGCCAGCGCCAGGTAGACCGACGCGAAGTCGGGCACCGCCAACAGCGACGCCAACCGCTCCA
This sequence comes from Micromonosporaceae bacterium, assembly GCA_009377645.1. Lineage (GTDB taxonomy): Bacteria > Actinomycetota > Actinomycetes > Mycobacteriales > Micromonosporaceae > Natronosporangium. Next base: position 11,445 of record WHTQ01000109.1, on the reverse strand, counting down.
GCGCCGAGCCACCCTCGGCAGTCAGTACCGTGCACCGCACCCCGCGGCGGCGGGCCAGCGCCGCCACCGCCTCGGCCCGGCGCTCCTCCACCGCGAACGGCTCCCCCGCGTCCTCGTCCTCCCCGGCCAGGCCGCCGTCGCGCAGCACCACCAGGTGCAGCCGGGTCGCCCCACGCTCCGGCGGCGGGTCGGCGAAGATGTCCCGTGCCTCCTCCGCCAGCCCGCCGAACGGTCCGTCCAGCAGCCCGACCCGACCCCGGCCGACCTCGCCCAGGGCGCCGGCGACCGCCGGATAGCGGGCGTTCGCCGACAGCAGGTCCGCGAACCGGTGCGCCGCCACCCCGGCCAGCGGCGACGACCCCCAGATCACTGGGATCGAGCCGGCCAGGTCCAACGCCAACGACTTGGCCGGATTCACGAACGACTCGGCCGACGCCCGGCAGCCCTCGGCGTCCGCGTCCAGCCGGGTCGCGGTCTCGGCCAGGTCCGCCTCGTTCACCTTCACCATCCCGAACGCCCGCCCAGCCAGCAGCACCGGCACGGTCAGCCCCCACAGGCTGGCCCGGGCCGGTGCCCGCCGGGGCACCGGCACGAACGGCGCCCGGGCGGTCTCGGCCACCGACTGCAGCGGGGTCTCCGGTGCGCCGACCGCCACCAGCCGGGCCCCGCGCCGCGCCGCCGCCTCGGCGGCCGCCAGCGCCTCCGGGCTGTGGCCGCTGGCGGACACCGCGATCACGACGTCGGCGGCGCCGACCCAGCCGGGCACCCCGGCGCTGCGGTGCGCCAGCACCGGCACCGGGCAGCGCGGTCCGGCGACGGTCGCGAGCACGTCCCCGGTCCGGGCCGCGGTGCCGACCCCGGCCACCACCACCGCCCGCGGCCGGCCCTCCGATCCCAGCGTGGCCAGGTCGGTCTCGGCGACCAGCTGCATCGCCTCCCGGATCTGCGGGCCGGCCGCGGCGGTGGCTCGCAGCATCCCGCCCGGATCATTGGCGGCCAACGCCTCCGGGTCGTCCAGCAGCGCCTCGTCGGCGTGGCGGGCTCCGCGCAGCCCCTCCGTACCCTCGATGCCCTCGATCACGAGGCGCCCGCCGGGGTCGCCTCGTCCAGCAGCAACACCGGGATGCCGTCCCGGACCGGGAACACCCGGTGGCACTGCGTGCAGGTCAGGGTCTGCGCCGACTCGTCGTAGGTCAGCGGCGCGTGATGGGTGTCCGGGCAGGCCAGAATCTCCAGCAGCTGCGGGTCAAGGCTCATGACGCTCAAGCCTAACGCCAGCGGATCCCGCCGCCTGGCGCAGCACCGCCAGCACCTCGTCCCGCAGCTCCGCCATCCGATCCGGGCCGGGCGCCTCCACGTTCAACCGCAGCAGCGGCTCCGTGTTGGACGGTCGCAGGTTGAACCAGGCGCCGTCGTCGAACCGGACCGTCAACCCGTCGAGCCGGTCCAGCTCGGCTCCCGCGTACGCCTCCGCCACCCGGCGGGCGGCCTCGGCCTGGTCGGTCACCCGGGAGTTGATCTCCCCGGAGGCGGCGTACCGCGCGTACTGGCGGGCGAGCTCGGACAGGGGCTTCGGCTGCGCACCCAGGGCCGCCAGCACGTGCATCGCCGCCAGCATGCCGGTGTCGGCGCCCCAGAAGTCGCGGAAGTAGTAGTGCGCTGAGTGTTCACCGCCGAACACCGCACCGGTGGCGGCCATCTGTTCCTTGATGAACGAGTGCCCGACCCGGGAGCGCACCGGCAGGCCGCCGTGCTCGGCCACTATCTCGGGCACCGCCGCCGAGGTGATCAGGTTGTGGATGACCGTGGCTCCCGGGTGCTTCGCCAGCTCCCGGGTGGCCACCAGGGCGGTGACCGCGGACGGCGAGACCGGCTCGCCCCGCTCGTCTATCACGAAGCAGCGGTCGGCGTCGCCGTCGAAGGCCAACCCGACCTCGGCGCCGCGCTCCCGGACCGCCCGCTGCAGGTCGACCAGGTTCGCGGGCTCCAGCGGGTTCGCCTCGTGGTTCGGGAAGGTGCCGTCCAGCTCGAAGTAGAGCGGCACGATCGTCAGCGGGAGCGCCGGAAGCCGGGCGTCGCCGAGCACCGCCGGCACGGTGTACCCCGCCATCCCGTTGCCGGCGTCGATGACCACGGTCAGCGGCCGGATCCCTCGAAGGTCCACGAGGGACCGCAGGTGGGCGGCGTAGTCGCCGAGCAGCTCCCGCCGGACCAGGCCGGCCTCGGTCCCGGCCGGGGTCGGAGCCGGGACGGTGCCGTCCAGCAACCCGGCGGCCAGGTCTCGGATCCGGGCCAGCCCACTGTCCTGCCCGATCGGCCGGGCGCCGGCCCGGCACAGCTTGACCCCGTTGTACTGGGCCGGGTTGTGGCTGGCCGTGAACATCGCGCCCGGCAGGTCGAGCGCACCGGCGGCGTAGTAGAGCAGGTCGGTGGAGCCCAACCCGGCGTCCACCACCCCGGCCCCGGCCGCCCGCGCCCCCTCGGCGAAGGCGGCGGCCAGGCCGGGCGAGGACTCGCGCATGTCGTACCCGACCACGATCGTGCCGGCGGGGTCACCGCCGTCCCGCAGCATCAGCACGAAGGCGGTGCCCAGCGCCCGGGCCACGCCCTCGTCGAGCTGATCCGGCACCGTCCCCCGGATGTCGTACGCCTTCACGATGCTGCCGAGGTCGGCGCTGCCCCGGTTGCTGCTGCCACGTCCGGTCACCAGCGCAGCCTACCCACCCGGGAACGCCCACCGGTCGCAGCCGGGGGACGGGTCAGTCGCGGTGGTGCCCCTCGCCGCGGGGGACGATCCAGGCGTGCGACTGCCCGGTGAGCTCGGCGATCCGCTCGAAGTCGCCGTCGTAGTGCAGGACCGTCGCCCAGTGCATCTCGGCGGTCGCCGCGACCAGCAAGTCGACCATGCCGATGCCGCGATGCTGACCCTGCCGGGCGAGGTCCTGCTGCACGAACAACGCCCGCTCCTGCGCGTCGTCGTTGGTCTCCAGCCACATGAGCTGCTCCAGTTGGCGCCGGTAGTCGCGCAGGTCGGCATGGCTGCGCGCCGAGTAGAGCAGCTCGCCGGCGATCACCGGGCAGGTCGCGATCTCGTGCGTCCGCGCCAGGTCGGCGAGCCGACGCCGGGCTCGCTCGCTGCCCCGGATCTGCTCCCAGGCCGACTTGTCCAGCAGGCACGGGGTGGTCACCCCCACGCCAACTTCCGCACGTCGCACTCGGCCAGCCGATCGGGACGGCGTCAACGCCCGTCCAGCAGCGGCTGGCGCGGGTCCCAGGGTGCGCCACCGGCGGCGTCCCGGCGGCGCCGGGCGATCGCGGACAGCGCCTCCAGCACCACCCGGTTGCCCAGGAAGGCGGTGACGTCCGCCTGGTCGTACGGCGGCGAAACCTCCACCACGTCCATCCCGACCACCGGCAGCTCGTAGCCGCACCGGCGGACCGCGTCCAGCAGCTGCCGGGTGGTCAGGCCGCCCGGCTCCGGGGTGCCGGTGCCGGGCGCCATTCCCGGGTCCACCACGTCCACGTCCACCGACAGGAACACCCCGTCGCACTCGTCCACCGCGGTCGCGAACGCCTCGGTCAGGCAGGTGTCCAGCCCGCGGGCGGTCAGCTCGGTCATCTCGTACGAGCGCATCCGCTGGCCGGCCATCCAGGTCAGGGTCTCCGGGCCGGGCCAGTAGCCGCGCAGGCCGATCTGCAGGAACCGGTCGCCGCGCAGCGCGCCGGACTCGATCAGCCGCCGCATCGGCTGGCCGTGCCCGTAGAGCGACCCGAACGAGGAGTCCCCGGTGTCCGCGTGCGCGTCGAAGTGCACCATGGACACCCGGCCGAACCCGAGCTGCCGGGCCACCCCGGTGGCGTCCGGCAGCGCGATCGTGTGGTCGCCCCCGAGCACCACCGGGATCGCGCCGGTACGGGCGACCGCGTACACCGCCTCCTCCAGCGAGGCGATCGACCGCTGGACGTCGCCGGAGTACATCATCACGTCGCCGGCGTCGCGCACCCGCAGATCCCGCAGCCCGTCGGTGCGCAGCGCCAGCGACGGCCGGGACCCGTCGTGCGGCAGGTAGCAGGCCTGCCGAATGGCCGCCGGCCCGAACCGGGTGCCCGGCCGGTTGGAGGTGCCACCGTCGAACGGGGCGCCCAGGATCACCACGTCGGCGTCCGCGTACGACGCCGGGTCGGCTAGGTCGCACCGGTCCACGCCGAGAAAGGTCAGGTCTGCCCCGTACATCGCCATCCCGGCACGATAGCCGCCGCCCTTGGCTCAGCTGGGCGTGATCTCCGCGCCGGCGACCTGGATCCCGGCCGGTGGCCGGGCTCAGTTGGGCGGGACCACCCGCAGGTGGCCGGTGCGCCCGCGCGGGCGCGGCGGTTCGGGCTTGGACGAGGGCGGCGGCCCCGGTGCCGGGTGGCTCACCTCCCGGACCGCCTCGGCAAGCGCGGTCAGGTCGTCCGGCCGGGCCGGCACGGTCAGCTCACCGTCGTGGCGCACCAGCTCCCAGCCCCGCGGGGCGGTCAGGTTGCGGGCGTGCGCCGCGCACAGGTCGTAGCTGTGCGGTTCCGGATGCATCGCCAGCGGCCCCACCACGGCGGTCGAGGCGGCGTAGACGTAGGTCAGGGTGGCCTCGGCCGGCTCCGGGCAGCCGTTGCGGCTACAGCACCGCTCGTCACCGCCGCGCGCCACCCGCCCGCCTTGCCGCTGCCGACCATACTTCACGGCGGCACGGTATCGCCCAGCCGGCCCGCGGACCCCCACCTACCGCCACGACACGCCCGGAGCGCCGGAACCGGCGCCCGGCCGGCCCGGCTGGTTCCGGCGAATCTGCTGGTCGGGACGGCGCCGGGCGGGACTACGCTGACACGGTGATGGCCACCCACGACGATCCGCCCGGCCGCCGGCGGCCGGGCGGGCCGCGCCCGCGCCGCACCGGCCGGGACCGGCGGGGGCGGGGGCTGCGCGGCCGGCTCGTCCCGGCCACCGTCCCAGCCGCCCGCACCAAGGCGGAGATCTTCGACGACCTGGTGCTGGACACCGTCGAGCGGTTGGAGCGCACCCACGCTAAGGAGCTGGCCGGGGTCGAGTTCGCGGTCGAGGACGTGCCGGGAGAGCTCGACGGGTACGAGTCGGACGTGCTCGAGGACCGGCGGGTGCCGCTGGCCCGGCTGCTGCCGGGCCGCCCCGGCCGGCCGGCCGTACCACCCCGGATCGTGCTCTACCGCCGGCCGCTGGAGCTGCGGGCCGACGACCGGGACAGTCTCGCGGACCTGGTCCACGACGTGATCATCGAACAGGTCGCGAACCTGCTCGGCATCGATCCGGACGACCTGTCCTGAGCCCCCCGCCGTCCGGCCCCCCCGGCCGGGCCGGTCAGGCGGCGACCCGGCGCTTGAGCCGGCGGCGCTCCCGCTCCGAGAGCCCGCCCCAGATGCCGAACCGCTCGTCGTGACCGAGCGCGTACTCCAGGCACTCGGCCTTCACCTCGCACCGGTTGCAGATCCGCTTCGCCTCCCGGGTCGACCCTCCCTTCTCCGGGAAGAATGCCTCCGGGTCGGTCTGCGAGCACAGTGCCCGCTCCTGCCACTCCGGCGCGTTGCCCAACAGGTCGACCCCGACCGTACGACCGTCCATCAGCGTGCCTCCTTATGACGCGCCGGCGGACCGCCGACGCAACCCCCCACGCGGAAGGCGTGTCTTTCATCCCAATCAGCGACGGTTCGTCCCGCCGCTCGCGAACAACCCCATTGAAATTACACGCGTGTAATGCGTGCGTCGTCAAGCGGAACCTGGTAAATAGGGCCACCCGGACGAGGGAACCTGACCAGCTCCGCCGTGTGGTGCCCGCAAACTGCCCTACCGATCCAGACCCCGGCCGCGTTACGCCCTCCCGGCGAGTCGCCTTGAATCATCGTCAACGGACCGCCGCGCCCGGCCTCCCGGACGTCCCGTAGGTCGTTGTGCGCTCGCGGCCGGGCCGGCCGGCGGCCGCGGCGATCCGCCCCAGGTCGGCGGCGGTGCGGGCGGAGCCGTGCTCCGAACCGGCCATCCGGGAGATCGTCTCCTCCATCAGCGTCCCGCCCAGGTCGTTGCACCCGCTGCGCAGCATCTCGACCGTGCCGGCGTCCCCGAGCTTCACCCACGAGCACTGGATGTTGTCGATCCGCCCGTGCAGCAGCAGCCGGGCCATCGCGTGCACCACCCGGTTCTCCCGCCAGGTCGGGCCGGGCCGGGCCACCCCGGCCAGGTAGATCGGTGCGTTGGTGTGCACGAACGGGAGGGCCACGAACTCGGTGAACCCGCCGGTGCGGTCCTGCACCTGCGCCAGCACCCGGAAGTGGCCCAGCCAGTGCCGGGGATGGTCGACGTGCCCGTACATCATCGTGGAGCTGGACCGCAGCCCCAGCTCGTGCGCGGTGCTGACCACCTCGACCCAGGTGGCGGTCGGCAGCTTGCCCTTGGTCAGCACCCACCGCACCTCGTCGTCGAGGATCTCGGCGGCGGTGCCCGGGATCGTGTCCAGCCCGGCGTCCCGCAGCTCGGTGAGCCAGTCCCGGATCGGCACCCCGGCCTTGGCCGCGCCGGTGGCCACCTCCATCGGCGAGAACGCGTGTACGTGGATGCCGGGCACCCGGGCCTTGATCGCGCGCACGATCTCCGCGTACCCGCTCACCGGCAGCTTCGGATCGATTCCGCCCTGCAGGCACACCTCGGTGGCGCCGGCCGCGGCCGCCTCGGCCGCCCGGTCGGCCACCTGGTCGACCGACAGGCGGTACGCGTCGGCGTCGCGTTCCCGCTGCGCGAAGGCGCAGAACCGGCACCCCACGTAGCAGACGTTGGTGAAGTTGATGTTGCGGTTGACGACGTAGGTCACGTCGTCGCCGACCGTGTCCGCCCGGAGCTGGTCGGCCAGCCGGCAGATCTCGTCCAGCGCCGGCCCGTCCGCCTCGAACAGGGCCAGTGCCGCCGCCTCGTACCGCGGTTCGAGCAGTCGCGCCGGCTGGTCAGCCGCCAGCCGCAGACCGGCCCGCAGCTCGTCCGGTTGATCATGGAGTTTCGGCTCCGACCCGCCGGCGACACGCTCAGGAAACTCCATGATCGACTCGATGGCGGACTCGGCGGCCGCTGCGACGGCGGACCAGTCGCCGTAGACAGTGTCGAAGTCGCCCCGCCGGTCGCCGGTGCGGCCGGCGGTGTCGACGGTGGCGTGCAGGTCGACCCGGCCGGTCGGGGGGAGGGCGTCAGGCTCCTGCCAGGGGCGGCCGGCAGGGGACGCCAACTCGTCGGCGAGGCCGGTGGCTGGGTCGAGGAGCGCCGTCACGTGCGGAAGGAGGCGCGGGTCCAGCCACGGCTCGGGGGCGAGCGCGTACGGAGGGTAGATGGTGAGCCGCTCCCGGAGCGTGAACCCGGCCTCGCGGGAGCGGCGGGCCAGCTCTTCGATGGCGGGCCACGGGCGCTCCGGGTTGACATGGTCCGGGGTGAGCGGGGACACCCCGCCCCAGTCGTCGATCCCGGCCCGCAGCAGCAGGGCGAACTCCGCGTCGACCAGGTTCGGCGGGGCCTGCAGGCGGGCCCGCGGGCCGAGCACCAGCCGGGCCACCGCCACCGTGGCGGCGAGGTCGGCCAGCTCGGCGTCGGGCATCGCCCGCATCGCGGTGTCCGGCTTGGCCCGGAAGTTCTGCACGATGACTTCCTGGATGTGGCCGTACGCGCGGGCGGTGCGGCGGATCGCGAACAGTGAGTCGGCCCGCTCGGCGAGGGTTTCGCCGATCCCGATCAGGATACCGGTGGTGAACGGGACCCCGACCCGGCCGGCGTCGTCCAGCACCCGCAGCCGCAGCTCCGGTTCCTTGTCCGGGGAACCGTAGTGACAGCCGCCGGGCTCGGCCCACAGCCGCCGGGCGGTGGTCTCCAGCATCATGCCCATGCTCGGGGCGACCGGCCGCAGCCGCTGCAGCTCATCCCAGGACAGCACGCCGGGGTTGAGGTGGGGCAGCAGGCCGGTCTCCTCGAGCACCGCGACCGCGCACGCCCGTAGATAGTCGAGTGTGGAGGCATAGCCGCGGGCGGCCAGCCACTCCTGGGCCTGCGGCCACCGGCCCTCCGGGCGGTCGCCGAGCGTGAACAGGGCCTCCTTGCACCCGGCCGCGGCACCGGCCCGGGCGATCGCCAGCACCTGGTCGCGCTCCAGGTAGGGCGACTCCAGCCGGCCGGGCACGGTCGCGAAGGTGCAGTAGTGGCAGCGGTCCCGGCACAACCGGGTAAGCGGGACGAACACCTTCTTCGAGTAGGTCACGACGCCGGGCCGGCCGGCCTCCCGCAGGCCGGCGTCGCGCACTGGTCCGGCGATCGCCAGCAGCCGGTCCAGGGCCGCGCCGCGGGCCGCCAGCAGGGTGGCCGCCTCAGCGAGGTCGAGGGTGCGGCCGTCCTCGGCCCGGCGCAGCGCCCGGCGCAGCGCCGAGTCCTGGGCTGAGCCGGCACCGCGCCGCTCGACCACGGGCTCCGCTTCGCTCCGCCCGCCGGCGGTTGCGCTCTCGTCCACCACGCCTGGCAGCGTATGCCGTTACAGTGCCGGAGCCCGCCACCCCGGCTCACCCGAGTCGTCCGGGTCACTCGACCCCGTTCCGGACTGCTCACCCGAGGACCCCGCGGCCGGCGGGACCATCCCGGTCCGGTCCGGGTCGTCGCCGCCGGACGCCGGCTGCGAACCGGCCGGCGCCGCGGCGGACCCGGCGTGGCCGGACGGCTGCCCGGGCGGCTGCCCGTACACCTGCCCGGACGCGGGTGCCGAGCCGGGGCTGGCCGGCTGCGCCGGAGCCACTCCGGGCTGGGCGGCGGGCGGCTGGTAGGAGGTGCCGGCCGGCGGTTGCTGGGGCTGGTGAGCGGTCTGGCCGGACTGCGCCTGGCCGGGCTGGCCGCTGGCCGGCTGCTGCCCGTACGGCGACTGGCCGCCGTACGCCGGGGCCTGCCCGTACTGCTGCGCCTGGCCACCGCCGTACTGCGGGGCCTGCCCGTACTGCGGGGCCTGGCCGTACTGCTGCGCCTGCCCGTACTGCTGCTGCGCCTGGCCGCCGCCGTACTGCTGCTGCGTCGGCTGCCCGTACTGCGGGGCCTGGCCGTACGGCGCCTGGTAGCCGTAGCCGGCCCAGCTCGCCTGCCCGGGTGCGGCCGGCGCGGGCTTCGGCACGTAGAACAACGCCTGCCAGATCCGGAACACCACCAGCAGCGCCAGCAGCGCCAGCGCCAGCACCGCCACGTGCGGCAGGGCCCGCTTCACTCCGTCCACGAACGACACTTCGGCGGTCATCCCGACGAACCCGATCAGCAGCTCGAAGACCAGGCCGAAGAACGCGGTGGCGGCCAGCAGTGCGCCCGCGCTCACGGTGACCAGCTTGGCGCGCGGCGGCGGGTCGCCGCCCGCGGTGACCACCAGCACCGCCAGCACCGGCAGGCCCACGCCGGCCAGCGTGAGGAACCCGGGCGGGCTGAGCGCGAGATAGAGCCCGTACGGCAGGGACCGCTCCTGGAAGTCCGTCGGCACCAGGTTCGCCAACGCCGTCAGGAGTCCGAGCGCCGCCACGCCGAGCAGCGCGAACCCGGCCAGCTCCCGCAGTGGCGAGAGGACTTCACGGAGCGTTTTTGGGCTGGAGGTGGTCATGCCCCGCACCCTAGTACCTACCCGCCAGCCATGCCGACCGGGGCGTCGGCGAGGATGAGCCCTATGCACCTGGTGGTTCTGACCGGTGGCGTGGGCGGTGCCCGCTTCCTGCGGGGAGTGCGCGCGCACGCGCACCGCACCGGCGCACAGGTAACCGCAATCGTCAATACCGGCGACGACCTCAGCGTGCACGGTCTGCGAGTGTGCCCGGACCTGGACAGCGTGATGTACGCGCTGGGCGGCGCCGCCGATCCGGAGCGAGGCTGGGGCCGGGCCGGTGAGACCTGGACGGTCCGGGACGAGCTGGCCGGCTACGGCGCCCAGCCGGACTGGTTCAGCCTCGGGGACCGCGACCTGGCCACCCATCTGGTGCGGACCACCATGCTCACCGCCGGCTACCCGCTCTCCGCGGTCACCGAGGCGCTGTGCCGGCGCTGGCAGCCGGGGGTCCGGGTGCTGCCGGCCACCGACGACCGGCTGGAGACCCACGTCGTGGTGCCCGGCGAAGCGGGCACCGAGGCGATCCACTTCCAGCAGTGGTGGGTCCGGCACCGGGGCGCCCGGCCGGCGCAGCAGTTCGTGTTCGTCGGGGCCGAGTCGGCCAAGCCGGCACCGGGCGTGAGCGAGGCGCTCGCCACCGCCGACGCGATCCTGCTCGCTCCCAGCAACCCGGTGGTCTCGATCGCGCCGATCCTGGCGGTGCCCGGCCTGCGGGAGGACCTGACCGGCGCCCGGGCACCGGTGGTCGGCGTCTCCCCGATCATCGGCGGCGCCCCGGTCCGCGGGATGGCCGACGCCTGCCTGGCCGCGGTGGACGTCGAGTGCAGCGCCAGCGGAGTGGGCCGAATGTACGGTGCACGCGGCGCCGGCGGCCTGCTGGACGGCTGGTTGGTCGACGCCGCCGCCGACCCGGACGCCGACGTTCCCGGGGTCACGGTCCGGACAGTTCCACTGTGGATGACCGACGACGCCACCACCGCCCGGATGGTGGCCGCCGCGCTGGAGCTGGCGCAGTGAGCGCTGGAGCGAACCAATGGCACTGAGCGCTGGAGCGAACCAAACGGCACCGAGCGCTGGAGCGAACCAAACGGCACCGAGCGCTGGAGCGAACCAATGGCACTGAGCGCTGGAGCGAACCGATGACGCTGACCGGGGCCGCCGGGACCGGCGCCGCGCCGCGGCTGGAGGTGCTGCCGGTGCCGGGGATCGGTGAGGTCACCCCAGGCGCCGACCTGGCCGAGCTGGTCACCCGGGCCGCGCCGTGGCTGCGGGACGGGGACGTGCTGGTGGTGACCAGCAAGATTGTGTCCAAGGCCGAGGGTCGGTTGGTGGACCTGCCGCCGGCCTCGCCGGAGCGGGAGCGCGCCCGGGCGGACGCGCTCGCCGCTGAGACCGCCCGGCCGGTGGCGGCCCGCGACCAGACCCGGATCGTGGCCACCCACCACGGGTTCGTGATGGCCGCGGCCGGTATCGATGCCTCCAACGTGGACAGCTCGCGGCTGGTGCTGCTCCCCAAGGACCCGGACGCCTCCGCCCGGGCGCTTCGCGCCGCCCTGGCCCGGCGGCACGGCCTGCGGGTGGCGGTGGTGGTCTCGGACACGATGGGCCGGCCGTGGCGCAACGGGCTGACCGACGTGGCGCTGGGGGCGGCCGGGATCGCACCGCTGCGTGACCATCGGGGCGAGACCGACCGGTACGGCAACGAGCTGCGGCTGACCCAGGTAGCGGTGGTCGACCAGCTGGCCGCCGCCGCCGAGCTGGTGAAGGGCAAGCGGGACCAGATCCCGGT
>WHTQ01000176.1 GCA_009377645.1 Micromonosporaceae bacterium | reverse complement strand
TCGGTCTCGTCCAGCACCGCGATCGCCGGCGCCAGCAGCTCCAGCTGCACGATCTCGTGCCGCTTCTTCTCGCCGCCGGAGAAGCCCTCGTTCACGTTGCGCTGCGCGAACCCCGGGTCGACGCCGAGCCGCTGCATCGCCTGCTTCAGCTCGCCCGCCCAGGTGCGCAGCTTCGGCGCCTCGCCCTCGACCGCGGTCTTGGCGGTACGCAGGAAGTTGGCCACGCTGACCCCGGGGACCTCGACCGGGTACTGCATCGCCAGGAACAGCCCGGCCCGGGCCCGTTCGTCGACCGACATGGCCAGCACGTCCCGCCCGTCCAGCGTCACCGACCCGCGGGTCACCTGGTACTTCGGGTGCCCGGCGATCGAGTAGGCCAGAGTGGACTTGCCGGAGCCGTTCGGCCCCATGATGGCGTGGGTCTGCCCGGCCGCCACGGTCAGGTCCACTCCGGACAGGATTGGGTGGGCCTGGCCGTCGGGCAGCCGCACCGACACGTGCAGGTCACGGATCTCCAGCACACTCACTGACGCTCTCCCATGGGTTCGAGACTGATGTAGATGTCCCCGTCGTGCACCTCGACCGGGTAGACGGGGACCGGGACGGTGGCCGGCAGGCCGGTCGGCTCGCCGGTGCGCAGGTCGAACCGGGAGCCGTGCAGCCAGCACTCCAGTGTGCAGCCGTCGATCTCCCCTTCGGACAGCGCGATCTGCTCGTGCGAGCACTCGTCGTAGATGGCGTAGAAGTTATCGTCTTCGGCGTGCACAATGGCGATCTGGGTGCCGTCGACGTCGGCGCTGACCGCGGTCCCCTTCGGCACGTCCTCTGTGGTGCAGACCCGGATCATCACAGCCCCGCCCGGGCCAGCCGGTCCTCGATCGCCGCCTCCAGCCGCTCTCGCAGCGGCGCCACCGGCACCCGGCCCAGCAGCTCGGCGAAGAAGCCGCGTACCACCAGCCGGCGGGCGGTCTCGGCCCCGATCCCCCGCGACATCAGGTAGAACAGCTGCTCGTCGTCGAACCGGGCGGTGGCGCTGGCGTGCCCGGCCCCGACCACCTCGCCGGTCTCGATCTCCAGGTTCGGCACCGAGTCGGCCCGGGCACCGTCGGACATGATCAGGTTCCGGTTTATCTCGTACGTGTCGGTGCCGGTCGCCGCGACCTGGATCAGCACGTCCCCGACCCAGATCGTGTGCGCGCCCTGCCCCTGCAGCCCGCCGCGGTAGTTCACGTAGCTGCGGCAGTCCGGCACCGAGTGGTCGACCAGCAGCCGATGCTCCAGGTGCTGACCGGCGTCGGCGAAGTAGAGCCCGTGCGCCTCCACGTCGCCGCCCCGCCCCGCGTACGCGACGGTGGTGTACTGCCGGACCAGCTCCCCGCCGAGCGTGACCTGGATGTGGGTGAGCCGGGCGTCCCGCCCGACCAGGACCTTCAGGTGCTGCGCCTGCACCGCGTCGGGCGCCCAGTCGGTGACCGTCACCAGCGTGAACTGCGCGCCGTCGCCGACGCTCACCTCCAGGTTGTCGGCCAGCGTGGTCGACCCGGTCTGCTCCAGCACCAGGATGCCCTGCGCGAACCGGCCCAGGTCGATCACCGTGTGCCCGACCGTGATCCCGTCGGCCCCGCCGCCGACCACCCGGACCGTCGCCGGGGCGTCCAGCACCGCCTCGGCCGCCACCCCGACCCGCAGCGCCTCCGCCGCCCGGCCGTACGCGAACGCGCTGATCCGGTCGAACGGCACCAGCACCCCGCCGGTCCGGGCGTGGTCCACAGTCGAGACGGTCACCCCGGCCGGCAGCGGGTCGTGCTCGTACTTCAGCCCGGTCGTGGTGGGCGTGCCGCCGTCCGCGCTGGCCAGCCCGCGCAGCCGCTTCAGCGGCGTGAACCGCCACTCCTCCTCCCGGCCGGTCAGCGCCGGGAAGTCGGCCACGTCGTACGAGCGTAACGCCTGCGCCCTGGTCTTGGACGGCGCTGTTGCTACTGCGGCCATCAGCCGACGGCCCCTTCCATCTGCAGCTCGATCAGCCGGTTCAGCTCCAGCGCGTACTCCATCGGCAGCTCCTTGGCGATCGGCTCGATGAACCCGCGCACGATCATCGCCATCGCCTCGTCCTCGGTCAGCCCCCGGCTCATCAGGTAGAACAGCTGGTCCTCGCTCACCTTGGAGAC
>WHTQ01000081.1 GCA_009377645.1 Micromonosporaceae bacterium | reverse complement strand
GAGCAAGGCCGCCAACGAGGACGGCACGTTCCGGTCCGACGACGAGCTGCGGACGCTGTACGCGGAGGCCGGGCTGGACGGGTCGAAGCCGACCATCGCGTACTGCCGGATCGGGGAGCGCTCCTCGCACACCTGGTTCGCCCTGCACGAGCTGCTCGGGCACACCGACGTGAAGAACTACGACGGGTCCTGGACCGAGTACGGCTCGCTGGTCGGGGTGCCGGTGGCGGTCGGCGACGAGCCGGGCGGCACCGCATGACCGGCTGCGCCGCCCCGGACCAGTCGGCGCCGCTGGCCGGGGTGGACCTGGCGAAGGAGACCGTGATCACCGGGGTGGTCAGCACCGACGGTTCCGGCGGTGCCGGCGGTCCCGGCGGTCCCGGCGGTCCCGGCGGTTCCGGCTCCGGCGAGCCGGTCGCCGGGGCGTACGTGCGGCTGCTGGACGCCACCGGTGAGTTCGCGGCGGAGGTGGTCAGCTCGCCGGCCGGTGAGTTCCGGTTCTTCGCGGCGCCCGGCAAGTGGACGGTGCGGGCGCTTTCCCGGCAGGGCAACGGCGACGTCGCGGTCACCGCCGACCGGGGTCTCACGGAGGTCTCGCTGACCGTGTCCTCCTGAGCCCCCGGCCGGGGGACCCTCTACCGTGCCCGGCCGGCGCCGCAGTGGCAGGATGGCGAGGTGCGAATCGGCCGGAAGGGTTGGTGGGTCGGCGCGCTGGTGGCGGTCTGGGCCGGTGCGCTGCTGGTGGCGGCGGTCTGGTCGGCTCAGCACGACCCGGCTACCGTGCGCGGGCAGACCGACCTCACGGAGGGGCGGCAGAACCTGGACCGGGCGGTGGCGTTGCTGGTGGAGACCGCCGGCCCGGGGGTGACCCCCGACGTGGGTCCGCTGCGGCAGGCCACCGGGTGCCGGGTCACGATGGTCCGGCGCGGCACCGAGCTGGACCAGTCGGTGCTGCTGACCGTGCCGGCCGGGCAGGAGCCGACCCTGCTGGAGCGGCTGGTGGACGACCTGCCGGCCGAGTGGAGCGCCCGCTACGACCCGGGTAACGGCAGGTTCTTCGCCGACGCCGGCGACTTCGTGGCGATCCGGGGCGGGATCGAGGAACCGGGGCTGGTGCGGCTGACCGCCGAAACCGGCTGCCGGCCGAGCGACGCGCCCTAGGTCTGGGACAGCAGGAGGGGTGGCGATGGGGCACGGGGTGCAGGTGCAGGACCTGCCGGGCATCGGCAAGCGGTACGATCTTGACCTTGGTCAGCGCGCGGGGCGGATCTCGGTGGTGGTGCGCAACGACGGTAACCGCGACCTGTATGTCTTCACCGGCCAGTCCGGGGACCCGACCGCGGTGGTCGAGCTGACCGAGGAGCAGGCCCGCAAGCTCGGGGCGCTGCTCGGCGGCACCTTCTTCGAAGGGTGAGGCCGGACCCGCAGCGGTGGGCGAGAACGGGGGCGGTCGATGCACGCTGACCTGGTCGCGATCGGCGCGGTGGTGCTGGCCGCCGGGCTGCTGGCCCGGGCCGGCCGCCGGATCGGCCTGCCGAGCATCCCCTGCTACCTGGTGGTCGGGATCCTGCTCGGCCCGGGCACCCCGGGTCCGGTGCTGATCGAGGACCCGGCGGAGCTGTCGGTGCTGGCCGCGCTCGGGCTGGTGCTGCTGCTGTTCCACCTCGGCGTCGAGTTCCCGGTCGAGCAGGTGCTGGGCAGCGGCCGGCGGCTGTTCCTGGCAGCCGGGTGCTACATCGGGCTGAACGTGACCGCCGGCCTGCTGCTCGGGTTCGCCCTGGGCTGGGGCACCGCCGAGGCGTTGGTGATCGCCGGCGGGCTGGGCATCTCCTCCTCGGCGATCGCCACCAAGCTGCTGATCGAGCTGCACCGGCTCACCAACGCCGAGACCCCGGTGGTGCTCGGGATCATCGTGATCGAGGACCTGTTCCTGGCGTTCTATCTGGCACTGCTGGCGCCGGTGCTGTCCGACGCCACCTCGCCGCTCGGGTTCGTCCGGGACGTGGCGATCAGCTTCGGGTTCCTGGTGCTGCTGTTCGCGGTGGCCCGGTACGGTGCCCGGGCGGTCGGGGCGCTGGTCGGCAGCCGCGAGGACGAGCTGCTCGCGGTGCTGGTGGTCGGCCTGGTGCTGCTGGTGGCCGGCCTGTCCGAACAGGTCCGGGTCTCGGACGCGATCGGGGCGCTGCTGATCGGCCTGGTGATCTCCCGGACCCGGGTACGGGAACGGGTGGAGCGGCTGGTACTGCCGCTGCGGGACGTGTTCGCGGCGGTGTTCTTCGTGACCTTCGGGCTGAGCATCGACCTCGGAGCGCTCGAGACGGTGGCGCTGCCGGCGGCGGTGGCGGTGCTGGCGACGCTGACCTGCAACCTGGCGGCCGGGGTGGTGACGGCGCGGCTGTTCGGCCTGAACCAGCGCGCCGCGGCCAACATCGGGCTGACCGTGCTGGGCCGGGGCGAGTTCTCGCTGATCCTGGTGACGCTCGCGATCGGCGCCGGGCTGGATGGCCGGATCGGCCCGTTCATCGCGCTGTACGTGCTGGGGCTGGCGGTGCTCGCCCCGCTGCTGGCCGCGAAGTCGCGCTACCTGGCCCGGTTCATCCCGGACGGGCTGCTGCGGTCCCGGTGGCGGTACGTGCGGGAGGAGACCATCAGCACCGCCTGCACCCACCTGGACCAGATCTCCGTGACCGGCACCGACCTGCGCGAGTGTCCGCAGTGCGTGGCCGAGGGCCACGGCTGGGTGCAGCTGCGGCTGTGCCTGACCTGCGGGGCGGTCGGCTGCTGCGACGACTCGGTGGGCAAGCACGCGAGTGCCCACTTCACACGGACCCGGCACCCGATCGTCGAGTCGTTGGAGCCGGGCGAGGACTGGCGCTACTGCTACCTGGACCGGGCGCTGGTCCGACCACCACTGGGGCGGGAGCCGGACGCTACGCCGCGGTAACGACTAACCCTCCCGGTGTCAGTAGACGAGGGCGCGGGCGTCGTCGGCGAGCGCCTCCTCCACGAAGCCGGCGGCACCGGCGATCACCACGCCCGGGAGCAGGTCCGACTCGGAGATCCCGCGGCGGGCGGCGCACTGAGTGCAGACGGTGACCCGGCCGGCGGCGAGCACCGCCTCCAGCAGGTCCGGGAGGGGTGCGGAGTGGGGGAGAGTGAAGGTCGCCGCCCTTCCGGGGAGGGCGAACCAGGCGGACTCGCCCGTCAGCCAGAGCGAGACCGGAACCCCGGCCGCGGCCGCGGTCGCCGCCACCGTGAACGCCTGCGCGCACCGCTCTGGCGCGTCCGCCCCGGCGGTGGCCTTGACCACCAGAGTGCGTGCCATGGGGCAAGCATAGGATCGGGGCGTCATGTTCACCGAGATCGGGTTCGTCAGCGTGCTGGTGGCCGGGTTCGGCGTGCTCGCCGGCGGCCTGGTCTACCTGGCGATCCGGCTGGGGCGGGGCCGATGACGACCCCGACCGAGCCCACGACCGAGCCCCCGTGGCGGGACGCGCCGCCGGTCGAGCCGTATCCGTACCAGGACAGCCACGACCCGGGCACCGGCCCGGACCTGCATCCGGGGCTCCGCGCGCTGCGGCCCTACCTGGGCCGGTGGCGGGGCCGGGGTCGGGGCGGCTACCCGACGATCGAAGACTTCGACTACGCCCAGGAGATCCGGTTCAGCCATGACGGGCGGCCGTTCCTGGCGTACGAGTCGCGGGCGTGGTTGCTGGACGGGCAGTCCCGGCCGGTGCGCCCGGCCGGCCGGGAGAGCGGCTGGTGGCGACCGGTGCTGGCCGACGGAGAGCCGACCGGTGAGCTGGAGGTGCTGCTGAGCACCCCGACCGGGATCATGGAGCTGCACGTCGGCCGAGTGGACGGGGTGACGGTGGAGCTGAGCACCGACGCGGTGATGCGCACCGCCACCGCCAAGGAGGTCACCGCCGGCCGCCGGCTGTTCGGGATCGTCGACGGGGCGCTGCTCTACGCGCAGGAGATGGCGGCGATGGGGCACGGCCTGACGCCGCACCTGTCGGCCCGGCTGGTCCGGGTCTGACGGGCTCGGCTCAGTCGTCGGCCGGTAGCGGGAGCGGCGGTCCGAGCAGCCTGACCGCCTGGCCGCGGGAGTACCCGTCGGCGTGCACCTCGACGTGCGTGACCCTCGAGTGTGGTGGCACGTCGAAGGCGATGGTCGCGGTCGCCGCCTCACCCGGGCGCAGGGTTCCGAACGGCTCCGGTTCGACGGCCACCGGGTTGTGCCGGGCGCCCTCCGACCCGTGCAGCCGCTGCGCCGGGCCGGGGATGGTCACCTCGTCCGAGCCGTCGTTGCGGGCCGCCACAGTGATCTCGCAGCGCTGCCCGTAGACCGAGCCGTTCCTCGATTTCCCACAGTGGACCACGTGGACCACGAAGCTGACCGGGCCATCCCGTACCTCTTCGCCGGGCAGGTGGGCGGCGGCGGCGGTGCCGGCGGTCCGCTTCTGCTGGTAGTCATGGACACCCAGCGCGACCCCGGCCGGGCCGAACGCGATCAGCGCCAGGGCGGCCAGCGCCACCAGCGTGGCGGCACCGTCCCGCCAGTACCGCCGCCACCAGGCCGGAGCCGGCGGATCTGATGCCGCAGTGTCGGTCATGGTTCCAACCCCCCGGGTGTGGCGCGACGCTCAGACCACACAAACCAGGAAGTTACCGGTCAAGTTGCAAGATCGTTCGCTTTTCGACGGATCGGCCGGCCGTCCGGCGTGAACCGGCGCAGCAACGAGAACGCCCGGGGGGACGGTCCGTGGTTCCGGAGGTGGCGCAGCCGGGCCAGCGCCGCCTCGACCCCGGGGCGCTCGCCGTCCGGCACCCACCAAAGGGCGGTCGACGGCTGCGGGGTGGGAAGGAACCAGCGCTCGCGGCGCAGCAGCAGCCGCCCGTGGGCGCTGCGGTAGACGAACTCGTGCAGGCTCCGGTAGTCCCGCCACACCGAGATGTTGACGATCTGGTCTCCGACCACCTCGTGCCCGGACCCGGAGCCGGACCGCAGCCGCCACACGAAGCCGGGGCTCGCCTCCGCCAGCCGGGCCACCGGGTCGAACGCCGCGGTGAAGCCCGCCATCGCCGGGTCGGCCAGCGGCGCCCGCATGACCGCCACGTTCACCTGCGCCAGCTCCGGCATCCCGTCCCCGTCAGGTCGGGTGGCCGGCCAGCTGCTGGAGCTTCGCGGTGTGGGGGGAGACCGGCAGCGCCACGCCGTCCAGCTCCCGCACCGCGGCCACCCCCCGTACCGACGAGGTGAGCCACACCCCGTCCGCGCTGGCCAGCTCGGCCGGCCGGACCATCCGCTCGGCGGCCCGGGCGCCCAGCGCCGGTGCCTGCTCGAGCAGCCAGCCGACGGTGATCCCGGCCAGGATCCCGGTGCGCTCGGCCGGGACCGTGCACAGCACCCCGCCGGCCAGCCAGACCAGCGACGAGGTAGGCGCCTCCAGCGCGTACCCGTCCGCCGAGACCCACAGCACGTCGTCGACGGCCCGGGTGCCGGCCCACCGCTGGGAGGCCATGTTCACCGCGTACGAGAGCGCCTTGACCCCGCCGAGCAGCCAGGGTGCCGGTTTCCGGGCGGCCGCGGCGACGCCCAGCGTGGCGGTGACCACCGCCAGGCCAACCCGCCGGCCGGCGCGCACCGGCTCGGGCACCGGCGCCAGCCGGGCGAACACGGTCGGCGGGCCGCCGGCCTCGGCGCCCCGGGTGCAGACCAGCCGCAGCGCCCCCTCCCCGGTGGCGGGCCCGGCGGCGCAGGTGATGGCCGCCAGCTCGGCCAGCGCGGTCCGGTCCGGCAGGTCCAGCTCCAGCCGGGCCGCCGACCGGGCCATCCGGTCCAGATGCGGCTCCAGCAGCCAGGGCTCGCCGTCCCGGACGTGGACGGTCTCGAAGACCCCGTCCCCGCGCAGCACCCCCAGGTCGTCCGCGCGCAGGATCGCCGTTTCCGCCGGGACCACGCCCCGACCCAGCACCGCCACCACCGGTTCTGCCACGGCGGCAGCCTACCGGGTGTCAGGCCAGCGCGGCCACGAGCTGGCGGGCCAGCGACTCGTGCTTGGCGTAGTGGTCCGGGAACGCCGAGACCTGCACGGTCTGCGCCGCGACCGTGATCGGCAGGTCCTTCCACCCGGAGACCTGCTGCAGGTGCGCGTAGAAGGTCCGGGCCGAGGACTCCGGGTCCATGCAGTCGGCCACGGTCCCCCAGCCCATGCTGGGCCGCTGCTGGAACAGCCCGACCGAGTCGTGGTCCGAACCCACCCCGTCGTTCGGGTGGCTGTACGACTCCGGCACCGCCGTGCTGGCCAGCACCCGCAGCTGGCTCTCCTGCAGCGCGGTCGCCAGCGCCACCACGGACGCCTGCTCCGGCAGCCCCATGTCCTGGCCGACCCAGACGATCGTGGCCGCGCGCTCCATCTGCTTCTGGTCCAGGCCGCCCACCGGGCCCGGCGCCGCCGGCTCCTCCTCTTCTTCTTCTTCCTCCTCCGGCTCCGGTGGGGGCGGGCGCTGGTCGGGGGCGGCCGCGCGGGGCAACGGCGCCGCTCCGGGGCGGGCCTGCGCCGGGTCCGGCCGGGACGACCGGGACGCGGTATCGATAGCGTCCTCGCGGGCGGCGAGCGCCGCGGCCGGGTCGGCGGAGCTGGGCGCGGGGGTACGGTCGGCCACCGAGGCCGGTCCGGCGCTGGCGAGCACCAGCAGCAGCGCGACCGCCAGCCGGCGGGTCCGCACTCCGTTGACCGGCGGCGGCCGGTGCCGGCCACCGGCCAGCATCGGCCGCCGGTGTCGGGCCGGGGCGTTGTCGAGTGGGAGCGGTTCGGGGGCCCTGCCGAGAAGCAGCGTGCGGGGGGATCGCATCCGGCCAGGCTAGGCCCGCTGGTGCAGCGAAACAGCAGGTCAGAGCGTGGGTTCCATCACTATTCGTCGACCCGTTCGGCGCGTACGGACAGCTCCGGGCCGGCCATGGCCGATGCCTGCTATTCCCGACTAACCCGGTATGTCCGGCTAGCCGGGCACGCTCGGCACAGGTCCGGTGTCGAACTATGATCGAGCGGTGCCGGAGACGTCGCTTGCCAAGGTGTTGCGGGCGCGGGGGCTGCGGATGACCCCGCAGCGCCAGCTCGTCCTCGACGCGGTGCGGCAGCTCGGCCACGGCACCCCCGAGCAGGTGCACGCGGTGGTGCAGCAGACCGCCGACTCGGTCAACATCACCACCATCTACCGGAGCCTGGAGCTGCTCGAAGAGCTAGGCCTGGTCACGCACACCCACCTGTCGCACGGTGCCCCGACCTACCACCCGGCCGGCGGGCACCCGCACATCCACCTGGTCTGCCGCGGCTGCGGGACGGTCGAGGAGGAGGACCCGGCGGTGCTGCGACCGGTCACCGAGCAGCTGGCCGCTCAGCGCGGCTTCCTGGTTGACGTCAGCCACGTCTCGCTGTTCGGGCTGTGCGCCAGCTGCGGGGCCCCAGCATGACCGAGATCAAGGTGGCGGCGATCGAGCCGGACTCGCCGGACGCGCCGGTGGCGGCCCACTACGGTGACCCGGCCCGGGAGCAGCGCACGCTGACCGGGTCGGTCGGCCTGGTGGACCGGTCGCACCGCGGGGTGGTCGCGGTGCCCGGGCCGGAGCGGCTGAGCTGGCTGCACAACATCACCACCCAGCACCTGCTCGACCTGCCCGCCGGGCAGGGCACCGAGACCCTGGTGCTGTCCCCGCACGGGCACCTCGAGCAGCACGCGCTGGTCATCGAGGACGGCTCCACCTGCTGGCTGGACACCGAGCCGGGCGCGGCGCCCGGGCTGCTCGACTTCCTGGCGAAGATGCGGTTCCTGACCCGGGTCGAGCCGCGTGACGCCACCGCGGAGATCGCCGTGCTGTCGCTGGTCGGACCGGAGCTGGCCGGGCCGCTGGCCGCCCTCGGGGTGGCGCCGCTGGCGGCCCCGGACCTGCTCCCGGTGCCCGGCCCGAAGTTCGCCACCGGCGCGGTGCCGCCCCGGCCGACCGTGCGGTACGCGGTGGCGCCGGTCCCCGCGTACCAGGGGTGGGCCCGCCGCGGCCGGCTCGGGGTGGACCTGCTGGTCCCTCGCGCCCGCAGGCCGGAGCTGGTCGGTGCGCTGGCCGCCGCCGGGGTGCCGCGGTGCGGCCTGTGGGCCTACGAGGCGCTGCGGGTGGCCGCCCGGGTCCCCCGGCTGGGCTTCGACACCGACCACCGCACCCTGCCGATGGAGGTCGACCTGGTGGCTCCGGCGGTGCACCTGGAGAAGGGGTGCTACCGGGGCCAGGAGACGGTCGCCCGGGTGCACCACCTGGGCCGCCCGCCCCGCCGGCTGGTGCTGCTGCACCTGGACGGCGTCACCACCGACCAGCTCCCGCCGCCCGGCACCCCGGTGACAGCCGGCGGCGGCAATGCTGGGCCCGGCCGCTTGACCGCGGACTCCGCTGGCGGCCGGACCGTGGGGTTCCTCGGCACCGCCGCCCGGCACGCCGAGCTCGGGCCGATCGCGCTTGCGGTGATCCGACGCAACGTCGGCGACGACGCCACGCTCCAGGTGGGACAGTCCACCGCCGCCATCGACCCGGACCCGGACCCGGACCCGGTGGGCGGCCGGTGACCGGGACGCTGATCACGGTCGCGCCCACCGGCGCGGAGGCGGTGAAGGCCGACACCCCGGCGCTGCCGGTGACCCTGGACGAGCTGGTCGGCGCCGCCCGGGACTGCCAGGCGGCCGGTGCCGCCGTGGTCCACGTGCACATCCGGGACGACCAGGCACAGCCCACACTGGACCTGGGCCGGCTGCGGGCCACGGTCGCCGCGCTGCGGGAGCAGACCGACCTGGTGGTGCAGCTGTCCACCGGCGGGGCGGTCACCGACTCCGAGCCGGACCGGCTGCGGGTGCTGCAGGCCGGCCCGGAGATGGCGTCCTGCACAATGGGGACGGTCAACTTCGGCGAGGACGTGTTCTGGAACCGGGGGGACCTGGTGGTCGCGCTGCACACCGGGATGCAGGAGCGCGGGATCGTCCCGGAGTACGAGATCTTCGACCTCGGTCACCTGTGGACACTGGAGCGACTGCTGGCGCGGCACGGGCTGCCGGCCGGCGGGCACGTGCACGTGGACCTGGTGATGGGGGTGCCCGGCGGGATGCCCGGCACCGCCGCCGCCCTGGTCGCCTGCCAGGCGGTGATCCGGGACCTGCCGGCGGGGACCACGTTCTCGGCCACCGGGATCGGGCGCACCACCCTGCCGGTGATGCTCGCCTCGCTGTCGGCCGGCGGGCACCTGCGGGTCGGGATGGAGGACACGCTCTCGTACGCGAAGGGGCAGCCGGTGGAGTCGAACGCGCAGCTGGTGGCCCGGGCGGCCGGGCTGGCCCGGCTCGCGCAGCGCCCGCCGCTGTCCCCAGCCCAGGTCCGGGACCTGCTGGGGATGTCCTGGTGACCTACCGCGGCGGGGTGCCACTGGCCGAGGTGGTCCGGTCCGGCTTCGTCGAAGGCCGGCACCACGGCTCGGTGGTGGTGCTGGACGCCACCGGGGCGGTGGTCGCGGCGGCCGGCGACCCGGACTCTCCGATCTTCCCGCGCTCGTCCAACAAGCCGTTGCAGGTGGTCGGGATGCTGCGGGCTGGCCTGCGGCTGGCCGACGCCGCCGACCTGGCGGTGGTCTGTGCCAGCCACTGGGGTCAGGACTTCCACCTGGCCCGGGTACGCGGGATGCTGCGGGGCGCCGGACTGGCCGAGACGGACCTGCACTGCCCGCCCGCGTTGCCGTTGCACGAGGGCGCCCGGAACGCGCTGCTGGCGGCCGGTGGCGGCCCGTCCCGGGTGCAGATGAACTGCTCCGGCAAGCACACCGGGATGCTGCTGACCTGCCTGGTGGCCGGCTGGCCAGTAGACGGCTACTGGGATCCCGAACACCCGCTGCAGCAGCGGCTGCGGGCCGCAATGGCCGGCTGCACCGGGGAGCCGGTCGCCGCGGTCGGGGTGGACGGCTGCGGTGCCCCGCTGTTCACGGCGTCGCTGACCGGGCTGGCGCGGGCGTTCCTGGGGCTGGTGTCGGCGGCCCCCGGCTCGGTCGAGCGCATGGTGGCCGACGCGATGCGCGCCCATCCGGAGCTGGTCGCCGGCACCGGTGACGGCGCCGGAGACACGCTGCTGATGGCCGGGGTGCCCGGGCTGCTCGCGAAGGCCGGCGCGGAAGGGGTGGCGGCGGTCGCCGTCCCCGGCACCGGCGCGGTGGCGCTCAAGATCGACGACGGTGCGGCGCGGGCCCGGCTGCCGGTGCTGGTCGCGGCGCTGCGGGGGCGGCTCGGGGTCAGCGCTCCGGTGCTCGACCAGCTCGCCGAGGATCCGGTCCTCGGCGGCGGCGTCCCGGTCGGCGCGGTCCGCCCGATGTGGTAGGGCGTCGCTGAGGAGGGGTCCCCTGTGCGGTACTGAGCCCCTGCCGGGCTCCCCTCTTCAACCAGGGCGCCCAAGAGGGGACCCTTCCTCAGGACGTTGCTCTCGGGCGGGCTCCCCGCTGGGACGCGGCTGTTGAGCAGGGGCGCCCTGCTCCGGCCAGTGCGTTCAGCGGGGACCCCTCCGGAGGCGGATGTGCGCGACGTCACGCTAGCTTCTGCAAGCGGAACGCTTGCAGAAGCTAGCGCCCCGCGCTAGCGTCGATGGCGTGACCGAGACCGACAGCGAGCGCCCCGTCCGCGACATCGGAGACTTCATCCGGGATCTGCGCCGCAACGCCGGCGTCTCGCTGCGCCAGCTCGCCAGCAAGGCCGGCGTCAGCAACCCCTACCTGTCGCAGGTGGAGCGGGGGCTGCGCAAGCCGAGCGCCGAGGTGCTGCAGCAGATCGCCGGCGCGTTGCGGGTCTCCACCCCGGTGATGTACCTGCGGGCCGGCCTGCTCGACGCCAAGGACCGGGAGGGTGTGCTGGCGGCGATCGCCGCCGATCCCGACCTGACGATCGCGCAGATGCAGTCGCTGAGCCAGATCTACGAGACGTTCCGGCGGGAGAACTCCCGCGGTGACCGCGAACCAGAGCAAACGCACGAGCAGGAGCAGGAGCAGGAGTAACCATGAACAGGACCGACATTCCAGGCCCGATCTACGCCGCCGCGGGAGCCGGCGAGATCGCGTACCAGAAGCTCCGCAAGCTGCCGGCGGTGGCGGCCCGGACGGCGGATGGGCTGCGGCAGCGGTTCGCCTCCGCGGACCGGGACCAGAGCGTCGTCGACCTGGCGCGGATCCGCAGGTCCGCCCAGCGCGGGACCGCACAGCTGGTGGCCCAGGCGGCGACCGTGCCGGACCGGACGGCGGCCGGCTACCGGCGGCTGGTCGCCCGGGGCGAGCGGGTGATGGCCGAGCGGGGCGGCGTGCCCACCTCGGCACCCGAGCCGGCCGGGATCGAGGTCGAGGTCGGCCAGGTGCGGCCGGCCGAGCGGGCCGCCGGCTCGGCGGAGCGGGCCGCTGGCCCGGCGAAGTCTGGGGCAGCCGATGAGCACGGCGGTGCGGCGAAGTCCGGCAGCGGTGCGGCGAAGTCCAGCGGGGGTACCGGTTCCGGCCAGTAGCCGGCCACCGACCGCCACCCGGCCGTCCCGACCGCCGCCGGCCCCGGGCGCGTTCGACGCACCCGGGGCCGGCGGCATAGGCTTCGGCCATGTGGCACGAAGTCGCCTACGCGGCCATCAACACCCTGCTCACCCTGTTCACCCTGGTGCTCGGGGTGGTGGCGTTCATCCACTGCGCTACCCAGCGCTCGGACGCGTTCTCGGCGATCGGCACCCTGCAGAAGCCGGCGTGGCTGGCGATCATCGGGGTGGCCACCGTGCTGGCGCTGCTGACCTCCGGCTCCGGGTTTGGGCTGATCTTCCACCTGATCGCGATCGCCGCCTCCGCGCTCTACCTGCTGGATGTCCGGCCCGGCATCCGGGACATCAGCAACGGCCGCGGCTCGTGGTGAGCGGCCACCCGGCCCGGGCCGCGTGATGCCAGATCTGCGTTGGCCGCCGCCGCCGGAGCGCAACCCGCGGCGATCCGTGGCCTGGCGCACGCCGCCGCGGCCCGGCCGCCGGCCGGCGCCGCCGCCGCCGGCCACCAGCCTGGTCGCGACCCCGCACCGGGTGCGGCTGGAGCGGTTGGTCACCGGTGCCGGTGCCCCGGTCACGGTGTTCGCGCACGGCCTGGCGCACGGCATCCCGCACACCCGGCCGCTGGGCCGGGAGGTCCAGGGCCGCAAGGTGTTCTTCCAGTTCCGCGGGCACGGCCAGTCGGAGGCGCCGCCCGGTCCGTGGGGCTACCCGGACCTCGCCCGCGACCTGCGGTCGATCGCCGACCTGTCGGCCGCCACCCGGGCAGTCGGCGTCAGCCTGGGCGCCGCCGCGCTGTGCCGGCTGCTGGCCGAGTCCCCGCAGCGGTTCGACCGGCTGGTGTTCTACCTGCCGGCGGCGCTGGACGGGAGCCTGCCTGACGGTGCCCGGCAGCGGCTGGCCTCGATGCTCGCGGCGGCCCAGGCGCAGGACATCAACCAGGTCAGCGAGGCGATCTACGCCGAGCTGCCGCCGGCCGTACGTGGTAGCCAGCAGGCGTGGAACTACCTGACCAGCCGGCTCGACCAGCTGCTG
The DNA here is from genome assembly GCA_009377645.1 of Micromonosporaceae bacterium. GTDB lineage: Bacteria > Actinomycetota > Actinomycetes > Mycobacteriales > Micromonosporaceae > Natronosporangium. The sequence continues at coordinate 9,975 of WHTQ01000081.1, read as the reverse complement.
CGGGAGCCGCTCGCGACCGGATACGCGGAGCTGCCGCGGCAGGTGCCGGTGCCGGACCTTACCGCACTGCGCGCCGTGTCCGCGCCGGCGCTGGTGATCGGCTGTGTCGCCGACCCGATGCACCCGGCCAGCGTGGCCCGGCGGTTGGCCGAGACGCTGCCGCACGCCACGCTGCACGTGTACGAGAAGCCGGGCGCGTTCTGGACCCACCGGGCCGACCTGCGGGAGCGGGTCAGCAGCTTCCTGAACGGGTAGGCTCGCTCGGCATGGGCATCTCGCATCACGGCCGCACCCAGCGGCTCGACCTGGCCGACCCGACCCTGCGGGAGTGGCAGTGCACCGTGCTGCACGCAGGCAGTGACGGGATCGTGCTGGACCGCTCGGCGTTCTACCCGGGCGGGGGCGGCCAGCCGCCGGACCACGGAGTGCTGCTCTGGCAAGGGGTGCAGACCCGGATTGTGGACACCCGCAAGGGGGACGACCTCTACCTGATCCCGGCCGAGTCCGACCCGGTCCCACCGGCCGGCACCGCGGTCACCGGTGCGGTGGAGGACGAGCGGCGCACCCTGTTGATGCGCACCCACTCCGGCCTGCACGTCCTGTGTGGAGTCGTGTTCCGGGACTTCGGGGCGCTGGTCACCGGCGGCAACATGCAGCCCGGCGAGGCCCGGATGGACTTCAACCTGCCGGAGGTGCCGTCGGACTTCAAGGCCAGCCTGGAGGCGAGCGTCAACGCCGAGGTGGCCGCCGACCGGCGGGTGGACGTTCGGGTGCTCGGGCGGGAGGAGGCGCTGGCGATCCCGGACATCGTCCGCACCCAGGCGAAGCTGATCCCCCACGACGAGCCGGAGATCCGGGTGGTCGACATCGTCGGGCTGGACGTGCAGGCCGACGGCGGCACCCATGTGGCGTCCACCGCCCAGGTCGGCCGGGTGGTCGTGACCAAAGTGGAGAGCAAGGGCAAGGCGAACCGGCGAGTCCGGCTGCACCTGGCCTGACCGCGCGCGCCGCGTACCGGCCGCGTACCGGCCGGGGACGGTATCCGACCGGCCGTTTGTGGTGCCCGATCGGGCCGAGAACTTCGCCTTCCTGGGCCAGCTCGTGGAGATCCCGGACGGTGTCGTGTTCACGGTGGAGTACTCGATGTGCGCCGCGACGCTCGCGGTCTACCAGCACTTCCAGGTGGACAAGGAGATCCCGCCGTTTATCGCGGCCCGGCCGACCCGAAGGTCGCCCGGTCGGCTCTGAACACCGCGTTACACCGCGTTACACCGCGCTCGCCTGACGCCTGGGGCAGTGGTCCATAGGAACCGTTAAGGTTCCTGTGTGCGCCCCCCCTCGACCCGGCTGCCCGCGGCCACCCTGCTGGTCGCGGCGGTGTTCCTGACGACCGTGGAGCTGCTCCGGGCGGCCAGCCCGCTGCTCGACCTGGCGACCGCCGACCTCGGGGTGGTCGGGGCGGCCGGGCTGGCCGTCCTGATCTTCGCGGCGCCGGTGCTGGCCGGGTCGCTGGTCGCGCTCGCCGGCCTGGGCCGGACCGTGGTGAGCCTGGTGCTGGCGCTGGTGCTGCTCCGGCTGGCGGCGCAGCTGCAGGACCCGCCCGGCCTGCTGGTGGTGGGTGCCGGTGCGGCGCTCGGGGTGGCGGCGCTGCTGCTGGCGGTCCGGCTGGCCCCGACCGGGGTGGTGGCCACCGTCGGTGTGCTGCTGGGCACCGTCGCCGACCTGGCGATCCGGGCCGGGCTCGGCAGCTGGGACCCAGTGTTCCGGCCCGGGTTGGTGCCGGGGCTGGTGACCGGGGCGGTCGCCGCCGGGGCGCTGCTGGCGCTGGTGGCGGCTCGACCGGTCCGCCGGCATCCCGGACCCGGCGGCCGGGGCGGCGCCGGGCGGGTGGGCACGCTCGGGCCGTACCTCGCGCTCTACGTGATGGGGTACGGGAGTGCCCCGATCCTGGCCGCCCACGCCGGGGTGCCAGCGCCGATCGCCGCCGCGGTGCTGATCGGGACCGCGGTGGCCGGGATCGAGCTGGTACGGCGGCTGCGGCTGCCGGGCGGCACCGGTGCGATCCGGGAGCCGGACCGGTGGTTCTCGGGGGCCGTGGCGCTGCTCGGCGCCGGGGGCGGGGTCGTGCTCGCGTACTGGCTGGCCGGTCCGCCGGCGCTGGTCGGGGTGGTGCTGGCGGGGCTGTCGGCGGCCGTACTGCTGGCCCGGGCGCTGACCCCGCGCCCGCACGCCCGGCGAGGGCAGCGCCCCGGGGTCGGGTACGCGGCGGCCGGGCTGGCCGCCGGGCTCGGCTACGTGGTGCCGGTGATGGTCTATCAGGTCCACTATGACCTGCAGTTTCCGTTCGACAACCGGCTGGCGCTGGTCGGGGTCGCGGTGCTGCTCGGCCTGGCCGGCCTGGGCACCCGCCCGCCGTCCCGGGAGGTCGACCGGCGCCGGCTGGCCAGCTGGCCGGCCCCGGTGTCCGCCCTGGCCGCGCTGGCACTGCTGGTGCCGCTGGCGATGGTGGTAACCGGGCCGGCGGTTCCGGCGGCGGACCAGGCCGGCGCGTCGGTCCGGCTGATGAGCTGGAACCTGATGTACGGGCGGGACCCGGTGCGCGGCGACGTCGACCTGGCCGCGGTGGCGGAGGCGGTCGAGCAGGTGGATCCGGACGTGCTGGTGCTGCAGGAGGTCGGCCGGGGCTGGCCGATCGGCGGCGGGGTGGACATGGCGGAGTGGCTGTCCCGACGGCTCCGGATGCCGTACAAGTGGGCGCCGGCGGCGAACGGACAGTTCGGCAACGCCCTGCTGACCCGGCTGCCGTACTCCGATGTGGAGATTGAGCGGCTGCCGTTCGGGCAGGGTCCGATGGAACGGTCCTACCTGGCCACCACCCTGCGGCTGGCCGGCGGCCGGGAGCTGCGTCTGGTCAACACGCACCTGCAGCACCGCAAGGAGAACACGCCGACCCGGCTGGCGCAGACCGACGCGCTGCTGGCCGCCTGGGACGGCGCGCCGCGTACGGTGATCGCCGGGGACTTCAACTTCTGGCCGAGCTGGGAGGAGGCGGACCGGTGGGAGGCGGCCGGGTTCGTCTCGGCGCAGGACGTCACCGGGCACGGTGCCGAGTTCACGGTGCCGTCGTACGACCCGGACAACCGAGTGGACTGGATCTTCGGCACGCCGGACCTGACCTTCTCCGACTTCGCGATCCTGAGCCAGGTGACCGCCTCCGACCACTTCCCGCTGGTGGTGACCGTCCAGGTCCGGTGACCGGTTACCCCGGCATGGGCCAGGCGTACGGCCCGTCCGGGTCGTCCAGCCACACGTACTGTTCCCCGTCCACATTGCCCGTGATCCCAAGGCGGTCACGGGCAGGCTTGTCCTGCCGGTGATAGGCGGCGTACGCCGACTCCACTGTGTCCCACAACCGGCGCGTCCCAAGCTGGTTCACTGGCCATGTGCCGGGTCGGGTCGGCTGGTACCCAACGTCCACATAGCTGTCGGCGCCGGCGAGGATGATCCCGTCCGGAGTGCCATCATCGGAACATGTCAGCGCCAGGTTCGCGCTGCCGGGCAGGTGCAAGGCAAGCCACAGCTGCAGGTCGTACGCGTGGCCGAGCGGGTCGACCAGCCGGGGGTCGAGCGCGGTCAGGCCCCGGTGCGGGACGCCTTCCGGGCGGCGGACCTTCACCGGCCGCGGCTGGTAGCCGGTGGTGCGCATCGTTATGAACGACACCGGCTCCGGGTCGATCCGCCCGACCAGGCCACCCTCGTCGGTCCGGTCGAGCACCGCCAAGGCGGAACCGAAAGTGAGCGGGGCGACGATCCGACCGTTGGGTGCGAGCTGCCGCACCCACGCGATCGGGATCTGGCTGATCGCGCAGGTGGCGATGATCCGGTCGTACGGTGCGCGGTCCGGGACTCCGACCGCACCGTCACCGACGACCAGGCTGGGATGGTGGCCGGCGGTTGCCAGGCGCTCGGCGGCCTCGGCGGCGCTCCGCTCGTCCAGCTCGACGCTGGTTACGTCCTCGCCGCCCAGCCGGGTAGCCAGCAGGGCGGCGTTGTACCCGGTGCCGGTGCCGATCTCCAGCACCCGGTGGCCGTCGCGCACGTCGAGCCGGTGCAGCATCACCGCCACCACGTATGGCATCGACGCGGAGCTGGCCGCCACGCGGGCTTCCTGCCCGTCGGGCATGGTGTCGACCACCTCATAACGGGTGATCAACACCTGGTCCTGGTAGACGGCGTCCAGCCACTGGTGCCGGGTCGCCGGGTTGTCGCCGCGGACGAGGGTGCGCGGCTGGTTGAGGTCGTCCATAGTGTAGAAGCGGGGGACGAACATGTGCCGGGGAGTTGCGGCGAACACGGCGTGCCAGGCCGGGTCGCGGATGGCTCCCCGGCCGGCCAGGTCGCGGGCCAGCCGCTCCGCCCGGTTCCTCCAGCTGGTCACGGTGAGGGCAGCGTACGGCAGGTCACCGATTGATCGCCACCTGTGCGGTACGGTTGCGGGAAGGCGCCGCCGGGTAGGGCCGGCGGGTCGCCACCACCCAGCCCCACCTGGGAGTACGCGATGGTCCTCGCCGCCCGGGCCTATGTCGCCAAGTCAACCATCAGCGACCTTGAGAACGCGCGGAAGGAACCGACCCCGGACACCGCCAAGGCGGTCGACCGGGCGCTGTCGGCCGGCGGCGAGCTGACCGGGATGGTGACCGCCGGCGCGGCCGGTCCGACTCCACCGGCGCACCAGCTGTGGGAAGCGTCGGAGCTGCTGGCCCGGGTACGCGCCTCGGATGTGTCGGCGGCCACGGTCGAGGCACTGCACCTGACCGCCTATGACCTATGCCGGGACTACAGCTGGCGAGACGCGGCCGAGCTGCGGGCCGACGGGCTGCACTGGCTACGGGAGGTGGAGCGGCTGCTGCGCCGGCCGGTCGGCCTCCGACAGCACAAGGAGCTGCTGACCGTGGCGGGCTGGCTGGCGCTGCTAGTCGGCTGCGTCGAGTACGACCTTGGGATGCGACCGACCGCCGAGTCCACCCGGGTCGCCGCGCTGCGGCTGGCCGAGGAAGGCGGAAACGGGGAGATCGCCGCCTGGGCGTGGGAGATGTCCGCCTGGTTCGCCCTGACCCAGGGCCGCTATCCGGACGTGCTGGCGGCCGTGGAGTCTGGGCGGGCCAGGGTCGGTGAGCACACCGCGGTGGTGCAGCTGCTCGGGCAGGAAGCGAAGGCGCGCGGCCGGATGGGTGACCTGCCTGGGGTCCGGTACGCGCTGGAGCGTGGCCGGCAGCTGCTCGACCGGTTTCCGCGGCCGGTTCATCCCGAGCACCACTTCGTGGTCGACCCCGACAAGTGGGACTTCTACGCAATGGACGCCTACCGGCTCGCCGGCGACGACGAGCCCGCCCAGCACCACGCCGAGGAGGTGCTGCGGCTGGGCACCGCGTCCAACGGGACCGAGCGAGCTCCGATGCGGATGGCCGAGGCTCGGCTCACCCTTGGCGCGGTCGCCGCCCGCGCCGGGGAGCTGGAGCAGGCAGTGGATGTGGGTCTAACGGCGTTCCACGCCACCCGGCGGTCGCTGCCGTCACTGCTCATGGTGGCGCGCGAGGTCGCCGCGGAGCTTCGCCGCCGCGACCCGCCAGGTCGGCCGTGGAACGAGTTCCGAGAGGCGGTCCGGTCGGTGGCCGCCGGGTCTGCCGAGTAGCGGACGCGTCCGTCGAATCAGCGAACTCCTTCCCATCGATCTCTGCTGCCGCGAGGCTACCCGTGTGGGCTGGCGCGGCACCGAGACGCTGCCCGGCGGTTAGGAAGCTCGCGCCGGACCCACAGATGGGTGCGGCGCGCGGCTGGGTCCTTTGCCGCGCGCCACACCCCGCAGGGAGAAGGGACGCGAAGATGCGATGCGAAGGTGGCGACGGCCGGAGCCGGTGGATCCCAACCATGGTCGGGTGGGGGCTCGGAACCCGACCGGGGAGATCGACGCAGGATCGAAACAACGGCCGTCTGACCGTCGTGGTGCCGGCGACCAAGATAGTCGTACGGGTGTACGATGGCAGCAGTGTCCACCGGGACTGTCTTGCACGCCGACCTCGACGCCTTCTATGCGTCGGTGGAGCAGCGCGACGACCCGCGGCTGCGCGGCCGGCCGGTGATCGTCGGGGGCGGCGGGGTGGTGCTGGCGGCCAGCTACGAGGCGAAGGCGCGGGGGGTGCGGACCGCGATGGCCGGGTGGCGGGCCCGGCAGCTGTGCCCTGGTGTGGTGCTGGTCCCGCCCCGGATGTCGGCGTACTCGGCGGCCAGCAAGGCGGTCTTCGAGGTGTTCCGGCAGACCACCCCGCTGGTCGAGGGGCTCTCGATCGACGAGGCGTTCCTGGAGGTCGGAGGGCTGTGGCGGGTCTCCGGCAGCCCGACCGAGATCGCGGTCCAGCTGCGCCGGGAAGTGCGCGAGCAGGTCGGGCTGCCGATCACGGTCGGGGTGGCCCGGACCAAGTTTCTCGCCAAGGTGGCCAGCCGGGTGGGCAAGCCGGACGGCCTGCTGGTGGTGCCGCCGGAGCGGGAGCTGGCGTTCCTGCACCCGCTGCCGGTGGAGCTGCTCTGGGGAGTCGGGCCGGTGACCGCCGGCAGGCTGCGCGAACGCGGGATCACCACGGTCGGCCGGGTGGCCCGGCTCGGGCAGGCGGCGCTGGTCTCGATGCTCGGCCAGGCGGCCGGGCGGCACCTGCACGCGCTGGCCCACAACCGGGACCCGCGGCCGGTGCAGGTCGGCCGGCGCCGAGGCTCGATCGGGGCGCAACGCTCGCTCGGCCGGGCCCGGCGGCCGCGGCCGGTCAGCGAGGTCGAGGCGACGCTGGCGGCCCTGGTCGACCGGGTCACCCGCCGGATGCGGACGGCCCGGCGGGTGGGGCGGACGGTGGTGCTTCGGCTCCGGTTCGATGACTTCTCCCGGGTCACCCGTTCCCGGACGCTGCTGCTGCCGACCGCCCACACGGCGACCGTGCTGGCGGTGGAGCGGGAGCTGCTGGCGGCGGCCTGGCCGATGATCGAGCGGCAGGGTCTGACCCTGGTCGGGGTGTCGGTGGGCAACCTCGACGACCGGGAGGCCGCTCAGCCGCCGCTGCCGTTCGACCGGCAGGCCGGCGGCGAGCTGGATGACGCGCTGGACGCGGTGCGGGACCGGTTCGGCTCGGCGGCGGTCACCCGGGCCGCGTTGCTCGGCCGGGACCCGGGCCTGTCGGTGCCGATGCTGCCGGACTGACGAGGGTGCCGAGGCTGCCGGACTGACGACCGGGGCGCCGCGACCCGGCGGGGCGTCAGGAGGACTCGCGGACCACCAGCTCGGTGGGCAGCACCACGGTCGGGTCGATCTCGGCTCCGCCCAGCAGCCGCAGCAGCTGCTGGGCGATCGTGTGCCCGATCCCTTCGATCGGCTGCCGGACGGTGGTCAGCGGCGGGTCGGTGTAGCGGGCCAGCTCGATGTCGTCGAACCCGACCACCGCCACGTCGTCCGGGACCCGCCGGCCGGCCTCCCGCAGCGCCCGCAGCGCGCCGTGCGCCATCAGGTCCGAGGCGACGAACACCGCGTCCAGCGCCGGGTCGTCGGACAGCAGCTGGCGCATCGCCGCCGCCCCGGACTCCCGGGTGAAGTCGCCGACCGCCACGATCGAGCGCCGGTCCGAGCCGGCCAGGGTCTGCCGGTACGCGGCCAGCCGGTCCACTCCGGAGGCCATGTCCTGCGGCCCGGCGATGGTGGCGATCCGCCGCCGGCCGCGCTCCAGCAGGTGCGAGACGCCGGCGGCCACCCCGCCCCGCTGGTCCACGTCCACGTACGGCACCTGGGAGCGGCCCAGCGGCCGGCCGTTGCACACCACCGGAACCCCGCTGCGGGCCAGCAGCTCCGGCAGCGGGTCGGCTCCGTGGATCGACGCGAACAGCACCCCGTCCACGTGCCCGCCGGTGGCGTACCGCTCCGCCCGCTCGTGCGCGTCGGCCGACCCGACCAGCAGCAGCACCAGCTGCTTGGCGGCGGCCTCCAGCTCCCGGCTGACCCCGCGGATCACGCCGGGGAAGAACTGGTCGTCGGAGAACACCCGGGTGGTGGACTCCGGCAGGATCAGCGCGATCGAGTCGGTCCGCTGGGTGACCAGGCTGCGGGCGGCCAGGTTCGGCACGTAGCCCAGCTCCAGCACGGCCTGGCGCACCGACTCCCGGATCGGCGCGGCGACCGTGGTCGAGCCGTTGACCACTCTGGACACAGTGGCCCGGGAGACGCCGGCCCGCCGGGCCACCTGCTCCAGCGTGGGTCGGCCGCCGCCAGCGCGTGGAGCGGAGCGGAGCGCGCGGTCAAGCGGCGGCCCCTCAGCGGCAGGGCCGCCAGCGGGTGTAGCGGAGCGGAGCCCGCGGTCAAGCGGCCGCTGAGAACCCGGCCTACTCACGGCCGGTCCGCGGTGCGGCCAGGCCACCGCGGGCGATCAGGTCCCGATACCACCACGCACTGTCCTTCGGCACCCGCCGCTGGGTCGGATAGTCCACGTAGATCAGACCGAACCGCTTCCGGTAACCCTCAGCCCACTCGAAGTTGTCCATGAGCGTCCACACCAGATAGCCGCGGACGTCGGCACCGCGGTCGATCGCGGCGTGCACCGCCCGCAGGTGGCCGTCCAGGTACGCGATCCGCCGCGGGTCGGCGACCCGGCCGCCGGCGTCGGGCCGGTCGGCGAACGCCGCCCCGTTCTCGGTGATCAGGATCGGCACCCCGGGATAGTCCCGGGCCAGCCGCTCCAGCAGCCCGGTCAGGCCGGCCGGCTCGATCGCCCAGCCCATCTCGGTGGCCGGCCCGGGGGACGGGATGAAGCCGATGCCCTCCGAACCCGGGTACGTCGGGTTGGCCGGCTCGCCCGGCCGGGCGGCCACCACCGCCGGGGCGTAGTAGTTGACCCCGAGCAGGCCCAGCGGGGCGGCGATGGTGGCCTCGTCCCCGTCCTGCAGCCAGTCGGTCGGCCCGAACCGGCGGGCCACCGCCAGCACGTCGGCCGGGTAGCCGTGCCCGAACATCGGGTCCAGGAAGATCCGGTTCTGCAGCCCGTCCACCAGCCGGGCGGCGGCCACGTCACCGGGCGCCTGCGGGTCGGCCGGGCGCACCGCCGCCGGGTTCAGGGTCACGCCCAGCCGCTCGGCCCCGGCCGCCCGCAGCCCGCGTACCGCCTCGCCGTGGCCGAGCAGCAGGTGGTGCGCGGCGGCGAACCCGGCCGCCGGGTCGGCCTGCCCCGGGGCGTGCACCCCGGCGGTGTGACCGAGAAACGCTGCGCACCACGGCTCGTTCAGGGTGACCCAGGTGCGCACCCGGTCGCCGAGCCGGGCGTGCACCAGCTCCGCGTAGCCGGCGAACCGGTGCGCGGTCTGGCGAACCGTCCAGCCGCCCTGCTCCTGCAGTGCCTGCGGCAGATCCCAGTGGTAGAGCGTGACGATCGGGTCGATGCCGTGCCCGACCAGCGTGTCCACCAGCCGGTCGTAGAAGTCGAGCCCGGCCGGGTTGGCGGGACCGGTGCCGTCGGGCTGGATCCGGGGCCAGGCGACCGAGAATCGGTACGCCGCCAGGCCGAGCCGGGCCATCAGCGCCACGTCCTCGGCGTACCGGTGATAGTGGTCACAGGCCACGTCCCCGGTGTCGCCGTCCGCGGTCCGTCCCGGGGTGTGGCTGAACGTGTCCCAGATCGACCGTCCGCGCCCGCCCTCGCTTACCGCACCCTCGATCTGGTACGCCGCGGTGGCCGCCCCCCACACGAACCCCGCCGGGAACCGCAGCTCGGCCTGTACTGCTGACTGCCCGACTGTCTGCATGCTCATCCTTTCACCGCCCCTTGCATGATGCCACCGATGATCTGCTTACCGAGCACGACGAACACGACCAGCAGCGGCACGGTGGACAGCACAGTCCCGGTCAATACTAGGGAGAAGTCCGTGACGTACCCGCTGCGCAGGTTGGACAGG
>WHTQ01000145.1 GCA_009377645.1 Micromonosporaceae bacterium | reverse complement strand
GGCCGGCCTACCGCAGCGCGTACGCCCGGAGGCGGTCTGCTCGATGCCGCCTCCGGCCGAGTCGGTCGCGGTCACCACCCGCAGCGAGACGTAGCCGCTGGGCTCGGTCAGTGGCGGCTGCGGGAGCAGGATCCGGAACCGCTCGGCCGACGACAAGCACCACGACGATCAGCGTGGCCAGTGTGCGCATCCGGGTTCTGCCCATCCCGTCAGCGTCGCCGAGCACCGCTGCGGTATCTATGGTCAGGATTGCTCATTCCTACCCGGCGACCCGGTGCCGCGTGCGGTGCGTGTCGCGCTCGACCGGTCGCGGCCGGCTCCCGTAGCCTCGTACACACGTGCAGACCCAGGGGAGGGAGACGGTGTGCGGGTGCTCGGGGTGGACCCGGGGCTGACCCGGTGCGGGGTCGGGGTCGTGGACGGTGTTCCCGGCCGCCCGTGCACGCTGGTCGGCTTCGAGGCCGTGACCACCGACACCGGCGCCGACCTGGCGCACCGGCTGCTGCACCTGGACCGCCGGCTGGCCGAGCTGATCGCCGCCCACCGGCCGGACGGGGTGGCGGTGGAGCGGGTGTTCAGCCAGCACAACGTGCGCACGGTGATGGGCACGGCGCAGGCGGGCGCGGTCGCGGTGCTGGCCGCCGCCCGGGCCGGGCTGCCGGTGCAGCTCTACACCCCCAGCGAGGTGAAGGCGGCGGTGACCGGCTCGGGGCAGGCCGACAAGGCGCAGGTGACCGCGATGGTGACCCGGCTGCTGCGGCTGACCGACCGGCCCCGCCCGGCCGACGCGGCCGACGCGCTGGCGCTGGCGATCTGCCACATCTGGCGCGGCGGTACCCGGGCCAAGCTGGCGGCGGCCGCCAGCGGAGCCCGTGGTCCAGCGGCCGGGCCTGGCATCACAGCCGCCGAGAGAGTGTCGTGATCGCCAGCGTGCGTGGCCGGGTCGCCGAGGTGGCCGGTGACGGGGCGGTGGTCGAGGTGGGCGGGGTCGGGCTGTGGCTGCACTGCACCCCGGCCACCCTGGCCGAGCTGCGGACCGGCCAGCAGGTGCGGCTGGCCACCAGCCTGGTGGTCCGGGAGGACTCGCTGACCCTGTACGGGTTCGCCGACGACGACGCCCGGGAGGTGTTCACTCTGCTGCAGACCGCCAGCGGGGTGGGGCCGCGGCTGGCCCAGGCGGTGCTGGCGGTGCACAGCCCGGACGTGGTCCGCAAGGCGATCGCGAACGGCGAGATCGCGGTGCTGGTCCAGGTGCCGGGAATCGGCCGCAAGGGCGCCGAGCGGATGGTGCTGGAGCTGCGCGACAAGATCGGTCCCGCCCCGGCCGGCGGTCCGGCGTCGGCCCAGCCGGGCGGCGGCAACAGCAACGCATGGCGGGACCAGGTGCGCACCGGCCTGGTCGGGCTCGGCTGGACCGCCGCTCAGGGCGACCAGGCGGTAACCGCGGTGGCTGAGCAGTTGCCCGCCGACCCGGCCGAGCAGCCGGCGGTGCCGGTGCTGCTCCGGCAGGCGATCCGATTCCTGGGCAAAGCCCGATGACCGAGCAACCCGCCGGCTCGGTCGGGCTGGTCTCGCCGTACCAGGAGGAGGGGGAACGGGACGCCGAGGCGAGCGTGCGGCCGCGCCGGCTGGCCGAGTTCGTGGCCCAGCACCGGGTCCGCGAGCAGCTGCAGCTGCTGCTGACCTCGGCGCTGCGCCGGGGCGCCCCGCCGGACCACATCCTGCTGTGCGGCTCGCCCGGGCTGGGCAAGACCACGCTGGCGATGATCGTGGCGGCGGAGCTGGGGGCCGGGCTGCGGATCACCAGCGGCCCGGCGATCGAGCGCTCAGGCGACCTGGCGGCGGTGCTGACCAGCCTGGCCGCCGGGGACGTGCTGTTCATCGACGAGATCCACCGGATCGCCCGGCCGGCTGAGGAGCTGCTCTACAGCGCGATGGAGGACTTCCGGGTGGACGTGATGGTCGGCAAGGGGCCGGGCGCTACCGCGATCCCGCTGGACGTCGAGCCGTTCACGCTGGTCGGTGCGACCACCCGAGCCGGGCTGCTGACCGGGCCGATGCGGGACCGGTTCGGCTTCGTCGGCCAGCTCGACTTCTACGCCCCGGCCGAGCTGGAGCAGCTGCTGGTCCGGTCGGCCCGGATCATGGAGGTGCCGGTGACCGGCGAGGGCCTGGCCGAGATCGCCGGCCGGTCCCGGGGCACCCCGCGGGTGGCGAACCGGCTGCTGCGGCGGGTGCGGGACTACGCCGAGGTCCGGGCCGACGGGGTGGTCACGCGGGAGGTGGCCCGCTCGGCGCTGGCCGTCTACGACGTGGACGGGCTCGGCCTGGACCGGCTGGACCGGGCGGTGCTGACCGCCCTGGTCGGCTCGTTCGGCGGCGGGCCGGTGGGGCTGTCCACGCTGGCGGTGGCGGTCGGGGAGCAACCGGACACGGTCGAGGAGGTGTGCGAGCCGTACCTGCTTCGGGCCGGCCTGCTCGCGCGTACCCCCCGGGGTCGGCTGGCCACCGAGGCCGCCTGGCGGCACCTGGGGCGAACCCCGCCAGGTGCTATCTTTTGACCCGGGCGTCGTGGCACGGGGCCCGCCCGGTTCGGGACGCGGTCGTGGTTACCGACTAGACTCGCCGGGACCCCGGATCGTGAGTGCCCGAGCGGGGTGACAAGCTCGCCAGCGTCGGCGCGCCCCCACGCGCCGCGCCGGCCAACCGGAGGGTTGTGGACGGACGTGTTTCTGGGCCAAGACGAAGCCGCCAGTGACGGTAGCGGGTGGCTGTTCCCGCTGCTCATGCTCGCCGGGCTGTTCGCCATCTTCTACTTCTTGCTGGTCCGCCCGAACCGGCGGCGCCGGCAGGTGATGGAGAAGATGCAGTCCGAGGTGGCGGTCGGCGACGAGGTGATGACCGGCGGCGGGCTGTACGCGACGGTGGCGGAGCTGGACGACAAGTCGGTCATCCTGGAGACCTCCGAGGGTGTGTACAGCCGGTATGCCCGCGGCGCGATCGTGGAAGTGGTCAGCTCCTCCGGGGAGCCGGACGCCGATTCCGAGCCCGAGGATGCCGACCAGATCGTCGAGCACCGCGACACCAAGGACTGATCACCCGTGGCGCAGACCCCTCCGTCGGCCGGGCGGCCCGGGCGGCAACTGATCGTGCTCGGCCTGGTGTCGGTCTTCCTGTTCGCGTTGGTGTTCTTCTCCGGCACCGCCGGCATGAGCTGGACCGACCGGCTGGAGCCCCGGCTGGGCATGGACCTGGTCGGCGGCACCCGGGTGACGCTGCAGGCGACCACCGAGGGCGGCGTCGCCCCCTCCGAGGAGTCGCTGGAGCTGGCCCGGCAGATCATCGAGAGCCGGGTCAACGCGCTCGGGGTCGAGGAAGCCGAGGTGGTCGCCGAGGGCGACGACCGGATCGTGGTCTCGGTGGCCGGGGAGGGCGAGGACGCGCTGCGCTCGATCGGCCAGCCGGCCGAGCTGCGGTTCCGCAAGGTGATCAACCAGACGTTCGGTACGGGGGTGCCGGAGGCGGAACCGACTCCGGACCCGTCGGCCACTCCAGACCCGTCCGGCACGCCCGACCCGTCGGCCACTCCGGAGCCTTCGGCCTCGCCGAGCCCGTCCGCGACCCCGGAGCCGTCGGCGACCGCCGCACCGTCCGCGGCGCCCTCGGCCACCCCGACGCCGGAGCCGACCGAGCCGAGCGGCGAGATCGCCTCGGAGGAGGACCGGCGCGCCGCGGTCGAGGAGAAGATCAGCTTGGCGGCGATGCAGGCGGCACTGACCATCGTGGACTCGGCCGCCGCGGAGGAGCAGGACCAGGAGGCGCTGCTGGAGGCGGTGCGCCCGTTCAGCGAGCTGACCGGCCCGGAGGTGGCGGTGCTGCCGGTCAAGCTCCAGTTCAGCCTGCCGACGATCAGCTGCGCGCAGCTGAACAGCCGCCCGGCCGGGTCGATCCAGGACGAGACCGAGCAGGCGGTCGCCTGCGACGAGACCGGCAGCATCAAATATCTGCTCGACATCTCCAAGGTGCTGGGCACCGACGTGAGCGACGCGAACGGGCTGATCCAGGCCGGGACCAACCGGTGGGAGGTCGCGATCCAGTTCACTGGGGACGGGCAGCCGAAGTGGACCGAGCTGACCCGGGAGGCGACCCAGAACAGCTCCGCTGTCCCGTTCGACCCGGCCGCGCTGCAGATGAACGTGGTCCCTGACCCGGACACCGAGTCGTGGCGGCTCGACACCAGCGAGGAGGCGCTCGCCGCCAACAACCGGTACCAGCCGGAGCAGGCGGCCGAGGGGACCCCGCCGACCATCCAGTGCGACCCGGAGAACGCCGTCGGCGAGGAAGGAAACTGCCTGGTCGCCACGGTGCTGGACAACCGGGTGGTCTCTGCTCCGCAGATCATCTCGGTGATCACCGGGGACGCCCGGATCACCGGGGACTTCGATTCCGAGCAGGCCAACCTGCTCGCCAGCCAGCTGCGGTTCGGGGCGCTGCCGGTGACCTTCGAGGAGCAGGAGGGGCAGAGCATCAGCGCGACCCTCGGCGTCGAGTATCTCAGGGCCGGCCTGTGGGCGGCCGGGATCGGGTTCGCGGCGGTGCTGCTGTACGCGTTCTTCTACTACCGGCTGCTCGGTGTGGTGATCTTCGGCAGCCTGATCATCTCGTCGATCCTGACTTACGCCGCGCTGGTGGTGCTGGGCCGCGGGATTGGTTACACGCTGACCCTGGCCGGGATCTCCGGGTTCATCGTGGCGGTCGGGATCGCGGCCGACTCGTTCGTGATCTACTTCGAGCGGCTCAAGGACGAGATCCGGGAGGGCCGGACCCCGCGCAGCGCGGTGCCGCGGGCCTGGGCCCGGGCCCGGCGGACCATCATCACCGCGAACACGGTAACCCTGATGGCCGCGATCGTGCTCTACCTGCTCTCGGCCGGGCAGGTGCGCGGGTTCGCGTTCGCGCTGGGCCTGGCCACGATCCTGGACCTGCTGGTGGTGTTCACCTTCCGGCATCCGATCATGACGTTACTGGCGCGGACTCGGGCGTTCCTGTCGCCGCAGGTCAGCGGGCTCGGTCGGGCGCTGGCCGCCGACCGAGCGCGAGCCGCCGCCGGGGGCCCCGGGACGGCCAGAGAGGCGGGAGCCTGAGATGAGCAGCCACCTCCCCGGCTCGTCCGGGACCGCCGGGAGCACCGCCCCCCGGCGGGGTTGGGCCACCCGGCTCTACCTCGGCGAGGCCGGCCTCAACGTGGTCGACTGGCGCCGCCGGCTGTTCATGGTCGCGGCCGCGGTCGTGCTGATCGCGCTGGCCAGTATCGCCGTGCGTGGCTTCAGCTTCGGGATCGAGTTCGTGGGCGGGAACGCCTTCCATGTGCCGGCCGGGGCGGGCACGCTGATCGAGGTCGAGGACGCGGTGTCCGACGCCGGCGCGACCGTGGTCTCCGGCCAGGAGGTCGGCGGCGGCGAACCGACCTACATGATCCGGACGCTGGAGCTGAGCTCGGAGGAGACCCTGGCGGCCAAGGCCGAGGTGGCCGCCGCTCTGGGCATCGAGGCGGAGAGCATCGGCGACGACCGGGTGAGCGCCGCCTGGGGCGAGCAGATCACCCGGCAGGCGCTGATCGCGCTGGCCGTCTTCATCGCGGTGGTGATCGCGTACCTGAGCATCCGGTTCGAGCCCCGGGCGGCGGTGGCGGCGATCAGCGCGCTGCTGCTGGACCTGATCGCCACTGCCGGGATCTACTCACTGGTCGGCTTCGAGGTGACCCCGGCCACGGTGATCGGGTTCCTGACGATCATGGGGTTCGACCTCTACGACACCGTGGTGACCTTCGACAAGATCCATGAGAATACGAAGGGGATCACGGCGAGCGCCACCGAGACCTACGGCGAGGCGGCCAACCTGGGCGTGAACCAGGTGCTCGTACGGTCGATCAACACCTCGGTGGTGGCGCTGCTGCCGGTCGGGGCGCTGCTGTTCATCGGGGCCGGGCTGCTCGGCGCGGGCACGTTGAAGGACCTGGGCCTGGTGCTGTTCGTGGGCATGGCAGTGTCCTTCTACACTTCGCTGTGCTTCGCCGCGCCGCTGCTGGTGGAGCTGAAGCTGCGGCAGCCCCGGTTCTACGCGCACACGCAGCGGGTGCTGGCCAAGCGGGCGGCGCTGGCCACCCGGGGGGCGCGGCAGGCGCGGCAGCGTCGTGACGACGAGCCGGGCGACGCGGACCAGCCGGAGCCGGTGGCGGCCGCCCCGATGCAGCTGGTCGACCCCGACCTGGTCGACCTGGCCGGTGCCGCACCGAAGGTCGGCTCCCGCCCGGCGACCTCGAAGCGCCGCCGTCCCGGCGGCCCCAAGCGGCGGTGACCGATCCAGACCGCGACCCGGGAGTGACCGACCCGGGCGGGACCGACTCGGGTGGCGGCGTCGCGGGCGACTCGGCGGTGGCTTCGTTGGTGGCCAGCCGGGTGGTCGACGTGCCCGACTTCCCGCAGCCCGGGATCGTGTTCAAGGACCTCAGCCCGCTGTTCGCCGACCCGGTCGGGTTCCGGACGGTGGTGGACGCGATCGTCGCCGGTGCCGGCGACGGCTTCGAGGTGGTGGCCGGGATCGAGGCCCGCGGGTTCGTGCTGTCCGCCGCTGTGGCGTATGCGGCCGGGGTCGGGGTGGTCCCGGTGCGTAAGGCGGGCAAGCTGCCCCGGGCCACCTACACCGCGACCTACGCGCTGGAGTACGGGGAGGCCACCCTGGAGGTGCACCGGGACGCGTTCGCGTCCGGCCAGCGGGTGCTGGTGGTCGACGACGTGCTCGCCACCGGCGGGACCGCCCGGGCCAGCCTGGACCTGGTCGAACGGGCGGGCGGCGTCGTGACCGGCGTCACGTTCCTGGTGGAGCTCGGCTTCCTCGGCGGCCGGGACCGGCTGGCCGGATATCCGGTCCGTGCCCTGTTGACCGCTTAGCCCCGCCGGCTAGCCTGCGGCACCGGGCCCGGCCGCCTTACCGCAGGCCGCGCTACGCCTGCTGCCGGCCGGGTGGGTGCTGGTCAGTTGCCGGGACCGGTAGCATTGGCCCCACCTAGACCCAGGTAGCAGCCGATTGGCGAGGAGCGGCCGGTGTCTGATGACGTCGCGCCCGACGGCACGACCACCCCGGCATCGCAGACCGTGCTGCCCAACGGCTCCGGCGACCCGGCCCCACCGGTCACCGGGCAAGAGCACGCCGCCGGCGACGGGAACGGCACGTCCGCCACGCAGTTCCCGTTCTCGACCACGCCGACCGGCCGGCGGGTGCGGGCCCGGCTGGCCCGGTTCAACACCCCCTGGCAGACCACCCAGCTCAGCGAGGTGCTCAGCCCAGTGGTCGCCGAGCACAAGCTCAGCCATCCGAAGGCTGACGTGCAGCCGCTGCAGCGCGCCTTCGACGTCGCCTCCCGGTGGCACGCCGGCCAGTTCCGCAAGTCCGGCGACCCGTACATCACCCATCCGCTGGCGGTGGCCTGGATCCTGGCCGGCCTCGGCATGGACACCACCACCCTGGTGGCAGCGCTGCTGCACGACACGATCGAGGACACCGACTACACGCTGACGCAGATGCGGGAGGACTTCGGCGAGGAGGTGACGCTGCTGGTCGACGGGGTGACCAAGCTGGACGCGGTCAAGCTCGGCGACGCGGCGAAGGCCGCGACCATCCGGAAGATGGTCGTGGCGATGGCCAAGGACCCGCGGGTGCTGGTGATCAAGCTGGCCGACCGGCTCCACAACATGCGCACCCTGACCTTCCTGCCCCGGCCGAAGCAGGAGCAGAAGGCCAAGGAGGTGCTGGAGATCCTGGCC
>WHTQ01000179.1 GCA_009377645.1 Micromonosporaceae bacterium | reverse complement strand
GCGGCGCCCGTCGGCGGTTTCGGCGAGGTTGGAGATGATCGCGTGGGTGTGCAGCTGCGGGTCGGCCTCGCGGGAGGTGCGGTGGGTGAAGGTGGCGATGGCGAACCCGGTGCCGGGCTCGGCGTTGACACCCTGGCGGCCGAGCCGGGCGACGCAGGCGTGCTCGGCAAGGTAGCCCAACGCCGCCTGGACGGCGGCGGCCTGGGCTTGGGCGATGGCCTGGCGGACTTCGGGGGTGCCGATGGCCCACAGCGCCGAGACGGACTTGGGTGGAGCAAAGACCCCGTCGAAGGCCAGGACCTTGTTCGGCCACCGCTTCAGCTTCTCCCCGGTCTGCGGGTTGCGGCCGGTCAGCACCGCGCGGAACGCCTCGGTGTCGACCTGCCCCGACACCCCGAGATCCGCGGCGAGCTTTCCGGTCCAGGTGCCGGGTGCTTCGCCGTGACCGGCGTAGTAGTCGTGCCGCTCGGTGGCGACCTGCTCGGTGTAGTAGTCGACCCGCCCGGCGGTGACCTTGCCGAAGGTGAACGCCATCAGCGCCCACCCCCACCAACAGCAACCACTGCGACCGTGGTCGCACCCGACCCAGCCGGCCTGCAGCCGCGTCCCGAACCACCGACGCGACTTGACCGCTGGTCACCCAGCGTCACCAGCCACGTGACCGTCCCGCTGACAGCTCCGGTCGTTACATATGTCAACCAAACCGGCAACCAGAAGACACCCTTGCACCTTCGGTGCGTGAACAGCCGACCACATTGGGTGATCGGCGTTGTGGTGCCGGTTCCGGCCGGGCCGGGCTGGACGGTCACGGACGGTGACGCCGAACGGCCGGCCGGCGTGCACGGACCGGACGGCAAACCATCCATTGGGTGGCTGCAGCCCGGCGGCGGGGACAGGGGGCGACCGCCGCGGGAGAAGACCGCCCGGCAGGGGCGGCGTGTCGGGTCGCTGGTCGCGGATGCAAGGCCGGGGCGGCGGCGGCGCGTACGCTCGCCGACGCGAGACAGCTCGCCTGCGACGCGGAGGGGCCACGAATGGGGGTGCTGGGCTGGGAGCCGATGGTGTGGCGGTGTGACGGCTGCGACCGGCAGTTCACCGAGCGGCCGGTGGCCGAGTGGGAGGACCAGGACTGGCTGCCCGAGTTGTTGGACGGGCAGGACCGGACCTGGTGCGAGCGGTGCAAGCTGGCGGTGTTCGGCCCCGGCCCGGTGTGCTGACCAACCCGCCACAGCTCGGCAGTCCGAGACCGGTGTGGCGCGGCCGCGAGGGTGCCGCGGTTGCGGTGTCGACTGGTCCGGTGGGGTCTTGGCCCGACCGTCGTTGGCGGGGGTTGCCCGCAGGGTCGGCCGCGGGGTTGACGGCGCGGTTGATCGGGCTGTCGGGGTTGATCGGCGCCTCACCGCGCGACGCCCTCCCGGCCAGAGGTGGGCCACCGCCGGTCGGGGTCGACGCCGGGGTCGCCGTGTCGGCCGGTCCGCGGTTGCGTGACGGCGGGGCGGGTGACGCCGGGGTCGGCGGCGAGCGGGGCGCTGGTGGCCCCCTGCGGGCTTATGAGCGAGGCCAGCCGGCGGCCGGCCTGGCGGTCGCGGGTGAGGGCGAGCAGGACGCGGCCGGGAAGCCCGGCCCAGATCCCATCGGCGCCCTGGCGGCGGGTTTGGGGGTCGCCCAGGAAGGCTTGGCGGCAGTCGCCGAGCACGGGGCAGCCGCCGCAGGTGCGGCGGGCCTGTTCGGCGGGGTCGGTGGGGTCAGGCCACCAGGTCTCAGGGTCCAGGTCGGGGTTGGCGCAGGCGGCCTGGTCGACCCAGCGGGGGTCCCCGGTCGCAGGGGTGTGCAGAGCCTGGTCGACGGTGGGGGCGCCGGGGACCAGGGGCAGCTCGAGGCGGCTGGCGCGGCCGCCGCGGTGGCTCAGGTGGACCCGGTCGAACAGGTCGGCAGCGGGCACGCCGAGGGCGGCGGCGGCTTGTTCGGCGTGCTCGACGGTGGGGGCGGCGCCGTCTGCCCACTTGCCCACGGTCGACGGGGTGACGTTGACCGCGCGGGCCAGCCCCGTGGCGGTCATGCCCCGTTCGGCCAACACTGC
>WHTQ01000169.1 GCA_009377645.1 Micromonosporaceae bacterium | reverse complement strand
TCTTCGAGCCGACCTTCGACCCGCCGTACCCGGTCAACAACGCCGCCAACGAGCTACAGCTCGTCATGGGGCCGCCGGACCCGCGTACGCCGCACGAGCCGGACGAGTGGATCCGGCGCTTCGGCACCCTCCCGTTGATGTACCAGCCGGGCGAGCGGTGGCAGTACAACGCCGGCTCGCTCGTGCTGGGCGTGCTGATCGCCCGGGCCGCGGGCCTCCCGCTGGAGTCCTTCCTCCGGGAGCGGATCTTCCGGCCGTTGGGCATGCGGGGAACCGGATTCTCGCTTCCGCCCCGCGAGGCCGACCGGCTGCCGGGCGTGTACATGACCAACCCGGAGACCGGGCAGCTGGAGCGGCAGCCGGTCTCGCTGCCGGAGGTGTGGTCCCGGCCGCCGGCGTTCCCGTCCGGCGCGGCCGGCCTGGCGTGCACCATCGATGACTACCTGGCGTTCAGCCGGCTGCTGCTCAACCGGGGGGTCCACCGCCGCAGGCGGCTGCTGTCGGCGGAGTCGGTGCGGCTGCTCACGACCAACCATCTGACGCCGGACCAGCTCACTGGTGCCGGGCCCTTCCCGCTGCAGGGACGCGGATGGGGGTACGGGATGTCGGTCACCGTCACGCCGGACGAGATCTCGGCGCCGGGCCGCTACGGCTGGGAGGGCGGCTACGGCACCGTCTGGCACAACGACCCCGACCGGGACCTGGTCGCGGTCGCGCTCACCCAGACCATCGACTTCATCTTCGACGGCGGATCCCGCGAGTTCCAGCGGCTGGCGGCCCGCGCTGCGGGGCCGACCGGCTAGCCTCGTTTCCCGCACTTCGGGCGCTCAGGTTCTGGCCTTGTTCGGGCCAGGTAGGGCGATGTTGAGGTGGTCGAGGAGGGCCCGGTGGGTGTGTAAGCGGGTCGAGGCGTAGTCCGTTCGTTGTCCCGCGCCGAGGAACCGGTCGATCCGCCGCCGGTGCGTCTCGGCGCCGCCGTCGACACACTTGGCATAGATCTTGAGGAGGATTTCGGGCGAGTGCCCGGCCCACTCGGCAGCCTCCGGCACCGGCACACCAGCGTTGCGCCAGCCGGACACCGCCGCGTGTCGCAGATCGTACGGCGTGGCCGCCAGCGACGAAGCCGCAGCCTCCGGGGTGACTCGCCGCTATCGGTCCAGTCTCGACCCGCGTAAGGCTCCACAACGCCGAAGTGAATCTCACCCACCCTTGCTCCGGTAGGACCAGGTTCGACTTGGCCAGCGCTACCGTCTCCTCCGGTCGCAGCGCGGAGTCGATCACCGCTACGCCGTTGTTCCCGTACAGCATCGAGCAAGGTGCGGACCTGGAGCGGGTTGGCGACCCGACGTCGGTCAACCGGACGAACGCCCTTGCTCCTCACAGCGGTAGGAGGCCACGATCAGCCCGCCACATGCCGGTGTGGCGTCGGAGCGTGGTCGTGATCTCACGCAGTACGCCCCCTGGTGTGCGTACCGCCGAGTGTCTAGCGTGATCTCGTGATCTCGGGGTGGGGCTCGGACCGGGCGCGGGCGGTCTCACCCGCACTGGTGGGGCGGGACCGCGAGCTGGCGGCGCTGGCCTCGACGGTCGCCGCCCCGCCCACGATAGTGAGCATCGAGGGCGAGGCCGGGGTGGGGAAGACCCGGCTGGTGTCCGAGCTGCCGGGCCGCCCGGAGCTGGCCGGCCGCCGGCTGCTGGTAGGCCGGTGCCACCAGATCCGCGAGTCGTTCCCGCTCGGGCCGGTGGTCGAGGCGGTCCGCGGGGTTGGGGCGGCGGAGCTGCCCGGCCTGCGCCTGAGCCCGGTCGTCGGCGCGCTCCGGCCGCTGCTGCCGGAGCTGGCCGGGCTGCTGCCGGCCGCGCCGCCGCCGCCGGCACGTCACGCAGCAGGTGCTCACGCCGATCGTGCAACTGCGCCCGATCGCCACACCGGTGACAGTGGACCACCGTGGCGGTGGTCTCGACCAGCAGCTCCAGCTCGCCGCCGTACTCTCCCGCGGCGAGCACCACAAACCCGGGCAGGTCCAGCACGGTCTGCACGCTCCGACTGGTAGCGTCAACACCCACTGGGGCCTCCCGATGGTCCTTGCTCGGTCGCTTTTGGATCATGACGGCCCCAGCCATCTACTCAGCCGTCACCCAATCGGCGTGTCGCAGCGGACTCCCATCTTCTTGGCGAAGAGCCACCAACTTGGGCGGAGTCCTGCAGACGGCGGTGGCGGTCGGGCTGGCCTGCCTCCACTCCGCCAACTGGGCAGTGTTTCTCACGCAGTGGTTGGGCATTCCTGACGACGCGGGAGGATACGTGTTCTTTGACGGTGATCCCCGGCCCGGGCTGACTGTCGACCTGTTCGGCACGTTGGTTCGGGTGGACGCCGGCGTGATCCTTGGAAACGGTTGGTGGTACGTGTTGCCGGGCGACCTCTGAGGCCGGGCGGGGCTGTGCGGGGGTGGGTCGGGAAATGGGCGGGAAGGGCCGCCAGTGCCGGTGCCCCGACACCGCCTCCGTGCTCGATCAGGCTCTCGGGTTGACCGGACGCGACCCGAGCTGGATGGCCAGCCGATAGTAGGGGGTCGGCTCCGGTAGTGGTCATCCGTCACGCTCGGTGAGCAACACGATGCGGCACCGTGAGTTGCTGGAGCGGGGTCGGCCGGACCGCGGCCCGGCCGACCCGCAGGGGGTGGTGCGAAGGGATCAGGACTGGCGAATCGCCTCCGCCTCGATCTCGATGATGACCTTCCTTCCGACCATCACGCCGCCGGTCTCCACTGCCCGGTTCCAGGTGATGCCGAACTCTTCTCGATCGATCTCAGTACGGGCGGAGAACCCGA
>WHTQ01000181.1 GCA_009377645.1 Micromonosporaceae bacterium | reverse complement strand
GTCGGCGGCCAGGTGCGGGCGGTGGCCGAGCGGCGGCTGGCCGACGCGCACGAGCGGTGGAGCTGGTGCGAGCGGCGGGCGGAGGACGCCTGGGCGCTGGCCGACGACGCCGACGCCGCCCGCCGCGCCGCGGAACGGGAGCTGGATGAGGCCGAGGGTGACCGGTGGTCGGCGACCTACTTCGTGCGGGCCGCCGCCGAGCAGGCCCGCCAGACCCGCCAGGCCCGGCAGGCCGACCACGACCGCGCCCACCAGCAGGCCGCCGGGATGGCGATGTGACAGGCCGAAACACCCGCCCGTCCTGGGTGGGTGTCCGCCCGGCGCCGGCGAAGCCAAACGACGGGACAGGAGACGGTGATGGACCAGCGGTGGACCACCGGCGCGTTGGACCGGCGGCTGTTCGGCACCGGCCGTGATCTGGGCCGCGAAGCCGAGGCGCTGGGGGTGCCGGTGGAGGATGTGGTGCGCTACGCCCGGGTCCGCCAGATCGTGCTGGCCGCCGGGCGCGACGAGATGACCGCCGGCCAGCTGCGCGCCGCGGGGGTGTCCGGGGAGGACCTGCACGCCTACCTGCGGGTGCTGATGCGCGCCCACCAGCTCCGCACCCGCCCCACCCCGCAGCGGACGCGGCGGCTGGCGCTGCCCGCCGGCACCCGCCCCGGCGCCGCCGCCGAGGCGGACACGCCAGCGGGCGAGGCGCGCCCCGAGCACACACCCGGCCCGGAGAACGAAGGTCGGCCGCAGCGGCAGCCGTCCGGCGCCCCCGGCGACGGCGTCCGCGCCCAGGCTCCCCCTCCCGCCGAGTCGTCTGCCGACGCCGACGCAGACCACCGTGACAGCGCCGGTGACCGGCGGGCGTTGTACCAGGGCCAGTGGCTCGGCCTGAGCTTGGACCTGGCCGGCGCGGCGGGGCTGCGCGACGCGCTGGAACGGCTCGTGCGCCAACCGTCGTCGGCGTTGCCGAGGGAGCGGCTGACGATGCGGCTGCCCGTCGGGCGGCCCCTCGGGCTGGCGCTGCGCCTCGACCCCGCCGGCCCTGACGACCGCGACCGGATCGACGACCGGCCTGCCGTGGATGTGGCCGGGGACTTCGTGTGGGCCGCCGATGCCAACCGGGTCATCGACCTCGCCACCGCTCCCCTGCGGACCCCTGACCCGGCCGCCGACGAGGTGCTGGACGACGACACCGCCCGGACCCACGACCTGCAGACCATCGGCGCCGCGCTCGCGGGGGTGGCCGCCAAGTGGGATCTGGCCGAGCACGAGCTCGACGAGCTGCGCAACCGCGCCGAGCAGGCCGCCGCCGCCACCCGCCCCGACCGGCTGGAGGCCGCCCACCAGCGCGCCGCCGAGCTGGCCGCGCAACACCAGCAGGCCGCACAGCGGCGGCACGCCAAGGCCGCAGCCGGGCGCGACGGCGTCGAGCCGGGCAGCCGGCGGCCGGCCGGGATGGCGATGTGACCCGGCCGGTGAGAGGAGACCGCGATGAGTGACCAGCACAACCCCCCAACAGGCAGGGGTCGACGACCTGTCCGCCCTGCCCGAGCCCGGTCGGGTCCGCCAGGCTGTCCGCCAGGCGCAGGCCGCCGCCGTGGCGGCCGCAGAGCAGCGGCAGGACGCCGCCGAGGCCCGGGTTGGCCGATGCCGGCAGGTGGCGCGGGAAGCCCGCCGGCAGCTGGACGAGGCGCGCACGGCGGCCAACCGCACCTATCAGCGTCTGGAGGCCGCCGAACAGACGCTGGTCGACGCTCAGCGGGAAGTGGATGCTGCCCGGTCGGGTCTGGGCCGCATCGAGCGCGGCGCCGGGCCGGCGATGTAACCAGATCGGGGGGTGCCCCGCCTGGACTCGCGCCAACGACCTCCAGGCGGGGCTGACACCAGGGGGTGTCGACGGTGAGCGTACCTGCGCTGCCCGACCGGCAGAGCGCGACCAATCCTGCGCGGCTGCCCGCACTGCCCGGCGATGCCGGCCGTCCGGTACGTGGACCGGCCGGGCCGCTGACCAAGGCCGCCGCGACG
>WHTQ01000085.1 GCA_009377645.1 Micromonosporaceae bacterium | reverse complement strand
GACGGGCAGCTGTACGTGAACCTGCGCGGCTACGCCGCCGAGGCGCCGGTGCGTCCGATCGAGGCGCTGGCCGGGTTCCTGCATGCACTGGCTGGGTCGGCCGAGCAGGTGCCGGCCGAGCTGGCTGACGCGACCGCGCGGTACCGGAGCCTGCTGGCGGACAAGCGGGTGCTGGTGGTGCTCGACAACGCCGCCCACCCCGACCAGGTCCGGCCGTTGCTGCCGGGCGGCGGCGGCTGCCTGGTGCTGGTCACCAGCCGGAACCAGCTCGGCGGGCTGGCCGCCCGGGACGGCGCTGACCGGCTGGTGCTGGGCACGCTCACCCCCGAGGACGCCCGCACCCTGTTGACCCGGCTGCTGGGCCACGCGACCGTCCAGGCCGAACCAGCCGCCGTCGCCGAGCTGGCCGAGCTGTGTGGACACCTCCCGCTGGCCGTGCGGATTGCCGCCGCCAACGTCACCACTGGCCAGCCCCGCCGGCTGCGCGCCTATCTGGAGCTGCTCCGCGCCAGCGACCGGCTCGCCGCGCTGGCGATGGCCGGGGATGAACAGGCCACGTTACGCGCGACATTCGATCCCTCGTACCACCGCCTGGCGGACCGGCCGCGCCGGCTGTTCCGGCAGCTCGGCATCGCTCCCAGCACGGACTTCACACCCGAGTCAGCAGCCGCGCTCGCGGACACCGCCCCCGAACGCGCCCGAACCTCGCTGCAGGCGCTCGCCGACGCCTACCTGCTGGAACACTTCGCCCCCGGCCGGTACGCCTTCCATGATCTGTTGCGAGTCCACGCAGCCGATCGCGCCCGAGAGGAGGATGCCGGACCGGATCGGGAGGCGGCGCTACAACGCCTCTACGACTACTACCTCCACACCACCGATCGCGCCGCTGTGGTGCTGCATCCGCAGATGTTGCGGCTTCCGAAGCCGGCCGGTCCGGCGCCGGTAGCCGCACTCACCGACCGCGCCGACGCGCTGGCGTGGATTGACGCAGAGCGCGCCAACCTGGTGGCGGTGATCGTCCACACCGCGAACCACGGCCCGCCGGAGACCGCCTGGCTGCTCGCGGACGCGCTGCGTGGCTACTACCTGTGGCGAACGTTGACGGTCGACTGGCGGACGGCCGCCGGGGCCGCGCTTGCCGCGGCCGATGCGGCCGGCGACGAGAACGCCCAGGCCGCCGCCCACTGGAGCCTCGCCGGCCTCGGCTGGCGGCAGAACGACTATCCCCGGGCCATCACCCACGCCGAGCGGGCGCTGGTTCTCACCCAACGGACCGGCTGGCTCGCCGGGCAGGCCACGGCGCTCGGCAATCTCGGGGCGCTCTACCTCGAGTCCGGACAGCTGGAGGTCGCACGTACCCACCTGACCAACGCGCTCGCGGTTCACGAACAGACCGGCCGGCCACCCAGCCCCACCGTTCCCAGCAACCTTGCCCTGACCTACCTGCAAGCGGGCCAGCTGGCGCGCGCCGCCGAGCACGCTGAACGGGCGCTGGCCTTCAACCTGGAGGTGGGGTCCCGCAACCTGGAGGCCGTCAGTCTGGGTGTCCTCGGCGAGGTCCATCACGCCCAGGGTCAGCTTGTCCTCGCCCACGACGAGCTCACCCGGGCACTGGCCAGCGCCCGGACGGTCGGGAACCGGATCTACGAAGGCGAGATCCTGGGCAGCCTCGCGGCGGTCCACCGGGACGCCGGCCGCCACACCCGGGCGCTCGAACTGGCCTACGATGCGCTGAGCCTGGCCGACACGTCCCGGCACGAGAGCCTCGAGATCGAGGCTCTCCACACCCTCGGCAGCGTCCACCACCACATCGGTAACGAGCAGCGGGCGGCCGGCAGCTTCCAGCGCGCGGTGCGCCTGGCCGTGGCCGCGACCGATCCCTACCCGCAGGCCAAGGCGCTCGTCGACCTGGCCAGTGCCAACCGTCATCTGGGCCAGCCGGAGCGCGCCCACACCAACCTTGCGCGGGCGCGTGCGGTCGCCCATAATGCCGGGTTCCGGCTGGTCGAGGGCCAGGCTCTGACCGTCCTCGCCGAGCTTCACCTCGACGCCGCCGAGGCGGCGGCCGCGAGTGCGTTCGCGCGGCAGGCGGTGACGATCCACCACGATGCCGGAGGCCGGCTGCACGAGGCCCGCGCGCGGCTCGTGCTCGGCCGGGCCCTGCTGGCGCAGGCCGACCCCGATGGTGCCACTGACCACTGGCAGCACGCGTACGCGATCTTCGCCGAGATCGGGGCGCCGGAGGCGAACCAGATCCGGGAGCTGCTCGCCGGCCAGGCGGTCCCGGCTGGCGCCGGCCCATGATCCGCCCCGTCAGTCGGAGAACACCCGTTGCTCCGCGTGCGCGATCATTTCAGCGGGGGTCGGCGGCGAGGTGAGCAGCTCGGTGATCCGGTCGGCGGCCGGGTCGCCCACCCGGACCCCAACCGCGACCGCCGCCGCCAGGTCGTAACGGGTCTGCCGCAGCTGCACGTCCGGCCCGAGCAGGGCCCAGTACGCGAGTGCCGGGCCACCATCCAGCGTTCGCGTTCCCGCTCCGCGACCCGCTCGCCGCGGGCCATGTCCACCACCGCCCGCTCGCCGTTGCCACGCACGAACCGGGCCCGGTCACCGAGCGCGGTGACCAGCTCCACGGTCCGGTCCGGCTCCGGCCCCCAGGTCAGGTCGCCGCAGAACACCACCAGGTCGGCACCGACCCGCTCCACCTCGGCCAGCACCGCCGTCAGCGCCGGGACGTTCGCGTGCACGTCGGACAGCACCGCCACCCGACCGACCGGGCCCACCCGCGGCGCTGGCCCCTCCCCCGGCCGCGGCCCGTACATCGTCGTCACCCGTTGACTCCCTTCGCAGCCCGTAGGATGTTCTACGAGAAGCCCTCCGTCCAATAGTCGTTGTCCACCACGTATTCGTCGATGCTGAAGCACCGAGGCTCGGAACGAAAGCCGTTAAGAAGCATGGCTTCTCTCATCCGGTCAACAGCCTTTTGCCATGACGAGTAGGCGCCCAGGAGCTTGACGTCATCTCCACCGACTTCATCCGCCCAGTGGTCGTCCAGGCTATCGAAATGTTTCACCATGCCAGCCTCATCCCCAGCCACGTGATGGACGTGCCAGAGCAGGAACACTGAGCCCGTCATCCGAGTATCGCCCTCCAGTCAGCGTCCACCATAGACGGGGTTTCGGGATGCGTACTTTACTGCCTTATTATACTCGGTTCCCGGACCCCTTGGGTAACCGCCGTCGGGGAATCTCCCGCGCATTACCCGATCCGCTGCCTGCCTAGGAGACTCACCCGGACGTCGCCGAACCTCTGACGGGCTCATCCAAGAGGGAAGGTCACTCGCACGATCTTTTCCGCTCGATCTTGGACAGTTATGGACAAGGACGGGAGTGTCGCCTGCGCGGACATGGTAGGTGCTCGTGCCGGCGATCGTGAGATTGTGAACTGTAAGAACGTTGGTGCGGGTTACGGTTGTAGCGACAATGACGTAGGTGCGGCTAGGGGTTCGTAGCTGGTCGCCTGGTTGTAGGTCGTCGGCCCTGGTCCAGGTGCCCTGAGTGGCGTTCCAGAAGGGATGGTCGTGAGTGGCCGCGACCGTGCCGAACGCAGCGCCGCTAGACTCGTTGGCTGGCATGGCCGGAACAACCGTCGGATTGCCCGATTGGCCGCTCGCGGTGATGGTGATCGCGGTCATGGCCTTCTCGCCAGCGTCGACGGTGGTAGCGGTCACCGGCCTTGGGCCCGACTCGCCGGTCTCCGGGTCGGTGGCCAGCACCAGGTCGCCGATGTCGACATCCTCGATCGGCTGATAGGTGCCGTCAGCCATGAGCACCAAGGTGTCCGGGGTGAAGCTGTTGCGGCACCAGCCGTTGCGCTCGGCAACCTGCCTGGGGCCGAGTGTCCGGGCGCGTCCCAGCCGGGCACCGGCACTCGGGGCATATCCAGGCGCAAAGCCCGGCCCTGCGAGCGCGGCGGCCAGCATGATGTCGTCCTCATGCAGAGCAGACGACCGCTGGGCGATCGCGCGGTAGAAGTCCCCGCCGCAGAAGTCGAGATCCGGTTCGCAGGACCAGTAGATGGCGTCGTAGGTTTCCTCCACGGCCATCTGTTCCAGATGCATAAGCCGGTCGATCCGGGCGGCCAGTTCCGCGACGTCGGGGCCGCCGGCCGGCAGCAGCCAACCATTGATGTCGGTGGTGCCGTCGGCGGTGGCCGACCAGGTGGCTCCATGCCGTTCCACTCCGCTGCGGATCGGACCGCGGTCGCCGCCGGTGCTGTCGGGGACGTCGAACGAGCCGTCCTTCGGGGACGGACACCACTGCCCGTCCACCGCCGCTGCTCCCCCGCAGGCGCGCAGGCCGTCCGGGTCGGTGAAGCTGGGCGGGGCGTTGTTGGCGTACGCGTACCCGTGCATCTGCTGCGGGTCCTGGTGGTCGATCACCGGGTCCACGGTGAGGAACCGTCCGAGCTGCGGGTCGTACTCCCGGGCCCCGAGATGGGTCAGCCCGGTCGGGTCCTCGGTGCCGCCGACGAACCCCTTGTCCCCGGCCCGGAACTCAGGCTCCGGGCCGCGCGGCTCGCCGAACGGGGTGGTACGTCGCCGGGCAACCCGATCCAGCTTGTCCGCGTCGACCACCGCCTCGGCGGTGCCGTGGTGGTCGCCGAGCAGCCAGGTCACCCCCGCACCCGTGCGCACCGCGACGGTCGCACCGGCGTGGGTGTAGTAGCGGGCGCCGGTGCGCTCCCCGGTGGTGCGGTCCCACCGCAGCTCCTGCCCCTCCGGCAGGTAGAGGGTGGCGCCATCCGGGTCCCGGGCGATCAGCCGGTTGCCGTCCGCGTCGTAGACGTACGACGTGGTGGCACCGTCCTCGGTCACTGTGGACAGGTGCACCTCCAGGTCGTATTCCAGCCCCTGCACCCGGTCCGCCAGGTTCCGCGCAGTCATGTTCCCGACCGGGTCGTAGCCGTACGTATTCACCGAGGACCCGCCCGGACCGGTGGTGCCGGCCCGCGTCACCGCGTGCGGTGAGCCGGACCCCTGGATGTACGTGGTGACGGTGTCTCCAGCTCCATCGTGCTCGGTCTGGGTGATCCGGTTGCCGGTGTGGTCGTAGGTCCAGGACTGCCAGTACGGCGCCGAGCCGCCCAGGTCCCCGACCGCCGGCTCCGCCGCGCAGTTGCCGTCTCCGGTCCCGGCCGGAGTCCACGCCGCGGCCAGCCGCTGCAGGTAGTCGTACCGGAAGCACTGGGTGTCCTCCGGGGTGGCCGCGCTGGGCGAGTCGGCGATCCGCAGCAGGTTGCCTGCGTCGTCGTACCGGTAGGCGAGGTCGAAGACCTGTGACTCCAGCTCTGGCACCGCGAACGTCCCGGCCAGCCGGCCGGTCGGCTCGTCGAACCGGTTCGTGACCACCAGCCGGGAGAAGTCCGGCCCCATGGTCCGCTGGGTCAGCTCGCCGACCTTGTTGTAGACCGCGTCGCTGACATACTGCCAGCGCCCGGAGGTGAACGTGGTCTGCGCGCCGACATCGTCATACGCGTACAGCAACAGCTCCGACGGCACGTCCCCGAGCTGCGGCAGCTCACTCGTCCACAGCGAACCGTCCGGGCGGTAGCTGGCGGTAGTGGAGTAGGTGCCGGCGAGCCCCTCCTCCGATTCCGGGATCACGACCCGGGTCCCGGTCGGCCGGCCGGCTTCGTCGTAGCCGGTCACTTCGGACACGTACCGCTGTCCGCCGGCGTGCCGGATCGACCGGGTCAGCTGCCCGACCCCGTTGTCCAGTGTGTCGTAGACCCACTCGGCCAGCGTCGGGCCGGCCGGGGAGCCGTCCCGGACGCTGGTGCGCCGGCCCAGGTCGTCGTACGTGTAGCCGAGCGTGACGCCGCGCGCGTCGGTGACCGTGAGCTCCTGGCCGGCGGCGTCGTAGCTGGTGACCGTCCGCCCCCGGTCCGGGTCGACCGACTCCACCAGCCGGCCCCGCTGGTCGTACCGGTAGGTCCAGGTGTTGTCCGCCTGGTCGGTCACGCTCGCCAGCTCGCCCCGCTTCGTGTACGCGTACCGGGTGGTGTCGTGCGCGCCGGCCGGCTCGGGCCCGTGGTGCTGCCACCGCTGCACGGTCTGGCCGCGGGCGTCGGTGATGACCGTGGTGGCGGTGCCGCCGGCCGGCGGGGTGGTGAGCACCCGATCCCCTTCGTACGCGTAACCGGTCCGCCAGGCCTCCTGCCCGTTCCGCCGGAAGATCTCGGCCACCACCCGCTCAGCTCCGTCGTGGCGGTACTCGGTGATCCCGGGGATCTGCGGCTCGCCGGCGGTGCCGACCAGTGCGGTGGCGGGCGCGCCCGAGTTGTAGTAGCCGCGGGACTGCCAGGCGACCAACCCCTGGGTGTCGTGGACGGTGTCGGTGATCACCCGGCCGCCGCCGGTCGCCTGGGTCTGGGTCTGCCGTTCCCGCAGCAGCCCGTCCAGCAGGGTTATGGAGGTCAGGAAGTCGCCGGTGGGCAGCATCGTCCCGGTGGTGACCGCGGACGGGCGGTCACTGCGCACCAGGTAGTCGTAACGCAGGTTCGGGGTCTGGGTGGCGCTGTTTCGCCCGGGGAGCCACACGCCGGTCAGCCGACCCAGCCCGTCATAGGTCAGGTCGGTGACCTGCCCGTTCGGGTCGGTGGTACGGGTTGGTGCCTGCCAGGCGGGAGCCAGTTCGCTCGTGGCGGCGTCTCCCAGCGGGTTGACGGTGGTGGTGGCGGTGACCGGGCCGCCGGTGGCCGGCGTGAAGCTGGTCGTGGTGGGCCGGTCCAGCGCGTCCCGCACCTCCACCTGACGGCCGTGGCTGTCGTATCGGGTCCGGCTGGTGGTCACCCACTGTGGAGCAGCGCCGTCCCAGGAGTCCACCTCCTCTGTCCGCACCGGCAACCCACGCGTCGGCGGAGCACCGTGCGTGTCCGGGGCGTCGTAGTAGGTACGCTGGTCGGAGAGCACATCGTCCGGACGGGATGGATCGGCGGGGCACGGCACCCCGACCACCTCGGTCCGGCTGATCCGGTCCAGGATCCACTTCGTGGCGTTCCGGGCGTACTCCCACCGGGTGCAGGTGCTGTCGCCGGCCACCGCCAGGTCGCCGTGGTCGTGCCGCCGCTCCGGCATCCCGTAGGTGTCGTCGAACGCGGTGTCGGTCCGGGTCCACCGGACCCCGCCGCCGGCCAGCGCGGTCCGGGTCCGGGTGGTGGTGGTGTCGGTCATGAAGCGTGCAGCGGGCCGGCGCTGGCGGTCGGGCCCTTGCGCCACGGGGTGTGGACGCTGCCCCGCACCCAGCCCGTTCCGTTGTAGACCGTCTCCTCCCGTAGGACCCCCTGGTACGCCCGGTGGTCGTCGATCGGGTCGCCCTGCGAGTCGGTCACCTCCACGCGCTTGCTGCCGCCGGTCGGGCCGGCCCGGTCGCCGTGCATCCCGCGCAGGTAGAGGTAGTCGGTCCGGGACCGGGTGGTCCCGACCGCCCCCTGCCAGACCCGCACCTTCGAGTAGCCGCGCCATTGCCCCCAGGTGCGCTTGTCCGGCGGCACCAGCTCCGAGTCGTCGTAGTGCCAGGCCGGGTTGTCCAGATACTGGTAGCTGGTCTCCTGGTGGCCGCCGGCACCGGTCCGGTCCCACACGTCCACCCGCTCCACCACATACTTGTGGAACCAGTCCAGCGTCGGCTCGGTCCCGGGCGGGGCGTACCACTGCGGGAAGCAGCGCTTGCCGTTGGTGTGCGGGGTCGGCAGGCTGGCCCGGGTGCACTCGGCGTCCAGGTAGCCGACGCTGATCTGGGCACCGCCCTCGGTGGTGATGGTGTGGATCCGCCACCGCTTCAGCGCGGTCCGGTCGTCGGACGGGCCGTCCACCCGGTTCGGGAGCGCCTTGCCACCCGGATGGAAGTCGATCTCCGGCTCGGTGGCCGGCTCGCCGCCGGCGGTGGTGACGTGGCCGGTACGGGTGATCCCGCGCAGCCACATCGGCACGGCCTCGTCCTCATCCTGGGCGCCGGCGTTCAGGTACTCGTGCCGCAACGTCCACGACTCGACTGTGGAGAATCCGGAGCCGTGGCGTACCTGCGCGCGGATCTTCGCCAGCCGCTTCTGGGTCCAGAAGGTGGGCGCCAGCTGGTCGGTGCAGGGTGCCGCGTCGCAGAGCTGGTCCCACGGCACGTCCGGCCACGCCGACGGGTTGCTGGTGGTGCACGTGCTGCCCGGCTTGCACCGGTCGACGGTATCGAACACCAGCCGGGCCGGCACCGGCTGGTCGGCCCCGGTGGCGGCACGGGTGCCGTACTCGATCCGGGTCAGGTAGCCGCCCCGGTGGTAGGCGGTGCGCTTGGCCGGGTCCAGCTCCCGCCCGTAGGCACCCAACTCGCGGGCGTAGAACAGGGTCATCGAGTTGCCGTTCGGGTCGACCACGTAGTCCAGGTTCCAGCGCCACGCCTGGGTGCAGCGGGAGCCGGCGAAGTCGCTGGTGGCGTGGCACGGCTCGGCCGGGTGGTTGCCGTAGACCGGGGCGGTCCACACGCTGCTGGTCGGCACCGGACTGTCACCCGGCTGGTGGCGGCCGAAGAAGTACTGCACCCCGTCGGTGGCGGTGACCTTCCAGTACTCCCCGTCGTTGTCGCCGTTGCCGGACCCGCCGGTCAGCCGCTCGATCCGGGAACCGTCGTCGGTAACTCCGTGGTAGCGCCCGTCGCTGTCCTTGACCAGCTCGGTGGCCCGGCCGTTCAGGGACAGCGTGGCGTTGTCCGAGAACCAGCAGAGGTCCCCGGTCTCCCGGCCGGCGTTGTTCGGGTCCCGGCCGCCGACCGGGCCGGTGTCGTCCAGGCACGGCCGGTAGCTGCGCTCGATGAAGCCGGGCCACAGGTCCCAGCCGTCGCCGATCCACGACCCCTGGGTGTTGGTGCTGGCGGTACGCCCGTCCACACTGCCGGACGAGTAGGACAGTGCCAGCTCCGGTTCCGGGCCACCCAGGCCGGGCACCGCCCGCAGCGGGTAGCTCCAGGAGAAGTCGCCGGTCTGCTGCGACACCTGCCAGGTGGCCGCCGGGGACAGGCTGGTGGCGGTGTAGTCGCCGTTGTCCCCGTCCGGGGCGGCCGAGACCGCCAGCAGGGTCGGCTCGCCGTCCGCGGCCAGCGGCACCTCCGCGGCCAGCAGCCCGGCCGGCCGGTCGTGCCCGGTCGGCAGCGGTCGCGGCGGGCCACACCGCGACCGCTGCGCCTCGCACTCCACCACCGACAGCCGCAGCCGGGTGGCCCAGTCGCCGCCGTACGCGTGCCGGAACCCCGCGTACCCGACCTCGACCGCGACCCGGGCTGGCAGCCGGCGCCCGTCCGCCCGGGCCACCTCCAGCAGCAACCCGGACACTCCGGCCCGGGTGGCCGCCGCCCGGTCCCGCAGCTGCACCCGGACCTGGGCGGGAGCGGCTGCCTGGGCCTGCACCGCGCCGCCGACAGTCTCCCGCTGGGCCCGGGTAAGCGGCGCCGCGCCGACCCGGACCGGCAGGTCCCCGGCGGCTACCCGGCCCGGCCGGGCCGGTGCCGGCGCACCATCCGGTGTGGCCGGACCGGCTGTTGCGGCCGAGCCGTCCGGCAGCGTCACCACCGCGGTGCCCGCCGCCGGCCAGGTGACCGGCTGCTCGCCGGCGACTGCCGCCGCCGGGCTGGGCTCGTCCGGGCTGGACTCGTCCGGGCGGGGGGTCGGTGCCAGCTCGGTGACCGGCACGTCGGTCACCGCTGGTGGCTCGGGGGGTTCCCACTCCGGCGCCTCCTCCGCCAGCGCCGGGACCTCCCCGAGCAACGTGGCCACCAGCAGTATCACCAGGCCAGCGGTCAGGGTCACGGTCGGCTTCTGGATCATGCTCACCACTCCCACACCACGTACCCGAGCGGGTCGGCCAGATCCCGGTGCCTGCCTTCACAGTCGGGCTCCAGCGAGTCGAACCGCTCCCCGCTGCCGGTCCCGCACCGGTACAGCGCGGAGCTCGCCACGCCGGCCGGCGGCCCGGCCCAGAGGTAGCCGGTCAGCCCGAGCCGGTCGCCGCCCTCGCACCCGGCGTCGCGCGAGCTGAACGTGCCGTTGGTTCCGTTTCGGCAGGCGTACAGCGGCCGCACGTCCGGGCCGTCCACCATCGACAGCAGCCCCATCACCCCCTCCGGCCGGTACGGGTCGGGCGGGGCCACGGTGGCGGTCCAGTGGTCTCCGGTGCGGGCGTACCGCACCAGGTGCGCGTACCCGGCGAAGTAGCCGACCGGCTCGGGGAACTCCGGCTCGGCGGTGTCCCGCTCGCAGTCCGGATCGTTCGAGTCGAAGTGGTGCCCGGTGTCGGGCAGCCCGGGCGCGGTGACCCGGCACCGGTAGAGCGGGACCACCGGCACCCCGGCCGGCGGCTCCAGGTACGCCAGCCCGACCGTGCCGAGCGTCCGCTGGCCTTCGCACCGCGGGTCGCTGGAGGTGAATCCGTCGCCGCCGTGCTGGCCGGCCGCGCAGCGGTACAGCATCCGGGTGCCGGGGGTGCCCTCCGGGGCCGGCAGCCCGAGCGGTGCCTCGAACGCGTAGCCGAACGGCGCCACCCCGGTCGGGTCGGTCAGCCGGTCGCCGGCCTCGTTGACCCACCGGGACACCTGTCCGGTGTAGACGGTCGGGTCGGCCACCGGAAGTGGCGGGCGCGGGCAGGCCGGCCCGGACAGCACGCACCCCAGCATGTTCTGCTGGACCTCGACCGGCTGGACCACCCGCTGGTGGGCGCGCACCTCGTCGACGTGGCCGCGCCA
The DNA here is from genome assembly GCA_009377645.1 of Micromonosporaceae bacterium. Classification (GTDB taxonomy): domain Bacteria; phylum Actinomycetota; class Actinomycetes; order Mycobacteriales; family Micromonosporaceae; genus Natronosporangium. The sequence continues at coordinate 10,667 of WHTQ01000085.1, read as the reverse complement.
CCACCCGGCCGGTCCGGTCGCCGCCCGGCCGACCAGGAACGAGCCGCGGGCCGGCCAGGACGCCACCGCGGGAACCTCGTCGGTGGTCCCGCCGGGCGTGTCCTGGCCACCGTCGACGTGCAGTGTGACGGTCCCTTCCGCCCGGTCGTACACCCCGACCAGGTAGGTCCACTCCGCCAGCTGCGGTGGCTTGCCGGAGCAGGCCCGCGCCGTGCCGGCGTCCGGCCGGTCCGCCGCGTACACCGTGAAGCACCAGCCACCCGTGCCATTCCGGGCGGCGGCCCGGTGCTCCAGCCGGAACATCGCCTGCTGCTCGCCGTCCTGCGCCAGCACCGTGTGGTCACCGGCCAGCTCGGTCGGGTGGACCCAGGCCGACACGGTGAACCCGGCCCGATGGTCGGTGTCCAGCACGCTGGGCGCCGCCAGCCACCCGGTGCCGTCCAGGGTCACCGCCTGGCAGCAGGTCACGTCCTGTTCCGGGTCGCAGCCGCGGGAACCAGGGTCGATCTCGCACATCTTCAGCCCGCTGTCCACCCAGCCGGCGCCGCCGTGCAGCTGCCCGTCGAACGCCATCCCGCCAGCGACCGCCCGGGCGACCGTGCCCTGGTCGCCGTCGAACGGCCAGTAACCAGTGGCCGCCGGGTGCGGCCGCACCTGGAACTGGTACACCACCACGTCGGAGGTGTTGCCGGCCAGATCGAACGTGCGCACCGACACCTCTTCCACCAGCCGGCCGGCGGTCGGAGTGACGGTCACGGTCAGCGGTGCGCCCGGCGCCACCGTCTCCCGGGTCACGTCCCCGCGCAGGTCCCTCCACTCGTAGCGGACCACGTCGCTGGAGCCGTTGGCAGTGAACGTGAACTCGCCCGGGACCCCGGTCCCGCCGTTCCAGGTGCCGGTGTCGTGGTGCCGGTACAGGTCGGAACCGACGGTCGGGTCGCGCGGCGGGGTGGTGTCCACCACCAGGTGGAAGGCGGCCGACCAGTCACTGACCGCCCCGTGCTGGTCCCGGGTACGCACGCGGAAGCGCAGCTCGGTGTGCGCCGGCAGCGGCTCGGTCACAGTCCAGCTGGCGACCGTGCCGGCCGGCACATTGTGAGCGAACCCGTCCATCAGCACATTTTCGGACCCGTGCTCGATAACCTGGAACCGCACCAGCAGCCGGTCACCGTCCCGGTCGTTAACCCGGGCGGTCAGGGTGGGGGTGCGGGAACGGATGATCGCCGGGGTGGCGCACCGGTCCAGGCAGTCCCCACCGACCGCGAGCTGGGTCGGCCGGTCCGGCACGGTGTTGTAGGTGGCCTCCAGCCGGGCGTTGTCATGGAACCGTTTCCACTGGTGGTTGTCGCCCTCGTTCTTGGCCCGCAGCCCGACCGTGAACCACGGGTTGAGCGCGGTCATCTCGAACTGCAGCCGGTCGGCGAACGCCGCGCTGCCGAACTCCAGCGGCACGTCCGGTTGGATCGCCCCGCAGCCGCCGGCCTCGTTCGCGTTGGCCGACCGCTCCCGCAGCAACGCCCGCCAGTGCGCGTTCGCCTTCATCTTGTTCCAGGTGATCGGATCGTTCGTGATCCGGCTGGTCTGCCACAGCTGCACCGGGGTCGGCCCGCAGGAGGCGGAGTGGTCGAGCGTGATGTGGAAGCTCGGTGTGCCCACCAGCTGCTTGCCCCGCATCTGGCTGATGTCGAACATGATGTGGGTCCGCCACAGGCCGCACCAGTCGCCGCAGGCCGGCCAACCGGCGAGCAGGCCCACCTTCAGGTCGTCGCGCGGCTGGGCAGTCCCGGACGGCCAGGCCGAGTCCGGCCGCTGGTCGAACACTGGCCGCCACCGGTCCGGCCGCGGCTTGCTGAACTCCGGGTCGATGGTGACCGGGAACCGGGTCTGCGGTGAGGCCAGCAGCGCCCGGTCCGGGCGCACCGCCAGCTCGGTGGCCGAGACCTCCACCGGCATCGCCACCGTCCGGCCGGCGTCGCCCGGCTCCCGGGCGCCCGGCAGCCGCTCCCCGAGCTGCTCCTCCAGCGCCAGCAGCGCCGGGTCCCGGCCAGGCGAGTCCCACATCAGCGACGGGGGCGAGGCGAGCACCGGTACGCCGGCCGCGTCCACCACCGCCACCGAGCCGTCCGGGCCGGCCCGCAGCGACAGGCCGTCGGCCGACACCCGCCAGGCGATCCGGTCCAGCTCCGGGTTCGCCGCCGCCTGCCGGCCCCGGACCACCAGCAGCAGCCGGAACGACTCCGGCCCGGCCCGCACCACCAGGTCGACCCCCGGATACACCTCCGGGTAGGTGGCGGTGTCGCCGGCCAGCACCGGCTCCGGCAGCGGGTCCGGCCAGGACAGGCCGAGCCGGGCGCTCCCCTCGGTAACGGTGACCAGCTCGCCGGTACCGCCGGCCGACAGCGACAGGTCCAGCACCGTGGCACCGGGCACCACCCGGTCGCCGTGCCGGGCCAGCCCGGTGTCCACCGGCACCCAGCCGCCATCGCGGCGCACCCGCTGCGGCGTGACGTACTGCTCCAGCGTCACGGTGCCGTCCGGGTTCGCCCGGTGCCGGGTCCGCTCGTCGGTGAGCGCGGCCACCAGCACCGGCTCGCCGCCCTCCGCCGCCGCCCGTGCCGCGGTCGCCAGGTCCGGCGCCTCCCGCTCCCCGTCCGGGTTCACCGTCCACGCCGGTGGCGGCGGCACCGGCCCGGGGGCGGCCCACCCTGGTGGGACCACCAACCCGGCACCGGCGACCGCCGCCACCGTCACTGTTACCGCTACCGGCCAACGTCGGGCTCGCCGCCCAGCCACCATCCGCACGCCGCCTCCAGGCATCTCGTCGCGCCTCGGCGCGCCAGCTGGACACCAGCCTGGTCGGCGCCGGCGACGGACCGACGACGCGGCGACGACGTCAGCCGGTCGCCGCCCGCCTAGCCGGCGGCGCGGTCGGCGTTGGCCACGAACGCGTCCCGCAGGTAGCCGGCCAGCCCGGCCGCGTACTGGTCGATGCTGTCGGTGAACCGCTGGTCGGACACGTACAGCTCACCGAGACCGCGGTGGATCTCGTACGAGCAGTCGTAGAACCACCGGCCGATGTGGGCCCGGTGCTGCTCGGCCAGGTCCATCACCGCCGGGCTGGTGGCCGGCTCGCCGGCCGCCAGCGCCGCCGCGAACCGCCGGGAGAGCTGCTCGCCCTCCTCTTTGATCCGCAGCCAGTCGTCCTTCGTGTACGACGCCGTCCGGCGCTGCGACTGGCGGTACGCCTCGGTGCCGCCCCACCGCCGCTCCGCCTCGGCCGCGTGCTGGTCCGGGTCGAAGTCACCGAAGACCTCGAACCGCTCTTCCGGGCTCAGTTGCACACCCATCTGCTCTGCCTCCATCATGAACTCGATTGCCTCGATCATCTTGTGCAGCCGTTCCATCCGTTCCGTCAGCAGCGCGTGCTGCCGGCGCAGGTGCCCGAGCGCGTCCGCGTCCGGGTCGGCCAGGATGCTGGCGATCTCCTCCAGCCGGAACCCGAGCTCCCGGTAGGTCAGGATCTGCTGCAGCCGCTCCAGGTCCGCCTCCGCGTACCGCCGGTAACCGGCGGCGGTGCGGCCACTGGGCGAGAGCAGCCCGATCTCGTCGTAGTGGTGCAGCGTCCGGACCGTCACCCCGGTCATCCGGGCCACCTCACCCACCGGGTAGCTCATGGTTTCCCTCCTTCGCCGCCGACGGTAGAGCCTCACGTTGCGTGAGGGTCAAGTCCAGAATCTCGTACGCGGGGACGGCGGTCCCTCGGTTCCGCCCGGCCGGCACTGGGTGCCGGCCGTATCGTGAACCCAGGGACGGACTCCGACCGGAAGGATCGGCCATGAAGGCGACCAGAGTGTTGCCGGCGCTGGCGCTGTTCGCACTGGTGACGGTGGAGTTCGGGGGCTGGTCGCTGCTGGGCCGGCTGACCCAGCGGGACGCGCTCACCCCGTTCGAGGAGCAGTTCTTCCGGGCCGGCCACGGCCACGCCGGGGCGCTGCTGATCCTGTCCCTGGTGTTCTTCATCCTGCTCGGACGGACCGGGTTCGCCGAGTCCACCCAATGGCTGCTCGGGCTGGGGCTGCTGCTCGGCATCCTGCTGCAGTCCGGCGGCTTCTTCCTGCACATGCTGGTCGGCGAGGAAGGGGCCAGCTCCGCCGGGACCTGGGTCACCCGGGTCGGGGCGGTCCTGCTCGGGGCGGCGCTGGTGACGCTGGGGGTGGGACTGCTGCGGGGCGGCCGGGTCGCCGCCGCCGATCAGGGTTCGACCACCCGGGCCACGAAGTAGACCGCGCCGGTCCGCGGGTGCCGGACCAGCACCAGGAACGGCCGGTCCACGTGGAACGGCACCGGGGTGCTCAGGTCGACCGAGACCATCCGCATCACCACCGCGGTCGCCGCCGCCCCCTCGAAGCCCTGCTCGTCGACCCGCAGCACCGCCTTGTGCAGCACCAGGTCGACGAAGATCCGCACCTGGTCGGTGATCCCGGAGAAGTCGGCCTCGCCCGGCACGAACGCGCTGGCCACCCCGAGCTGCCGCAGCGGGTCGTTCAGCACGGCCGCCGCCTCGACCCGGAACCGGGGCAGCGTCACGTCGACCTTGGTGGGCCGGCTGGCCTCCTGCAGCGCCGCCAGCACCTCCGCGGGCGGCAGCTCCGGTGGCCCGTCCGGCAGCAGCACGTCCACCACCACCGGGGCGGCGGTCGGCAGCGTCACCATCCGCCAGCCGCCGGCCGCCGCGTACCGCAGGCTCTCCTGCTGCCGCATGGTCGGCACCTGCCGGGTCCCGGACGAGGCGTGGAACGGAGCCGGCGCGGTGGCCGCCGCCTCGAACGCGCTCAGCCACGCCACCTTCAGGTAGAGCGCGTTGACGATCACCGCGATGGTGTCCGCCGAGAGCATGCCCTGTCCGACCAGCTCCTTGATCAGCCCCCGGGTGGTCCGCTCCACATCGTCGTTGATCGCCACCCGGGCGCCCTCCGCGTCGTGGAGGAAGTCGGCGGTGCGCAGCGCGCCGCCGGGCAGCTCCCGCACCGCCTGCAGGTAGGCGTCCTGGAACTGGGCCTGGCGCTCCACCCAGAGGGTGTTGGCGACCGCCACCTCGGCTTCCGCCAGCGCGGCCGAGTCGGCCAGCACCCGGCCCAGTTCGGCCAGCTCCCCACCGGGTGCGAGCGCGGCGGCGAGCTGATCCCGGGTGGCTCCCCGGGCGCCGGCCGCGGCCAGCCCGAGCGCGGCGGCCACCGAGTAGGGAGACCAGCACAGGTTGCCCTCGGCCGGCAGCTGGCGGTGCAGGGCGGCGACGAAGTCCAGATGCGGCCGGTGCATGAGGGCCAGGGTAGCCGCCCGACGCCGACGCCACGATGCATCTGACCGGGCACGCGGCAGCGGGCCCGCCGGAGTTCTCCGGCGGGCCCGCTGCCGCGTGCTACTTACTCAGTCAGCTCAGCCAGTCACGTCGACCAGGGTCACGTTGAGCAGGCCGTTCGGGCCGGTGTGGGACACCGCCCCGAGGTACGCACCGCCGGCCTCCAGCCCACTCCAGGACACGTCGATGGTGCCGGTGCCACCGGCCGTCGCCGCGTCCGGAGCGGAGTCGAGCACCAGCGAACCGCCGCCGTCCGTCGTGAGCGGGACGTCCCAGCTCCGCAGGACGTAGTCGACACTGTCCTCGATCGTCTGCCACCCGTGCACGTAGAAGGTGTACGTGTCGTCGGCGGGCAAACGGAGATCGATGTGCTCGTCGGTACCACCGGCCGTGGAGCTGGCTATCTGCTCACCGGCCGAGTTGTACAGGTACACGTCCAGATCAACGGCCGTCTCCGGCGGGTCCAGGTCCGCGGTGGTCAACGAGAACCGCAGGTGGGCGCTGTTGGACACCGTGAACTCGTGCGCGGTCGTACCGGTCGGGTCGTTTGGGTTGAAGGTCTGGTCCGGGTCCTGCTGGACCGTGTCGGGAGAGTCGAGCCGCGAGACCAGGCCATGTGCGGCGGCGGTGTACTCGCCGTCGTACCCGAACTGGACGTCGAAGCTCGCGTCCCCGCTGGTTCCGGTGCCCTCGATCCGGCTCGGTGCGATCAGCTCCACCGCCTTGAGCGCGATCGGGCTCTCCACCTGGTACGGGAGGTGCAGCCCGACCCCGATCCAGGTCAGCTCGCCGAACCGCCACTCGTCGAACGGTGCGTTCCGCTTGCTGATCGTCAACGTGTATGTCTTCGACTCTCCCGGCCGCAGGACCATCAGCCGCGGGCTGACCTTGACGTCGAACCCCTTCGGCGCGGCGACGTGCGGAACCCAGATCGCGGTGTTGTCGGCCACGCTGGTGACAGTCCGCTGCACCGTAGTGGTGCCCTGCACCTCGGCCGCCGCGATCGACGGGTAGTTGAGGTTCTCCACGGTGGTCGGAATACCCCTCGCCTCCAGGTCGGCACAGGTGGCCACCGGGTCGGCGAGCACCTCCGGCGCCGCGTCGCACAGGAAGCCGAGGTAGTCGTCGAACCCGGCGTTGTAGACCAGGCCCGGGTTGAACACCGAGTTCGGCCGGTCCGCGTCCTGGCCCGGGTTGAGGTGCCCGGCTCCCATGTCGAACGGGTCGGCCGCCGTGTCGCCGTCCTCCTTGAGGACGTTGTCGCGGGCGGTGGTCATCACCGCCGACTGGGCCATCGCCGGCGTCCAGTCCGGGTGCGCCTGCTTGATCAGCGCCAGCACACCCGCCACGTGCGGGCTAGCCATCGACGTGCCGCTGATCGCCTGGAACAGCTCCCCGGGCGCGCTGGCACCCTCGGCGGTGGGGTCTGGAGTGGGCGTGTTACCGGCCAGGATGTTGACCCCTGGGGCGGTGACGTCCGGCTTGATCAAGCTCGGCGCGACCGTGGTCGGGCCGCGCGAGGAGAAGTCGGCCATCACTGAGCCCTCGGCCTCGACGGCTTCGCCGCCGGTGATCGAGGCGGTCGCCCCGGCACCGGCCGAGTCGATGTACGCCTTGATCGTCTGCCCGTCGGTGAAGTTAGTGTTGACGCTGGGCAGGAAGTGGTTGTCGGTCACCTGTCCCTGCGCGTCGTTCTCGTTGAAGAGCACCATCCCGGCGCCGCCCTGCTCGAAGACCGCCCGGCCCTTGTCCACTCGGGCCTGCACCCCGCGAGCGCAGAGCACGATGTTGTCGGTGACCGGCGGGCTGAAGTCGACCGCCGGGTCGCACAGCTCGTTGCCGTGGTCGGCCGAGTCCACCAGGGTCGCCTCATCGGTGCCGTTGGTCACCGAGGCACCGGTGAACTCGCGCCCGTCGCCCAGGGTCACGGTGCCCTCGAAGGTGCGGTCGTGGGTGTTGGCGCCCACGCCCATCACCCACGGGTCGTTGGCCGGCGAGCCGACCGTGCCGGCGCCAGGGCCGGCGTTGCCGTTCGAGGTGGCGGTGAACACGCCGGCCGCGTTCGCGAGCAGGAACGCGATGTCGTCCGGGCCGTTCAGCGCCGCGCCGCCGCCGATCGAGTAGTTGATGACGTCGACCCCGTCGGCCACCGCCGCGTTGATCGCGGCGGCCAGATCGCCGCCGAAGCAGCCGGAGTTGCCGCAGGCCGAGTACATCGCCACCTGTGCCCGGTGCGCGATCCCGGACACGTTGCCGCGGTCGACCCCGAACAGCTCGGACGCGACGTCCTGGTTCCCGCCGGCGGTGCTGGCGGTGTGGGTGCCGTGACCGTTGTAGTCCCGGGTCGAGTTGTAGAGCTCCGCACCCACGAACTGCTTGTAGAGGATCCGCATGTCGCGGGCACCGATCAGCTTGTTGTTGCAGTCGAACGGCGCGTCGTCCGGGTTGTACGCGGTGTCGCCGAACTCGCAGGCGATGTCGCCACCCATCCAGTCGGCCGGCGGGGCGGCGTAGCTGCCGTCGTCGGCGAACGACGGGTGCTCCGGCCAGATCCCGGTGTCGACCACCCCGAGGACGACGCCTTCCCCGTCGAGGTCGGAGGCCCAGGCGCCACGCCGGGCATCCAGCCCGAGGAAGCCGGGCGAGGTGTCGGTGTGCAGCTGCCGGAGCTGGTCGCGGAACACCCGCGCCACCCCGGGCTGCCGGGCCACGTCAGCGGCCTGCTCCGCGGTCAGCGCGGCGCTGAACCCGTTGATGGCCGTGGTGAAGGTGCTCAACTTCGCCGAATCCGCCACGTCGGCTTCGGCAAGCGCCTGGTCCTGCTCCCGCTCGAGCTGGGCGGCGGTGTCGCCGGTCGTCCGGGCCCCGGAGGCGTCCTGGGCGGCGGTCGGCTCGGCTTCCATGATGACCACGTACGGGGCCAGATCCGCCTTCGCCGGGGCGGCCTGGGCCTGGGCACCGGCCGCAGGTGCGGTCGCCAGCAGCACCGCGGACAACGCCGCCAGCACCGTCAGCCGCCGCCCGAGCCGGTTCCCCGGTACGGAAGCTGACCGGCGTCTCCGCAGGCCAGCCCTGGGCCATTGTGGATGATTCATGTGGGGGGTCCCCTTTCAAGGGTGCGTGTGGACCACTGCGCGCCGGTCCCGCACTGGTCACGGTTGACCCAGTCGCGGCGAGTCAGCGAGAACGGAATGTAGGCATCGTCACACGCCATCCCGCCGGAGGGAAGCACCCGACCGTCCAACGGCTCGTGTCGTCCGGACGATGACACCAGGCAAATCTCATGCTATATGCCGATAAGTGCTGGCGACCGGGGACGGATCCGGGCAAGCTACGACGAGCGGAGGATCAGCGACATCGCTTCGGCGCGGGTCTTGGCGTCGGTGCTGAGCGTCCCGCGGACCGCCGAGGTGACGGTGGTGGCGCCGGCCTTCTGGATCCCGCGCATCGCCATGCACATGTGCTCGCACTCCAGCACCGTGATCACCCCGCGCGGCTCCAGCCGCGCCATCAGCAGGTCGGCGACCTGCGAGGTCAACCGCTCCTGCACCTGTGGCCGGCGGGCGAACACCTCGACCAGCCGGGCCAGCTTGGACAATCCGGTGATCCGGCCGTGCGCCCCCGGGATGTAGCCGATGTGGGCCTTGCCGTGGAAGGGCAGCAGGTGGTGCTCACAGAGACTCATCACCTCGATGTCCCGGACCAGCACCAGCTCCTCGTGGTCGGCGTCGAACACGGTGGTGATCACCGACGCCGGATCCACCCGCAGCCCGGCGAACAGCTCCGCGTACGCGCGGGCCACCCGGGCCGGGGTGCGCACCAGCCCCTCCCGGTCCGGGTCCTCCCCGACCGCGATCAGGATCTCCCGCACCGCGTTCTCGATCCGGCGCAGGTCCACCGTCTTCTCGACCGGGCCGCCGGTGAGCCGGCCGTTCACCAGCCGGGCGGCCAGGTGGTCGAGCGTGTCGTCGTCCGGCTCGGTCGACGACACGTGGTGCGCCTGCCCGGTCAGCGCGCCCCCTCGTCCGTACCGTCCCGGTCGGCCCCACCGCCGGCGCCCCCGGCCGGCCGGCCCACCGGCTGCGGCTCGCGCTGCTCGCCCTCCGGGGCCGCGTTGTTGCCCCGGCCACGTGCCGCCCGCTCGGCCGGGGTCAGCACCGGCGGCGCGGCGGACGGCTTGCGCTTGCCGAAGCCGTTGTACGGCGAGATCGGCTGGCGCTTCACCACCCGGGCGCAGATCCGCGCCAGATCCGCCTCGACGAGGGTCTCCTTCTCGATCAGCTCCAGCACCATCGTGTCGAGCACGTCCCGATATTCGACCAGGATCTCCCAGGCCTCGTCGTGGGCCAGCTCGATCAGCGTCCGGACCTCGGAGTCGATCTCCGCCGCGATCGAGTCCGAGTAGTCGCGCTCGTGCCCGTAGGTCCGGCCCAGGAACGGCTCGCCCTGGTCGGTGCCGTACTTCACAGCCCCGAGCTTGGCGCTCATCCCGTACTGCGTGACCATCGCCCGGGCCAGCCGGGTGGCCTTCTGGATGTCGTCGCCGGCCCCGGTGGTCGGCTCGTGGAAGACCAGCTCCTCGGCCGAGCGCCCGCCCAGCGCGTACGCCAGCGTGTCGATCATCTCGGCCCGGGTCTGGGTGTACTTGTCCTCGGTCGGCAGCACCAGCGTGTGGCCGAGCGAGCGCCCGCGCGGCATGATCGTGGCCTTGTGCACCGGCGGCAGCTCCGGCAGCGCCCAGGCGACCAGCGCGTGGCCGGCCTCGTGGTACGCGGTGATCTTCTTCTCCTGCTCGCTCATCACCCGGGTCTTGCGTTCCGGCCCGGCGATCACCCGGTCGATCGACTCCTCGAGGAACTCGTCGGTGATGGCGCGCTTGTTGTTGCGGGCGGTCAGCAGCGCCGACTCGTTGATCACGTTGGCCAGGTCGGCGCCGGAGAAGCCCGGGGTCCGGCGGGCGACCGCGTCCAGGTCCACGTCCGGCGCGAACGGCTTGCCCTTGGCGTGCACCCGCAGGATCGCCTTGCGGCCCTCCATGTCCGGCGCGTCGACCGCGATCTGCCGGTCGAACCGGCCCGGGCGCAGCAGCGCCGGGTCCAGGATGTCCGGCCGGTTGGTAGCCGCGATCAGGATCACACCGCCCTTGGTGTCGAAGCCGTCCATCTCCACCAGCAGCTGGTTGAGGGTCTGCTCCCGCTCGTCGTGGCCGCCGCCCATCCCGGCGCCCCGGTGCCGGCCGACCGCGTCGATCTCGTCCACGAACACGATCGCCGGCGCGTTCTGCTTCGCCTGCTCGAAGAGATCCCTG
>WHTQ01000032.1 GCA_009377645.1 Micromonosporaceae bacterium | reverse complement strand
GCGCCCATGTGGCCGACCCGACACTTCGAATCCAAGACAGCCTCACGGCGTCAATCGCGTTCAGGGTCGGGGCCGACCACGGCGAGCGCTGGCCGGGGAAGCAACGCCCCGACCAGCCCTGGAAGTACAACACCCAGATCGGGTTGGTGGTCTTGAGGTGGATCCAGTGCTCGGCGGGGAAGGCGTAGAACGCGAGTAGCGCCTCCCGATCGTCGAGGATCTTGCTCACGGCCTTCGGGTACTTCGCACCGTAGGTCCGTTCGAACTCGGTGATGGCGGTCTCGGCGTGCTCACGGTCCTCAGCGTCGCGGATCTCGGCCAGCGCGCGGCGGGCCGCGGGCTGCGCCGACTTCGGCAGGCAGTTGAGCACGTTGGCGGCCTTGTGCACCCAACAGCGCTGCTCGCGGGTCTCGGGGAACACCTCGCGCAGCCCCGCCCAGAACCCCAGCGCGCCGTCGCCGATCGCGAGCACCGGGGCGCGCATCCCGCGCCGGCGGGCGTCGCGCAGCAGGTCGGCCCACGACTCGGTGGACTCACGGTGCCCATCGGCCAGGGTGATCAGCTCCTTGCGTCCGTCGGCGCGGACCCCGACCAGCACCAACAGGCACAACCGGGCCTCGTCGAGCCGGACGTTGACATGGATCCGTCGGCCCAGACGTAGACGTAGTCCTGCCCGGAGAGGTCCCGGTCAGCGAAGGCACGCTGCTCGTCCTGCCACTGGCGGGTCAGTCGGGTGACCACCGACGCGGACAGGCCCGCCGCGGACCCGAAGAACCCCTCCAGCGCCGGGGCGAAGTCCCCCGAGCTCATCCCATGCAGATACAGCAGCGGCAGCACCTCGGTGACCTTCGGGCTCCGCCGGCACCAGGGCGGCAGGATCTCCGAGCGGAACCGCTGCTTCTCGCCGGTCGCCTCGTCGACACGGCGGTCATCGACCCGCGGCGCCGAGACCTCCACCTCCCCCGCCGCGGTGGTCACCGTGCGCGGGCGGGCGTGCCCGTTGCGGCGCACCAGCCGCCGACCCGCCTCGTCGACCTGGTCGGCCAGGGCCTCGATCACCGCGGCCGCCTCGGCCTCCAGGGCGGCGGCCAGCATCCGCCGGGCGCCCTCGCGCACGATCTCGTCCAGACCCGCGGCCACGTCGGCGCGGGCATCATCGTCATCGGGTACTACGCTCAACATCGACGTCCTTCCTCGCCGGCGTTGGCCCGCCGGCATCCTCCAGTGGTTGATCACCGAGGAAGGTACGCCGCGCCCAAGATCAGGTCCCGCATCCACAACTCCTGGTCATACCTGCTGCTTCCATCAGACCTGACCAGCGTCGCAGCCGACCCGTCAGCTCCGTAGGCAGAACCCGGCCAGCCGTTACGGCTTACTATGGGTACGCTTCCGAGTTGTTCGATGTTCCGTTGTTTGAGCCCACCTCCGGGGCCGTGTGTCGGAAGGTGCCCATGCAGTTCGAGATCCTTGGCCCGCTGCGCGTTCGCGACGCTACCGGGGAAGTAGCGATCAAGTCTGGCCGGGAGCGCAGCCTCCTCGCGGTGCTGCTCCTGCACGCTCGGCGGACGGTGCCGAACGGCCGGCTGTTCGAGGCGGTCTGGGAGAACCGCCCGCCGCCGGGCGCCCGCAACCAGCTACAGGGCTGCATCTCCCGACTCCGCCGGCAGCTGGTCCGGGCTGGTGCCGCTGATCGGCTCATCGTCACCGATCCAGGGGGTTACCACATCGCGGTGGCACCTGGTCAGCTCGACCTGCTCGAGTTCCGCCGGCTGGTCGGTCACGCCCGCACCGCCGCCGCCAACGGCAGCGGTGACGAGGCGACCCGGGCTTATCGGGCCGGGCTGGAATTGTGGCGCGGCCCGGCCCTGGCCGACATCGACACCGGGGCCGCGCGGCACCTCGCGGCCTCCCTCGACGAGGAACGAGTTCTGGCGCAGGAGGAGTGCATCGGCCTCCAGCTGGCGACCGGCGCCGGGGGGCGGCTGGTTCCCGAGCTGTTGGAGCTGGCGCAGCTCCATCCGCATCGCGAGGGGGTACACCGGGCTCTGATGCTGGCGTTTCACCAGGCCGGCAGGCAGGGCGACGCGCTGGCCGCCTACCGAAGCGTCCGGCGGCGGCTGCGCGATGAGCTCGGGATCGAGCCCGGGCCCGAGCTGCAGCGGCTGCACCAGGCGATCCTGAACCGCGATCCTGAGCTGGAGGTACCGGCCGCCCCCGCCGCACCGGTGTCACGGGTGGTGGGCAAGACCTCGCCGGAACCCGTTCCGCGCCCGCGGGAGCTCCCGGCTGACGTCCCGGAGTTCACCGGACGCGCCGACGCGCTCAAGCAGCTGGGCAACCTGCTCACCGGAGTAGGGCCCGGCCAGCCAGGCCCGGTGATAATCGCGGTCATCAACGGGACGGCGGGGGTGGGGAAAACCGCACTTGCGGTTCACTGGGCACACCAGGTCGCTGGCCAGTTCCCGGATGGCCAGCTGTATCTCGACCTCCGAGGACACGCCGCTGGGGAACCGCTCCGGCCCGTCGACGCTCTCGCGTGGCTGCTGCGTTCGCTGGGCGTTTCACCCGACCAGATCCCGGCCGACGAGGTGGCGGCCGCGGCTCGCTTCCGGTCGCAGCTTGCCGGACGACGGGTGATGGTGGTTCTGGACAACGCCGGTTCGGCTGACCAGGTCCGACCGCTGCTTCCCGGCTCGCCTGGTTGCCTCGTGCTGGCAACCAGCCGGAACCACCTCTCCGGGCTGGTCGCCCGGGACGGGGCACGGACCGTGGAGCTCGACGTCTTCACCCAGGGGGAGGCGCAGGACCTGCTCGCCCGGCTGATCGCCGCCGAACGGGTCGCGGCAGAGCCGGAAGCTAGCCGCGCCCTGGCCGGGGCGTGCGCGCAGCTCGCGCTGGCGCTGCGGATCGCGGCTGCGCACATCGCCGAGCGACCGCACCAGACAATTGCCCGATACGTCAGCGAATTGACCACCGGCGACCCCCTCGCCACACTGCGGGCGGGGGACGACGACACGAGCGCGGTCTGGGGGGCGTTCGAGCTGTCCTACCACGCGATCCCGGCACCGGCGCAGCGGCTGTTCCGGCTGCTGGGGCTGGTGCCCGGCCCGGACGTGACGCCGCCGGCCGCGGCCGCACTGACCGCCACCACCGTCGAGAACGTTCAACGGCTGCTGCGTCGGCTGGTCAGCTCCCACCTGATCGAAGAGCATGCTCCGGACCGATACACATTCCACGACCTGCTACGCCGGTTCGCGACCCGGCTCACCGAGGCCGGAGACCGGGACGACGAGCGCGCCGCAGCGCTCGGGCGGCTCCTGGACAGTTACCTGTACACCGCCGACCGAGCCGCCAACCTGCTGCACCCACAGATGCTGCGCCTTTCCATCCCACCGCCCGAGTCCGCCCCGGCGGTGAGCTTAGCTGGGCTGACCGACGCGCTGGTGTGGCTGGATGCGGAACGGACCAACCTGATCGCCGCGATCGTGGCTGCCGCCCGGAACCTGCACCCCTCCCAGTCCTGGCTGCTTGCCGACCGGCTCCGCGGCTACTTCTGGCAGGGCCGGCTGCTGCCAGACTGGACCCGGGCGGCCGGCGCGGCACTGGCCGCCGCGGAACGCCACGGTGATCCGCAGGCTCAGGCCGCCGCCCACTTCAGCCTTGCCCACCTTTGTCAGACCCAGGCCCGCTACCCGGACGCGCTGGCCCATTACGATGCTGCGGTCGGCTTGGCCGGGCAGGCCGGGTGGACACACTCCCAGGCCGCGGCGCAGACCAACTTGGGAATGATCCGCCAGGATCTTGGCCAGCTGGCGCAGTCAGCTGGTCACCACCGCCGAGGTCTGCAGCTGAACCGGGACCGGGGTGATCTGGGTGGGCAGGCCGTCAATCTGGTCAACCTGGGTGTGATCGACCGCGAGTGTGGGCGGCTGCGAGATGCAGTCGACCATCTCAGTCAGGCGCTGGACTTCAACCGGGAACTCGGTTATCGGCACGGCGAGGCGGTCGCGCTCCACAGCCTCGGTCGCGCCTCCCTCGACCTCGGGGACCTCGATCGCGCGCGGAAGCACCTCACCGAGGCGCTGGCACAGTACCGGGACACCGGGGATCGGTCTGGCGTGGCGGCTAGCCTCCAGGAGCTCGGCTCGGTGTGCGAGACGACCGGCCGCCGCACCGAGGCGGCCGAGCTGGCCCGGCAAGCCCTGACCCTGGCGGCCGAGATCGGTGACCGCCAGGTGGAGGCCGGGGCCTGCACCACATTGGGCGAGCTGCACCACCAGGAACCCGAAGCCGCGCTCAACTACCACCGGCAGGCCCTGGAGCTGGCGCGGCACGCCGGATCACGTCGCACGGAGACCGTCGCGCTGCTCGGCCTGGCCGCCGCCCAGCGGCGCAACCGCGACCTGGTGGGAGCCAGCACGACCGCCCAGGAGGCGCTGGAACATGCCCGGGCGATCGGCTACCGGGTACTGGAGGGCCAGGCGACCACCCTGCTGGCCGAGATTCTTCACAGCCAGCGGGAGTACGGGATGGCTCGGGAGCGGGTCGAGCAGGCGCTTGAGATCCACCGTGAGACTCGGCATCGGATCGGCCAGGCCCGTACGCTGACCGTGCTCGGGCACATCGAGGACGCCACCGGCAGCCGGCAGGACGCACGGCGCGCTTGGCGGGCGGCGTACGACCTGTTCGCGGAGATCGGCGTGCCGGTGCCGGACGAGCTGGCCGATCGGCTCAACCCCGGTTGACAGCCGCCGGGCTACTGGAGCGGCCAGACGCAGGCGTGCACGCAGCGCCAGCCCTCCGGGCGCCGCTCGTACGTGTCGACGTACCGGTTGTAGCGGCCGGGCCGGGTGAAGGTGCGGGCCGAGACCGCCGCCACGTTCCCGTCGACGTGGATCGCCAGCTGGTCGAACCCCATCGTCGGCAACGGCTTGCCTCCCAGGTCCTCGATGTAGCGCTGCTCGCTCCACACCTCGCCGGCCGCGCCGTCCAGATAGGAGAACGAGCGCGACAGGATCGGGCGCAGCCGGTCCCACAAGCCCTGCCGGAACGCGTCGATGAACTGCTCGTTCAGCTCGGTCAGGGCCTTCCAGGCCGCGATGCCGGTCAGCTACGGCTGGTACCTGCTCGGGGTGGCGCTGGCGCTGGGCCGGGACGTGGACGCGCTGGTCGCCGCCGCCGAGGGCCTGCACTCCTGCCCGCTGGGCGCCGGCGCGGTGGCCGGCACCGACCTGCCGATCGACCCGGCCCGGACCGCCGCGCTGCTCGGGTTTCGCGGCCCGGTCCGGCACGCGCTGGACGCGGTGGCCAGCCGGGACGTGCTGCTGCGGCTGCTGGCCGCGGCCGCCGGGCTGGCCGTGACGCTCAGCCGGCTCGCCACCGACCTGCAGCTGTGGAGCACGGAGGAGCTCGGCTTCGTCCGGTTCCCGGACCGGCTGGTCGGCGGCAGCTCGGCGATGCCGCAGAAGCGCAACGCGTTCCTGCTGGAGCACCTGAAGGCCAAGCCCGGCCAGGTGATCGGCGCGTGGACGGCGGCGGCCGGGACGATCGCCGCCACCCCGTTCACGAACACCATCGAGGTGGGCACCGAGGCCACCGAGCAGGTCTGGCCGGGGCTGGCCGCCGCCGAGCAGGCGGTGCTGCTGGCCCAGGTGCTGGTCAGCGGCGCCCGGCCGGTCCCGGAGCGGATGGCGCAGCGGGCCGAGTCCGGCTTCACCACCGCCACCGCGATCGCAAACCAGCTGGTCCAGCAGGGGATACCGTTCCGCACCGCGCATCACCAGGTCGGTGAGGCGGTACGCCGGGCGGTGGCGGCCGGCGCCGGCACGCTGGCCGAGTCCGGTCCACCCGGCTGGCTGGACGGGATCGAGCAGCGGGACCTGCCGGGTCAGGTGGCGGCGCACGGCTACGGCGGCGGGCCGGGCGGGTTCCGGCCGCAGCACCAGGCCGCCCGCGCCGGCTGGGTCGAGCATCTGCGGTGGCACCAGCAGTGGCAGACCGAGCTGGCCGCCGCCGACACGGCCCTGGCCGACGCCGTACGGGCGGTGATGCCAGCATGAGCGAGGGACGCCAGCGAGGTGGAGCGCCAGCGGAGCCGAGCGCTCAAGCGGTCCCGAGCGGAGATGACAGCATGAGCGCGCGCTGGCTGGTGCTGGTCGAGAGCAACACCACCGGCTCCGGGCGGCTGTTCTGCGCCCGCGCCCGGGAGCTCGGCCTGCGGCCGGTGGTGCTGGCCCGGGATCCCGGCCGCTACCCGTACTTGGCCATCGACCGGATCGACCACCGCCGGACGGACACCGCCGACCCGGATGCCGTACTGGCGGCCTGCACCGCCCTCGCCGGACTGGTCGCCGGGGTGACCAGCAGCTCGGAGTACTCCATCGCGACCGGCGGCGAGGTGGCCCGGCGGCTCGGCCTGCCGCACCCGGACCCGGCGGCGGTCCGGGCCTGCCGGGACAAGCCGACCCAGCGCGCCCGGCTGCACGAGGTCGGGGTGCCCGGGGCCCGGTTCGCCGCCGCCCGGAGCCGGGCCGAGGCGGTCGCGGCGGCCGAAGCGATCGGCTACCCGGTGGTGGTCAAGCCGGTCGCCGGCTCCGGGTCGATCGCCACCCGGCGCTGCTCGGACCCGGAGAGCGTCGAGGCAGCCGCCGCCGCGGTGCTGTCCGCCGACCCGGCCACGCTGGGGTTGCCACCCCAGGAGGCAGTGCTGGTCGAGGAGTACCTGGCCGGTCCGGAGTTCTCTGTGGAGACCTTCGACGACCGGGCGATCGGGGTCACCCGCAAGCACCTCGGGCCGGAGCCGCACTTCCTGGAGACCGGCCACGACTTCCCGGCCCGGCTGGACCCGGCCGCGCGGGCCGCGATCGCCGGCACCGCGGTCGGGGCGCTGCGGGCGCTCGGGCTGGGCTGGGGGCCGGCCCACGTCGAGCTGCGTCACACCGCCACCGGCCCCCGGATCGTCGAGGTCAACCCGCGGCTGGCCGGCGGCATGATCCCCCGGATGGTGCAGGCGGCGACCGGGATCGACCTGATCCGCGAGACGGTCGCCCGGGCCGCCGGGCTGCCGGGCCGGCCACCGGCGCCGCCTCCGGAGCGGGCCGCGTCGATCCGGTTCCTGGTGGCCGACGCCGCCGGGGTGCTGGCGGAGGTACGTGGGGTGGCGGAGGCCCGGCAGGTGCCCGGGGTGGTGGAGGTCGGCCTGACCCGCGAGCCCGGGCAGGAGGTGGTGCCGCGCGGCTCGTTCCAGGACCGGCTCGGCTACGTGATCGCCGCCGGCGACGACGGCGAGGCCGTGGCCCGGGCGGCGCAGACCGGGCTGCAGGCGCTGAAGGCCCGGATCGTCCCGAACGGCGCAGCCACCGGACCCGAGCCGGCGGTGAGCAGATGACGCGGACCACCACCGTGGCGGTGATCGGGCTGGGATCCCGCGGGCTCAGTGTGCTGGAGCGGATCGTGACCCTGGCCAAGCGGTCCGGTCCGGCGGCCGGCCGGCTCCGGGTGGAGGTGGTCGACTCGCGCGGTGACGGTGCCGGGGTGCACACCACCGACCAGCCCGATTACCTGCTCCTGAACACCACCTGCTCGCAGGTCTCGATGTTTCCGGACTCCCACACGGTCGGCGACGAGGTGGACCGGCCCGGCCCGAGCCTGTTCGAATGGGTGACCGCCCGCGGCCTGCGGCTGGCCGCCGACGGGTGCACGACCGGCCTGGCCAGCTCCGTCGGCCCGGGCGCCCGGGAGATCCGGCCCACCGACTTCCTCCCCCGGCGGGTGCTCGGCGAGTACCTTGGCTGGTTCTTCGACGTGCTGCGGCAGCGGGCTCCGGCGCATCTGGAGCTGCGGCTGCACCGGGCAGCGGCGGTCGACCTGGCCGACTCCCCCGGCCCGCCCGGCGGCCGGCCCCGGTTGCGGCTCAGCCTCGCCGACGGCGCCCGGCTGGACCTGGACTACGCCTTCCTGACCACCGGGTACACCGCCAACCAGCCGGCCACCGCCACCGCCACCGACACCGCCGGCGTCGGTGGCGGCGCCGGGCGGCCGGGCGTGATCGCCGCGCCGTACCCGCTGCCGGACCAGGTGGCCCAGGTCCGCCCCGGCCAGTCCGTGGCGATCGGCGGGTTCGGACTGTCCGCGATGGACCTGATGTCCTGCCTGACGGTCGGCCGGGGCGGCCGGTTCGGGCACGACGGCGACGAATGCCGCTACCTGCCCAGCGGCCAGGAGCCGAAGCTGCTGTTCTACTCCCGGTCCGGGATCCCGTGCCGGGCCCGCCCCCGGGTGATGCGGGTGGACAGTCCATACGAACCGATGGTATTCACACCCGCCGCCGTGGAGCGGCAGCGGGACGGCGGCGGGCCGCTCGACTTCGACCGGGACGTGCTGCCGCTGGTGCTGACCGAGCTGCGGGTGGCCTACCGCCGGTGCGAGGCCGCGATCGCCTGGCCGGACGCCGCCCGGGAGCTGGACCGGGACCTGGCCGACGCCGGCGGGCCGGACGGGATCGGGAAGCTGCTCGACGAGCTCGACGACCAGCGTGGGCGGTTCGACGCCCGGCAGCTCCTCGAGGGCGGGGACGGGATGCCGCTCGGCGACGCCACCGCGTACCAGCACTGGCTGGCCGAGGCGATCCGGGCCGACCTGGCGGACGGGCGCCGTGGCTTCGCCGACAGCCCCCGGAAGGCGGCGCTGGACGTCCTCCGGGCGCTGCGGGACACCTTCCGGCACACCGTCGACTTCGGAGGCTTGACGGACCGGTCGCTGGCCGAGTTCCACCGGCGGACCGTGCCGATGCTGAACCGGGCGGTGGTCGGGCCGCAGTTCGAGCGGCACGGCGAGCTGCTCGCGCTGCTGGCCGCCGGCGTCGCCACCGCCCCGTTCGGGCCGGCGCCGGAGGTCGACCGGGACCGCCGGACCGGCCGGTGGACGGTCCGCTCGACCCGGCTCGCGGCGCCGGCCGTACGGGAGGTCGACTGGGTCTGCTCGGCCAACGTGGAGCTGCCGGCGGTGGCCAGCTCGGCCAGCCCGCTGATCCGGGCGCTGCACCGGCGCGGCTGGTTGCGAACCCACCGGCCGGGCAGCGGCTGCCTGCCCGGCGTGGACGTGGCAGCCGACCAGCACCCGGTCCGCGCCGACGGGCAGCCGGAGCGCCGGCTGTGGGTGCTCGGCCCGCTGTGCGAGGGGGCGACCTACTACAACAACCTGGTCCCGTCACCGGGTATGTTCTCCCGACCGGTCTTCGACGCGCACCGGTGCGTGGCGGCGATGTTCGCCGCCGGCTGACCGGTCCGGGAGGCACCATGGACACGCCGCGACGCAACCGGGTCACACCGCTGGGAGACATCGTCGCCACCCCGCTGCGGGGAGCGTGGACCGGCAACCGCGGCAACCTGCACGACCGCGGCACCGAGGTCGTCCGGTTCCACCGCAGCGCACTGTGGATCACGTGTGCCCTGCAGTTCCGCGGGTGGCGGCTGCCGCAGTGGGCACCGGGCCGGTTCACGCTGCTGTTCTTTCACGACGAGGCGGTGGCGTTCGCGGCCGGCCACCGGCCGTGCGCCCTGTGCCGCCGGGCGGACTACCAGCGGTTCCGGCAGGCGTGGGTGGCCGGGCTCGGCGGCCCGGTCCCGCTGGCCAAGGAGCTCGACCAGCGGCTGCACGGCGAGCGGATAGTGCGCGGCACCCACCGGCGACGGCTACATCCGGGCCGCTGGCCGGAGCTGCCGACCGGTGCGTTCGTGCTGGCCGACGACGGGCCGGCGCTGGTCCACGACCGGACCGTGGTGCCGTGGACGGTGCGCGGCTACGGCGAGCCGCGCCGGCGCCCGAGCCGGGGCGAGGTGCCGGTGATCACCCCACCGTCGACGGTGGCCGCGCTGCGCGCCGGCTACCTGCCCCAGCTGGACCCGGCCGCTAGCTTGGTTTTTAACCTGTGCCGATGGTGAGGTGCTGCTTTCGTTGCGCGATGGTTTTGTCGCGCTTGGCCCGGGTAGTCCTCCCCGGTGGGTGGGCCGGCGTCGCCGCCGGCCCACCCACCGGCGCTCAGCTGCCCGCCGCCGCGGTCAGCGCGCGGCGGGCCAGCACCTGGGCCAGGTGCCGCCGGTAGTCGGCCGAGGCGGTGGTGTCGCTGGCCGGGGAGGTGCCTTCGACCGCATGAGCGGCCGCCGCCTCGATCGCGTCGACCGGTACGCCGGCCAGCGCCCGCTCCACGGCCACCGCCCGTACCGGGGTCGGACCCATGTTGGTCAGCGCCACCCGGGCCTGGGTGATCGTGCCGTTCTCCCGTTCCACCACCGCCGCCACCGCCACCGTGGCCCACGCCTGGGCGGTCCGGTTCACCTTCAGGTAATGGCTGCCCCAGCCGGGCAGCGCCGGCACCCGTACCTCCACCAGCAGCTCGTCCGGGCGCAGCGTGGTGGTGAAGTAGTCCACGAAGAACTCCCGGGCTGGCACGGTCCGGCGCCCGGCCGGGCCGGCCAGCACCAGCTCGGCGTCCAGCGCCACCGCCGCGGTCGGCAGGTCACCGGCCGGGTCGGCGTGGGCCAGCGAGCCGCCCAGCGTGCCCCGGTGCCGCACCTGCCGGTCGCCGATCGTGGCCGCCGCCTGCGCCAGCAGCGGCGCCGCGTCGACCACCACCGGTGCGCCGGCGACCTCCGCGTGGGTGGTCATCGCACCCAGCACCAGCGTGTCACCGTCGGTCCGGACGCCGCGCAGCTGCGGCAGCCCGCCCAGGTCCACCAGCAGGGTCGGGGCGGCCAGCCGCAGCCGCAGCACCGGCAGCAGGCTGTGCCCACCGGCCAGCACCTTCGCCTCCTCGCCGGCCTCGGCCAGCGCCGCCACCGCATCCTCCACCGTGGTCGGTCGCAGATAGTCGAACGCCGCCGGGATCATGCCGCCACCTCCTGCCCGGAACGCGCCGTCTGCAGCGCCCGCCACACCCGCTCCGGGGTGCAGGGCATCGGGACGTCGGTCACCCCGGAGGGGCGTAAGGCGTCCACGATCGCGTTCACCACCGCCGGTGTGGACGCGATCGTGCCGGCTTCGCCGACCCCCTTCACCCCCAGCGGGTTCGAGGTGGCCGGAGTCTCGGTCCGGTCGCTGACGATCTCCGGCAGGTCCGCCGAGCTGGGCACCGTATAGTCGGCCAGCGAGCCGGTGACCAGGTTGCCATCCTCGTCGAAGACCGCCTCCTCGTACAGCGCCTGGGCGATACCCTGCGCCACCCCGCCGTGCACCTGCCCCTCGACGATCAGCGGGTTCACCACCGTGCCGACGTCGTCCACGCACACGTACTTCCGGATCGTGGCCGCCCCGGTCTCAGTGTCCACATCGACCGCACACAGGTGAGTGCCGTGCGGGAACGAGAAGGTCTGCGGGTCGAAGGTGGCCTCCGCGTCCAGCTGCGGCTCCACCCCGTCCGGCAGGTCGTGGGCGGCGAACACGGCCAGCGCGCACTCCCCGATCGTCTTGGCCGAGGTCGGGGTGCCCCGCACCCGGAACGCGCCGTCGGCGAACTCCAGGTCGTCCGGAGCGCACTCCAGCAGGTGGGCGGCGATCGTCCGGGCCTTCTCGCGTACCTTCTGGCAGGCCAGTACCAGCGCGATCCCGCCCACCGCGAGCGACCGCGACCCGTACGTGTCGAGTCCCTTGTGGGAGGTCCGGGTGTCGCCGTGCAGCACCTCGACGTCGTCGAACGCCACCCCCAGCTGGTCGGCGACGATCTGGCTCCAGGAGGTGACGTGGCCCTGCCCGTGCGGGCTGGTGCCGGTGACCACCTCCACCTTGCCGGTCGGCAGCAGCCGCACGCTGGCCGACTCCCAGCCGCCGGCCCCGTAGCGCAGCGCGCCCAGGATCCGGGACGGGGCCAGGCCGCACATCTCGGTGTACGTGGACACCCCGATCCCCAGCTGCACCGGGTCGCCGGCCACCCGCCGCTTGGCCTGCTCGGCCCGCAGCGTGTCGTAGCCGAAAAGCTGCATCGCCTTCTCGGTGGCGGCCTCGTAGTTGCCGGAGTCGTACTCCAGCCCGGCGACCGTGGTGAACGGGAACTCGTCATGCCGGATCCAGTTGCGGCGCCGCACCTCCAGCGGGTCCAGGTCCAGCTCCGCGGCCAGCTCGTCCATGATCCGTTCGATCGCGTACGTGGCCTCGGGGCGCCCGGCACCGCGGTAGGCGTCGGTCTTCGTGGTGGTGGTGAACACCCCGGTGCACTCGAACCGGTACGCGGGGAACTTGTAGATCGCGTTGTACATGAACGCGCCCAGGATCGGCACCCCGGGAGTGACGATGCCGAGGTACGCCCCCATGTTCGCGAGCAGCTTCACGGAAAGCCCCGTGACCGTCCCGTCCCGGCGCGCGTACAGGGTGATGTCCTGGATCATGTCCCGGCCATGGTGGGCCGAGACCATCGACTCGGACCGAGACTCGGTGTACTTGACCGGCTTGCCGACCCGGTTCGCGGCCGCGAACGCGATCCACTCCTCCGGGGTGACCGCCAGCTTGCCGCCGAACCCGCCGCCTACGTCCGGAGCGATCACCCGGATCTTGTGCTCCGGGGTGCCGGTGGTGGCTGCCAGCAGGAACCGCAGGATGTGCGGGATCTGGGTAGCCGAGTAGATGGTCCACTCGTCTCCGGTCGGGTCGACCAGCACGCTACGCGGCTCCATCGAGGCCGGCACCAGCCGCTGCTGCACATACCGCCGGTGGATGGTCAGCTCGGCGGCCGCGGCCGCCTCGCCGACCGCTTTGCCGGTGCCCGCCTCGCCCGAGTCGAGCACCCAGGTGTAGCACTTGTTGGTGCCGGCGTCCGCGTGCACCAGCGGGGCGCCGTCGGCCAGTGCCGACTCCAGGCCCAGCACCACCGGCAGCGGCTCATAGTCGACCTCGATCGCCTCCAGCGCGTCGGTGGCGCTGGCCCGGTCCCGGGCCACCACCACCGCCACCGGCTCCCCGACGTGCCGGACCTCGTCGACCGCCAGCGGCCGGTAGATCGGCAGCACGATGTCCTCGGTGACCGGCCAGGCGCAGGCCATCGTCCCCTGGGTCTCGGCCACGTCGGCGCCGCTGAACGCGGCGATCACGTTCGGCTCGCGCAGCGCGGCTGAGGTGTCCACCCGGCTGATCCGGGCGTGCGCGTGCGGGCTGCGCAGGATCGCCAGGTGCAGCATCCCGGGCACCGTGATGTTCTCGGTCCACCGGGTCCGGCCGGTAACCAGCCGGGCGTCCTCTTTGCGGAGTCGGGCGCGCCCGACCTCCGGCTCGGCGGCGGTGCCGGCCAGCGTGGCGGTCATGGCCCGCTCACCCCCACCGGCTGCGTCACCGCGGCCTCGTTGCCGCGCAGCTCGGCCGCGGCCTGCTGGACCGCCCGGACGATGTTCTGGTAGCCGGTGCACCGGCACAGGTTGCCTTCCAGTCCTTCGCGCACCTGCGCGTCGCTCGGGTCCGGCTGCTCCCGCAGCAGGTCGACCGCCGCCATCACCATGCCGGGCGTGCAGTAGCCGCACTGCAGCGCGTGCCGCTCGTGGAAGGCGCGCTGCACCGGGTGGTCGCCGCCGAGGCCCTCGATGGTGGTCACCTCCCGACCGTCCGCCTGGACCGCCAGCACGGTGCAGCTCTTCACCCCCCGGGGCACTCCGTCCGGGTCGGTCATCAGCACCGTGCAGGCGCCGCAGTTGCTGGTGTCGCAGCCCACCACCGTGCCGACCTTGCCGAGCTGCTCGCGCAGGTGGTGGACGAGAAGGGTTCGCGACGGCACGTCGTCTTCGTACCGCGTGCCATCGACGGTGACTGAGATCCGGGTCATGGATCCTCCCGCGGTCACGTGGAGGGAGGCCCGAATGTCTCGCAGCCGGGCCACTATCTGCTCAGTCAACCGGTTCCGGTGCGCGGCGGCAAGTGGAACCGCCAGGTTGGTCCCATCGGATCCGTCCGGCCGGTCCCGCCCGCCGGACCAGCTCCGCCGGATCGGGCCTTCCGGATCAGCTCCGCCGGATCAGCTCCGCCGGATCAGGTCGGTCAGCGCGGCCAGGGCGGCCAGGCTGTGGCCCGCCACCAGCCGGTCCACGTGCGGCAGCGCGGCGGCCAGCCCGGCGGCGGTCGGTGCGAAGCCGGGCCGGGCGGCGTGCGGGGTCACCCACACCACCAGGTGCGCCAGCCGGGACAGCCATCCCATCGCCGCGCCCAGCCGGGCCGGGTCCCCGCGCTCCCAGCCGTCGCTGCACACCACCACCACCGCCCGCCGCGCCATCCCCCGGTGCCCGTACCGGCGCAGGTAGTCGGTCAGCGCGGCACCGAGCCGGGTGCCGCCCCGCCAGTCCGGCACCTGGGCGCCGGCCGCCCGCAGCGCCGCCTCCGGGTCGCGTACCCGCAGCGCCGGGGTGAGCCGGGTCAGCCGGGTGCCGATCGTGAACACCTCGGTGCGGTCCGGCCGCGCCCGGACCGCGGCGAACCCGAACCGCAGCAACGCGTCCGCGTACGGCGCCATCGACCCGGAGATGTCCAGCAGCAGCACCAGCCGGCGCGGGCGGTGCCGCCGGCGACGGCGCGCCAGCCGGGCCGGCTCCCCCAGCCCGCGCAGCATCGCCCGCAGCGTGCGGGCCGGATCGACCCGGCCGGCCGGGGCCCGGCGCAGGCGGCGGGCCACCCGCACCGGGGCGGCCGGGGCCAGCAGCGCCAGCAGCCGCCGCACCTCGGCCCGCTCCGGCCCGGTCAGCTCCGCCAGGTCCCGGTGCCGCAGCACCTCCTCGGCCGAAGCCCGGGCCGGCACCACCTGCTCCACGCCATCCCGGTCGCCGTCCGGGTCCGGGCCACCGTCCGCACCGTCCGGCCCGGCCACCCGGCGCAGCACCGGTACGCGGGGCGCGGGTCGCCGGTCCCGGTCCAGCGCCCCGGTCAGCGACCGCCACACTGCGTCGTAGCGTGCTAGGTCCTCCGGGCTGGCGCAGAGCGTGAACCGGCCGGCCCAGTAGAGCCCGCCGGGACCGAGCTCGGCCAGTGCCCGTACCAGCTCGTGCACCCGGTCCGGGCCGGCCGGCACCCCGGCATCGCGGACCACCCCGACGAACCGGCCGACGCCGGCCAGCACCTCCGGTTGATCGCGGAAACTCGTCCCGGTCATGACCGGGACGAGTTTCCGCGATCAACCGGAGCCAACAGGCCGGGCAGCCCGTGCGCGAGCACCCGCCCGGTGTCCTCGTGGAGCTTGACGACCGTGCCGAGGGTCTGCTCGGCGGCCGCGGCGGTGATCTGCTCGACCCCGAGCAGGTGCAGCGCCCGCGCCCAGTCGATCGCCTCCGCCACCCCCGGCGCCTTGGCCAGCTCCAGCTCTCGCAGCCGGGCGGTCGCCGCGGCGACCTGCCCGGCCAGCCGGGCGCTCACCTCCGGCAGCCGTACCCGCAGGATCGCCACCTCCCGGTCCGGGTCCGGGTGCTCGACCCAGTGGTAGAGGCAGCGGCGCTTCAGGGCGTCGTGCACCTCCCGGGTGCGGTTGCTGGTCACCACCACCACCGGCGGCTGGGCGGCGGCGACCCGGCCCAGCTCCGGGATGCTGACCGCCCAGTCGGCGAGCAGCTCCAGCAGGTACGCCTCGAACTCGTCGTCGGCCCGGTCCACCTCGTCGATCAGCAGCAGGCACGGGGCGGACTCCAGCGCCCGCAGCAGCGGCCGGGCGATCAGGAACCGCCGGTCGTAGAGGCTGGCCTCGACCCGGGCCGGGTCCCGCTCCGCCCCGACCGCCTCCAGCGTGCGCAGGTGCAGGATCTGCCGCGGGAAGTCCCAGTCGTAGAGCGCCTGCCCGACGTCCAGCCCCTCGTAGCACTGCAGCCGGATCATCGGCAGCCCGGTGGCCTCGGCCAGCGCGACCGCGAACCCGGTCTTCCCGACCCCGGCCTCCCCCTCCAGGAACAGCGGCCGGTCCATCCGCAGCGCCAGCCAGCCCGCGGTGGCCAGCCCGGAGTCGGCCAGGTAGCCGGTTCCGGCCAGCGCGTCGGCCAGCGCCGCCGGTGACTGCGCCGGCTCGCCGTTCACTGCGCCGGTCATCGACCGCCTCCTCACCGGACCGGGTAGCTCGACGGTATCGCGCAGGCGGTGATCCTGGGCTCCGGATCAGTCCGCACCGGCCGGGCCGCCGGACCGGTGCACCAGGGCACCGACCGCGATCGCGGCCACCGCCGTGGCGGCCGCCCCGAGCGCCAGGTAGCCGGTGTCCGCACCGGCGCGCGGCTGCCCGGCCAGCACCACGATCCCGAGCCCGAGCAGGGCGGATCCGGCCAGCACCAGCCCGGCCCGGGCCAGCCAGTGCCGGAACACGGCCAGCGGGACCACCGTGTCGGTGCGCAGCTGGGCACCGAGCGCCGCGGACGTGTGGTGCGCGTACAGCAGCGCCGCCACCGCCAGCAGCACCGGCACCAGCACCTGGCGGGACTCGTCGACCAGCGTCAGCGCCACCGTCCCGATCGCCGCCAGCTCCAGCAGCGCAACCCAGGCGCTGGCCGGGGCGACCGCCGGCAGCAGCGCCAGGAACACCGCCAGCGGCAGCGCCGGCCCGCGCAGCGAGCCGGGCAGCGCCAGCAGCAGGCCGCCGAGGCCGGTCAGCCAGATCACCACCCGCACCGCCAGCCCGGCGACAGTCGCCCGCCGACCCCAGGCCCGCACCCGGGCCAGGTGGTAGCCGACCCGCTCCACCAGCGGGTACCGGCGCCAGCCGCGGCTGCTGATCGCGGTCATCGCGACAGCACCCGGGAGGTGGCGGCGAGCCGGTAGACGTGGCGCAGCACGACGTCCAGGCTGCCGGCGCCCTGCCAGGGCTCCACCGGCACGCCGACTCCGCGCAGCCGGCCGATCGTGTTGGTCCGCTCCAGCTGCCACAGCCGGTGCCCGGCGGCCGTCCACTCGTTCCGGACCCGCGGGTGGGCCTGTCCCGGCAGGGTGTCCACCGCCACCAGCGAGCGGCCGGTCCGGGCCAGCATCGCCAGCAGGTTCGCGCTGTCCTGGTCCAGCAGCGGCGTCAGCACGATCGTCAGCGCGCTGGCGGCGGTCAGGCCCCGGCTGAGCAGCCCGCCGCCGGGCCCGAACCCGGTCGGCAGCCGGTCCACCTCGACCAGCCACTCCAGCGCCGACAGGTAGTGCTTGCGCCCGGTGCCGGCGGGCAGCCGGCGCAGCCGGGAGCCGAACTCGACCAGCGCCACCCGGTCACCCTGCTGCGCGTAGTGCTCGGTGATCGCCGCGGCGGCGCGCACAGTCCGGTCCAGCACGCTGGCCCGGCCGTGGATGCCGCCGGAGGCGCCGGCCTCGTGGCGCACGTCCAGCAGCAGCACCACCTGCGCGTCCCGGTCCGACTGGGTGGCGTTGACGTGCAGGTCACCGGTGCGCCGGGTGACCCGCCAGTTGATCCGGCGCAGCCGGTCGCCGGGCTGGAACGGGCGGACGTCGGCCAGGTCTCCACCGGGGCCGAGCCGCCGGGACCGGTGGATGCCGGAGATCCCGCTGGCCCGCGGCAGCGCCTCCTCCGAGTCGAACGGCTCGCTGACCGGGTAGACGGTCAGCGGCACCGACGGCAGGACCTCGTGGTGGGCGACCAGCAGCCCGTCCGAGGCGACCGAGCGCACCGTCGCCGGGCCAAGCCGGTACGAGCCCCAGCGCAGGGCGGTGCCCGCCAGCCGGACCGCGGTGGTGACCGGCGGGCGTACCAGCGTGGCGTAGTAGCCGACCCCGTACCGCAGCCGGACCCACCGCGGGACCTGGGCGCTGACCACACACAGCAGCGGCGGTTGCGGGTCGGCCGGCACCGAGACCCGGGCCCGGACCGGCCCACCCTCCACACTGGTCGACGCCTCCAGGGTGAGAGTGGCCTCGGGCTGCCGGGCCGGGCGCACCGCCAGCGACACCGCCGGCCCGAGCAGGAACGGCCCGGCCAGCAGCACCAGCTCCCACTGGCCGAGTGCGGCGGCGGCCAGCAGCGCCAGCCCGCCGACCCCGGCCGCCCGGTGCAACGCCCGGGTCGGCAGCCAGCCCCGGCCGGAGGCAGGCGTAACAGTCATCACCGTACGCCGCGGGTGTACCGGTGGACCGGGTCGTCCGCCCCGGCGCCGGCGTCGGTCCCCGGCTCCGGTCCCGGGTCGTGGCCGGGCGGGGCGCTGTAGGCCGGCAGCAGCTCGGAGCGGGGTGCCGGGGTGCTGTCGCAGATCTCGGCGACCACGTCGATCGGGTCCACCCGCCGCAGCCACATCTCCGGGCGCAGGCTGATCCGGTGCGCCAGGGCGGCCGGCGCCGCCGCCTTCACGTCCTCCGGCGTCACGTAGTTCCGCCCGGCCAGCACCGCCCGCGCCCGGGCGGTGAGCAGCAGTGCCAGCGAGCCTCGCGGGGACGCGCCCACCTGCACGTTGCGATGCTCCCGGGTGGCGGCGACGAGGTCCACGATGTAGCCGGACACCGAGTCCTCCACCGCCACGTTCTCCATCGCCGCCTGCGCCCGGCGCAGCGTCGCCGCGTCCATTACCGGCTGCAGGCTGACCTGCTCGCGCCGGCGGACCATCCGGCGCTGCAGCACGGTCTGCTCCTCGTCCCGGTCCGGGTAGCCGAACGAGACCCGCAGCAGGAACCGGTCCAGCTGGGCCTCCGGGAGCGGGTAGGTGCCCTCGTACTCGATCGGGTTGGCGGTGGCCAGCACGTGGAACGGAGTCGCCAGCGGGTAGGTGCGGCCTTCCACGCTGACCTGCAGCTCCTGCATCGCCTCCAGCAGCGCCGCCTGGGTCTTCGGCGGGGTCCGGTTGATCTCGTCGGCCAGCAGCAGGTTGGTGAACACCGGCCCGGGCCGGAACTCGAACTCGGCCTGCTTCTGGTCGTAGAAGTACGAGCCGGTGACGTCGGCCGGCAACAGGTCTGGAGTGAACTGCAGCCGCCGGAACTCCAGCCCGAGGCTCTGCGCGAAGCACCGCGCCGCCAGGGTCTTGGCCAGCCCGGGGTAGTCCTCCAGCAGCACGTGCCCGCCGGCCAGGATGCCGGCCAGCACCAGCTCCAGCGGCTCCCGCTTGCCGACGATCACGGTGCCCACCTGATCCAGCACCGCCCGGGCGTGGCGACCCACCTCGGCCAGCGGCAGCGGCTCCGGTTCGAGGGCGAGCTCGGGGTCGGGGTCGGTCGTGGTCATCAGATCTCCTCAATCCGGGTGAGCAGCCGGTCCAGCCTGGCCGGGTCGGGGGTGGTGGTCACGGGCTCGGTGAGAAACCCGAACAGCTCCTCGCCGAGCACCGCCCGGGCCCGCTGCGGGTCGGTGGCCAGCCGGAACCCGTGCCGCTGCCGGAGCCGTTCGGCCACCAGCTCGGTCATCCGGTCTCGCACCACCCGGGTGTACCACTCCGGGTCGCCGCTGGTCACCGACAGCCGGCGTTCCCACCGGTCGACCTGCGCGTACGGGCGGTGGGTCGGCTCGGACTGGCTCGGGTCGGCGGACAGGTCGAGCGGCGGCTGCGGCTCGCGCAGCGTCCAGGCCGTCCACAGCATCAGCAGGCCGGCCGTGATCAGCAGCCACATCTGCCAGAACTCGAGGTAGAGCTGGGCCGGCAGGAGCACCGCCGCGATCACCGTGCTGATCACCAGCGCCAGGCCGCCGGCCACCCCGGCCTGGCCGGCCAGCCAGGCCGGGGTGTAGCCGGTGAACGTGAGCCCGCCGGCCAGCAGCCGGGCGATCCGGGTACGCATCCTCATCCGGCCACCGCCGTCGGGTCCGGTTGGCCGGCTGCCCGGGTGAGCTGGGCGTCGATCTCCCGCAGCGCCTGCCGGGCGGTCACCAGCAGGTCGTCGTCCACCTCCGCCGGGGCGTACCGGGCCTGCCGGTACGCGTCGGCGAGCCGGCCCAGCGCCCGGTCGCTGACCCGGTGCGCGGCCAGCAACCGGGTCACCAGGTCGGTCGGGGTGTCGGCGGCCAGCCGAGCGGTGCCGACCGCGGCCGCCACCCGCTCCAGCCGCAGCCAGCAGGCGATCACCGCCCGCCGGGGATCGCCTCCGGCGTCGATGTCGGCCAACCCGGCCCGGACCGCGTCCCGGACCTCCTGGGTGAGGACGCCGCCGGGCTGGCTGGCCGGCTGCTCGACGATCTCCCGCCGGTGCACCCGCTCGAGGAACAGGTAGCGACCTCCGAAGTAGAGCAGTGCGCCGACCAACCCGGCGAACAGGGTGAGGAAGACGGCGCTCACCAGCCAGCCCAGCCAGCCCGGCAGGTCCGCCCCCACCGGATCACCCGCCCCCGGGACGGGTGATCCGGTGGCCAAGGCCGGGTCGCTGGCGGCGGGCGGGGTGGGAAGCGGCTCCTCGGGCGGCGGCGGCAGCTGACCGCCGGACAGGCCGGTTCCGCCCGCGGCCGCCCACCCGGCACCGGCCAGCGCCAGCACCACCAGCAGCACGGGCAGCCAGCGCCGTAGCCGGGCGTCCATCATCCTCCCGTGGTCAGCAACCCCCAGATCCCCGTCGGGTCCCCTGCCAGAGCAACAGAGCGTACGGACGGGGGTCAACGTCTGTGGCCGATCCGAGACCCAACTGTTGCCCGGAATCCGCGACCCAGGCTAGAGTCGGGGTAGGTGGATGGGAGCGCTTCCATAGCCTCCTGTCGACGCCCGCCCCCGAGGGGAGGTGATACCACCACCCGCTCGCGTGGCCATGGCTCCCGCGCGACAAGCGCCACAGCGGACGGTCGTCCGGCTGCGGTGCGACAGCATGGTGGGGGCGGGACTGCCCTTCCCGCCCCCGCTACTGCCGGGGGACCGCACCACCGGTCGCTGCTAAGGTCCATGACCGTGCGGTCCAGCCCCGCAGGCGCGTTCCTGCCCGAGCTCGCGATCCCCCGCCGGCGGATCGGCAGCCGGACGTTCGACTTCGGCCAGCGGGTGGCGGTGATGGCGATCGTCAACCGGACCCCCGACTCGTTCCACAACCAGGGCCGGACCTTCGCGCTGCCGCGGGCGGTCGAGGCGGTGCAGCGGGCGGTCGCGGACGGGGCGGACTGGGTCGACATCGGCGGCCAGCCGTTCAGCCCCGGCCCGCCGGTGTCGGTGGAGGGCGAGCTGGCCCGGGTGCTGCCGGTGATCGCGGCGGCCCGGGCGCACTCCCCGGCGGTGATCTCGGTGGACACCTACCGGCCGGAGGTGGCCCGGCAGGCGATCGACGCCGGTGCCGATGTCGTGAACGACACCAGTGGGCTGCACGACCCGCGGCTGGCCGAGGTGGTCGCGGACAGCGCCGCCACGCTCGTGATCACCCACAGCCTGGCCGCACCCCGCACCCCGTACCCGCGGCCCAGCTACCGCGACGTGGTCGTCGAGGTGGCCGACTTCCTGCGCCGTAGGGTCGCCCTGGCGATCAGCCACGGGGTGCCGGCGGAGCGGATCATCGTCGACCCGGGGCACGACCTGAACAAGAACACCCACCACTCGCTGGAGCTGACCCGGCGGCTGCCCGAGATCGCCGGGCTCGGCTACCCGACCCTGGTGGCAGTGTCCAACAAGGACTTCATCGGCGAGACCCTCGACCTGCCCCGGGAGGAGCGGCTGCCCGGCACGCTCGCCGCGGTGGTCATCTGCATCCTGTACGGCGCCCGGATCGTCCGGGTCCACGACGTCGCGCCGGCGGTGGCGGCGACCCGGATGGCCGAGGCGGTGCTGGGTCTGCGCCCGCCCGCCACCGCCCGCCACAACCTCGGGTAGCCGGCCGGCCACCCGATCCACAGGGTTGTGGACAAACCTGTGGACGACCCTGTGAACGGCTGGGGAAATCCGCCCGAGCGCGGCTGTGGCAGCATGGTGCGGTGCGACCGATGCGCAGCCAGGCACCGACCGCCACCGGCCGACCCTCGTGGGGGGACGGGTCGCGGCGGCGCGGGCTGGTCGGCACGCTGTCGGACTCGGTCGGGGTGCTGGTGACCGCGGCCCGGCTGCTGTGGCGGCACTGGCCGGCGCTGCTGACCCTGTTCCTGGCCGCCACCGTCACGCGCGAGTTGGTGCTCCGGGCCGCGGTCCGGGTGAGCCTGGTCAACGCCGAGCTGGCCTGGCTGGTGCTGCTGCTGGCGCCGATGACCACGCTGACCGCGCTGGTGCTGATGCTGCGGGTGCTGCGACCCTCGCTGCCGTTCCTCGGCGGAGGGGAGAAGCCCCCGTCGGTGATCCGGCACCTGGCCAGCGTGCTGGTGCCGTTCATGACGATCTACTACTTCGAGGACTGGCTGCGGGACGACATCTTCGACTACAGCAGCCGGGTTTTCCAAGACTTCATGGACCGCATGATGATCAACCTCGTGGACAGCCTCGACACCGGTGCTGAGCCCGAGCCGACGATGCAGGTGACGGACCGGCTGCCGTACGACCTGAGCGTCTCGCTGGTGATCGTCGTGCTCGCCTCGATCGTCGCCCGGTCGCTGCTGGCCCGGTGGTCGGCCACCGAGCGGCGCGCCTGGCTGGGCCTGCCCGGCGCCTACCTGGAGCTGATCTGGCTCACGCTGGTCGGGGTGATCGCGTTCAAGGCGATCTCCGAGAAGATCATCGACTGGGGCGGGAACCGGCGGCTGTTCCACGCCGTCCGGACCATCTGGGACGAGGGCGTCGGGACCGCCAGCGGTGCCGCCCCGAGCTCGGAGGGCCCGGTCAGCTGGCTGGTCGGGCAGCTCGGGTCGGTGGACGCGGTCCTGATCATCCCGCTCTCGTGGCTGGCGATCGGGGCGGTGGTGCTCGGGTTCCAGTCGGCTCCGGCCGAGCCGGCCGGCACCGGGCACCGGCTCCGGAACCGGCCGCTCTACCAGCGCGCCCAGCAGCGATGGCTGGCCGCCCCCCGGCCGGTGCGGTGGGTTACCAACACCGTCACCGCGGACCTGCGGGACCGGTTCCTCCCGCTGGTGCACGGCGCCCGGATGCTGCTGCGCGCCGGGCTGCCCCCGATGCTGCTGTTCTGCCTGGCGTTCGTGGCCGCCAAGACCCTCTCCGACTGGCTGTGGGAGCTGCAACGGTGGCTGATCGGGCCGCAGGACCCAACCGGCGTGTGGTTCGCGCTGTCCTGGCCGCTCGGGGCGGTCAACCGGGCGGTCGGCACCACGGTGCTGGTGTGCCTGCTGGCGGCGGCGGTGGACCGGGCGGTGCACGCCAGCCGGCCCGGACCGGCTTCCGCACCGGCGGCCGCGGATCCAACCGGCGAGCCGGAGCCGGCCGCGGCCGCGATGGTCCCCCCACCGCCCGGGCCGGTCCACGGCGCCCACGCGTACGTGCCGCCACCACCGGGGCCGGTGTATGGCGCCCCCGCACCAGCACACCCACCGGGGACCGGAAACGGAGCCCCGGTCCACGTCCCGCCGCCGCCCGGGCCGGTGTATGGCGCCTACCCGGCCGGCAACGCCGCCGGGTCCAGCTCGAACCTGGCATAGGCCGGCAGCTGGTCGCTGGCGGTCAGCAGCAGCGCCGCCGGCCGCGTCGACTCCGGCAGCAGGAACAGTGCTATCGCCTCGAAGGTGTCGTCCTCCGGTTCGTCCGGGCGGCAGATGGTCGGGCCGATGGACCCCCCGGCCAGCTCGGCCCCGCCCAGTTCGGTCGGATGATCACCGAACCGGCGGCCGGCCTCGTCCTCCAGCAGGAACGCGCACCCCAGCAGGCTGTTGTCCGGGTCGGCGAGCCGGCCGAACGTCACCGTGGCCTGCCAGGCCTGCAGGCCGGGCGGCAGCTGGTACGGCTCTTCGGTGTCCGGGTCGCGCAGGTCGGCCGGGACCACCGCGGCCAGCCGCAGCCGGGTCCCGCCGTAGCTGATCCAGCCGTCCCGGTCCGGGCCGACCGCCTCCCGCGGTTGCGCGGTCCGCCACACCTCGTACGCGTCGTTCGGGCTCAACGCGACCGCCGTGACCAGCACCGGCACCAGCGCCAGCAGGCCCCACCAGTTTCGCCGCCACCAGCCGCGGCCGCCCGCCGCGGTCATCGCCCGTTGCCTTCGGTCCCGACCAGCACCTGCGGGTCGGCGATCACCAGCTCCGGATCGGCCAGCACCAGCGGCTCCGTAGCGGCCAGCCCGGCCGCGACCGCCGCCTCGTCGACCGGCACCGGCACCTCGGCCACCGTCTGCATCCGCAGATCCACGCCGGCATCGCCGAGCCGCACGGTCAGGTCGGTGGCCACCTCCCGCGGCACCTCGAAGACCACCTCCGCCTCGACCGGGATCCCCGGCTCGAGCTGGTAGCCGAAGCCGACCAGCGGCTGCTCCACCCGCTCGGTGGCCGACCACTCCCGGCCGGCGGAGTCCCGGACCGCGGCGTAGCCGATCGACACCGGCTCCCGCTGGGCGAGCGCCCGGATCCGGACCAGCACCCACACACCGGCGGTGTCGCGCGGGATGAAGCCGGGCTCCTCGACGATCGTGGCGGCGGTACGCGCGCCCAGCACCGTCAGGTCCACCGTATGGGCAGACACCGGCTCGCCGACCGGGCCGCTGGCGACGAACTCCCGAAACCGCCGGTCGTCGTTGAGCTCGGTGCCGACGACCAGCCCGCCGGCCGCCACCACCACGACCAGCAGCACCAGCGCGGCGAGCGCCGAGCCGATCCGGGACCCTCCGGGTGAGCGGTGCTGCGGCACGGCTGCCCGCCACCGCAGCGGCCCGGTCGTGAACCGCGGCGAGGGCGGCGGGTCCTGGCCGTTCGGGCTCACGACTCGTCCCGCCGATCTCGCACCGGGACCGTCACCCGCGCCCGAGGCTCGGGATCCAGCCACTCCATGTGACCGCTGAGCGTCGACTCCCGCAGCGTCATGCTGACGATCCGCACCGTGACCTCGGTCGGCACCGGCGCGTCACCGGCCTGCTCCCACAGGAACACCACCCGCTCGACCAGCCCCGGGTGCAGGGCCCCCACCTGGGTGCTGTCGCGCACCAGCAGGACCTCGTCCGCGCCGAACGCGCCCTCCTCCAGGCCGGTCAGCTTGAACTCGCTGACCAGGCCCTCAACTCCCCACGGGTACAGGGCGGAGCTGACGTCACCGCGGCTCTCATCGGCGGTCACCTCGACGTTGGTCTCGATCACCAACCAATGGTTGTCCTCGTCCACCGGCGAGTAGTCGCCCAGCTCCCGGAACAGGTGCGCGGCGGTGACCGTGACGTTCCACGGCTCGCCCTCGGACACCTCGTCGACCGCCACCACCGGCAGCTGCGGCGCCGGCACCCGCTCCAGACCGCCGGCCAGCCCGGCCACCGCGACCACCAGCACCAGCACGCAGACCCCGACGCCGGCCAGCCGCAGCGGCGTGGCGAGGCTGCGGCGGTCAGCGCCGGGACGTCCCCCCGGTTCGCGCGGCACGATCCGGAGTATAGGCGAGCCGCGCTCATCTGCGCTCCGGCCGTGTGTCGGTTACGGGAGCCAGCCCGGTCGGACCAGCCCCGCCTCGTACGCGAACACGACCAGCTGGGCGCGGTCCCGGGCGCCCAGCTGGCCCATCGCCCGGGACACGTGGGTCTTGGCGGTAGCCCGGCTGACCACCAGCTTCTGGGCGATCTCGTCGTTCGACAGCCCAGCCCCGACCAGCGCCGT
The DNA here is from genome assembly GCA_009377645.1 of Micromonosporaceae bacterium. Taxonomy (GTDB): domain Bacteria; phylum Actinomycetota; class Actinomycetes; order Mycobacteriales; family Micromonosporaceae; genus Natronosporangium. The sequence goes on along the minus strand of WHTQ01000032.1, from coordinate 20,073 downwards.
CACCTCCCGCTCCCGGTCGGTCAGCTCGGCCAGCGCACGCGGCGGGCGGGGGCTGGCCGCCCGGACCGCGAACTGCTCGATCACCCGCCGGGTCACCCCCGGCGACAGCAGCGCGTCGCCGGCCGCGACCGCCCGCACCCCGCGTACCAGGTCGGCCGGTTCGGTGTCCTTGACCAGGAACCCGGCGGCCCCGACCCGGAGCGCCTCGAACACGTACTCGTCCAGCTCGAAGGTGGTCAGGATGACGATCCGGGTGTCCTGAAGCGCCGGGTCGGCGGCGATCCGGCGGGTCGCCTCCAACCCGTCGGTGCCGGGCATCCGGATGTCCATCAGCACCAGGTCCGGCCGGGTCTGGCCGGCCAGCCGGACGGCCTGGGCGCCGTCGCCGGCCTCGCCGACCACCTCGATGTCCGGCTCGGCGTCCAGCAGCGCCCGGAACCCGGCCCGCACCAGCGCCTGGTCGTCGGCGAGCAGCACCCGGATCACGGCGCCGGCTCCGACCCGGCCGGCAGCGGCAGCCGGGCCAGCACCCGGAACCCGCCCTCCGGTCGCGGCCCGGCGTCCAGCGAACCGCCGAGCGCGGCCGCCCGCTCCCGCATCCCGCCGATCCCGTTCCCCTCGGCCACCGCCCCACCCGCCAGGGCGGCGCTGCCGTCGTCGGTCACCTCCACCACCAGCTCATCCTGCCGGTAGTCGACCACCACCGCGGCGGTGGCACCAGCCCCGGCGTGCCGGCGCACGTTCGTGAGCGCCTCCTGCACGATCCGGTACGCGGCCCGGTCCAGCTCCGGGGGCAGCGGCCGGCTGGTGCCCACCACCGAGGCGTGCACCGGCAGGCCGGCGTCGACGGTCAGCGCCGCCAGCCGGTCCAGCCCGGCGGCCGGCGTACGCGGTGGCGCCTGCTCGGCCGGGTAGAGGGTGGCCAGCACCGACCGGACCTCCCGCAGCGCCTCCGCGCTAGCCTGCTTGATCGTGCCCAGCGCGACCCGGACCTGTTCCGGCCGGCTGTCCATCAGGTGCAGCCCGACCCCGGCCTGTACGTTAATCAACGACAGGTGGTGGCCCAGCACGTCGTGCAGCTCCTGCGCGATCCGCAGTCGCTCCTCGCTGGCCTGCCGGCGCTGCTGCTCCTCGGTTGCCCGGGCCCGTTCGGCGCGCACCTGCGCCAGCCGGACCCGATGCTGGGCGCCGGCCCGGGACCACTCCGCGACCAGCAGCCCGCCCACCACCCAGGCCGCCAGCACCGCCGCCTGCCGCAGGGTCGGACCGGCCAGCGCGACCCATCCCGCGTACCCGCCGGCGGCGATCCCCCACACCGGGTACCGGTGGCCGGCCTTCACCGCGCCCACCCCGGCGATGATCAGCGCCACGAAGGTGGGGCCGGTCGGGTAGCCGAGCCCGCCGTAGACCACCGTGGTGGCGACCGTCGCGGCGGCGGTGGCGACCGGCCAGCGCCGCCGCGCCGCCAGCGCCAACCCGCCGGCGGCCAGCAGCGCGTACCCGAGCGGGTCGAGGGTGGCGGCCTCCCCCCGGGCGGTCAGCGTGGTGCCCACCACCTGTACCACCGCGATCAGCACCGCCAGGCCGGCCGGGTGCCGTGGCCCCCGGTCCGGCCACCTGTGCGGCCAGCGGTCCGGCCACCCGTGCGGCCAGCGGTCCGGCCACCCGTGCGGCCCTGGCCAGCGCCGGCCCGCCGGGGGCTCCGGTGGGCAGCTGGTGTCCATGCTCCGACGGTAGGCGACCGGTGGGGCGTTCCGCGTCCACCCGCCGGACCGGCCCGAGTACGCCGGCGGTGGTAGCCGGCCCGGTCGGCTGCTCCGGCGGGCGTAGCCACGGTGTCTCCGCCGGCCCGACGCGGTCCGCGCCGCCGCACCGCACGCTGGAGGCAACAAACCAGGGAGGTCATCATGAGCGAGCCCCACACCAACCGGGTACGGGCATCGGACGCCGAGCGGGAAGAGGTAGCCACCCTGCTGCGCACGGCGATGAGCGAGGGACGGCTCACCCTCGACGAGGGCGAGCAGCGGCTGGCTGCGGTGTACGCGACGACCTACCGGGACCAGCTGCCGGAGCTGACCGCGGACCTGCCGCCGGCCGAGGCGCCCCCGGCCGACCGGCCGGGCCGGGGCCAGCGGTCCGGCTGGGGTAGCCGCCCCCGGTCCGGATGGCCCCGCCCCGCGGTGCCGGTGGTCGGGCTGGTGGTGGCCGCGGCGGTGGTGACCGGTGTGTGGGCCATCGCATCGAGCGGACCGGTATGGCCGGTGATCCTGCTCGGGGTGCTGGCGATCATGATCGTCAAGCGTGGCCGGCACCGGCACTGGCAGGGCCGGTGGCAGGGGCACGGGCGCGGGCACGCCGGCGGGCACCCGTGCCATCGCGGATCGGATGCGCCGGACGACTCCGCACCGGAGTCCCACCGGTAACCGGCCCGGGAGCGGGGGGTGGGTGGCGGGCGGTCAGAGCAGCGCCAGCACGCCCAGCGAGACCGCCAGGCTCGGAACCGTAGCGGCACCTCGACGCCGAGCCGCCCCAGCAGGGTCAGCCAGAGCAGCCCGACCAGCGAGCCGATCGGCAGCACCCGGGGTCCCAGGTCGCCGCCGACCAGCGCGGCCAGGTAGGTCTTCTCCCCCGCTCCCGGTAGATCCTGGATCGCGAGCAGGTTGGCCAGCGCCATCGAGTGGTTGTTGATCAGCGCCGAGCCGGCCGCCGAGGTCACCCCGACCACGGCCGTCCCGCCACCCGTCTCGTACAGCTCCCGCAGCCGCTCCACGACGCCGACGTTCTGCAGTCCCTTGGCCAGCACGAACATCCCGAGCAGGAAAACGATGATCTCCCACGCGACGGCCGACCGCAGCACCTCGGCGGGTCGCCCTACCCCCCGCCAGGCCAGCGCCAGCACCGCACCCGTCCCGGCCACCACGAACACATGCAGGCCGGCCAGCGCGGCGGCCGGATAGCCGATCAGCACCGCCAGCACCAGCGCCAGCGCCCACCGCTGGGCGCCGGTCCAGCCGGTGCCGGACGCGGCGGCGACGGCCGGCGGCGCGGACCGGAGCTCAGTGGCGAACACCCACCGCAGGACCAGGAAGGTGACCGCCGCCGCCACCAGCGCGACCGGCACCATCCGGCTCGCGTACGAGTTGAAGTCGATCCCGGCGGCGCCGGCCACCACCGTGTTCATCGGGTTCGAGGTCAGGAACGGGGCGACTCCCGGCGGCCATGAACACCGCGACCGCGAACGGCAGCAGCAGGAACTGGGTGTCCGGGTAGAGCTCCCGCACCAGCACCACCACCACCGGCGTGAGCACCAGGATCGCGGCATCGTTGTTGAACACCGCGGCGGTGGCCAGGCTGAGCGCGAACACTAGCCCGAACAGACGGGAGGCGCCGGCTCCGGCGTACGGCAGGACCAGCCCGGCCAGCTGCCGGAACAGCCCCACCCGGGCGGCTACGCCGGTCATCACCATGATCGAGGCCAGCGCCACTAGCGGTCGCCACAGGACCGCCAGCGCCCCGGTCAGGTCGTCCGCCCGCAGGTCGCCGGCGATGACCAGGATCAGCACTCCCAGGCCGGCGGTGAGTCCCGGGCCGACCCGCCGGCCGAACGGGAGGGCTGGTCGGCGTAGCGCGAGGCTCAGCGTGACCGCCAGGGCGGAGACTGCCGCGGCCTCGTGCACGCACTGAGTCTGATCAATCCGGCCTCGGCCCGCAAGACGAGCGGCGCGGTGTCAGGTGGTGGCGGTCTCCGATCCAGATCGGACAGCTGGGGACCTGCCGCTCGGGAGGAAACCGCCACAGGTCATGGTCTGCCACCTTGTCGGTGTACGTTGCGGCGTCGGTGTCGCTGGATGGCTTTATCGCCGGTCCGGCCAAAGCGGGTTCGCACACCTCTTCGCCTGGACCAACAATGGGGACGCGGCGACGGCGAGCGCGACCGCGCGGGTCGCCTACCGCACTTCGGAAGCCAGTGCCGGCCACCTACGGCACCCATCCAATGGGCGTCCCCAGGTTCGTCGTCACCCACCGGGCGCCCGATGACGTGCGGCGCCGAGGCTGACCAGCGCTACCCGGCCGGCTCGATCCCCCAGCGGGCCGCGGCATCCGGAGTGTCCACATCGTCCGGCGTAGCCACCTGGTCGCAGGCGATGTCGGTCACCTGCGCCGCCCGGGCCAGCAGGTACGGGCGGGCGCCGACGTCGGCGGCGGCCAGCGTCGCGATGCCCGCCCAGTGGGCGCGGCCGAGCAGCATCGGATAGCTGCGCCGCCCGGCGAAGGTGCCGCAGACCAGCGCGTCACGATGTGGCAGCGCCGCCACCCGGCTCACCGCCTCGACGGTGATCCCGGGCATGTCCACCGGCACCACCAGCACCGCCTCGGCGCCGGTCTGCTCGGCCGCCGTCAGCCCGGCCCGCAGCGACGAACCCACTCCCGTGGCCCACGCATGGTTCACCACCACCGTGCAGCCGGGCAGGTCGGCGGCGGCGCGGACCTGTTCTGCGGCCGCGCCCAGCACCACCACGACCGGGTCGCAGCCGGCCGCGCGTACAGTCTGCGCCGCGTGCTCGACCAGCAGCGTGCCGCCGCGGCGCAGCAGAGCCTTCGGGCCACCCAGCCGCCGCCCGCCACCGGCAGCCAACACCAGCCCGGCGGGCCGACCACTACCGACCGAGCCGACGTCGCTGGCTTCGCTTGACCGCTCCGACGCGACGGTCACGGGGAACCTCCAGCCCGGTTGTGCAGGCGTCGCCCGAAACCTTCGGCAGCCTATCGTCTCAGTCGGCGTCGGCATAGCAACTCACCGCGGCCGAGTCGAGCGGGAACCGCACCGGGGTCTGGCCGAACAGCAGCCGGCCGGCCTGCGCCGCGGCCGCGTGCACCGCTCCGGTCACCGTCTCGACCTCCTGCTCCGGGCAGTGGACGAGCACCTCGTCGTGCTGGAAGAACACCAGCTGGGCGGCCAGGCCGGCGAGCCCGGTCCGGAGGCAGGCCAACATCGTCGCCGCCCATTCGGCGGCGGTGGCCTGGATGACGAAGTTGCGGGTGAACCGGCCCCGGGCGCGGGCCCGGGCATCCGGTCCGGCGGCGCCTCCGTCCGGGTCACCGTCGCCCACCTCGCCGAGCTCTGGCGGACTGCCGGCCAGCGCGGCCGGCGGCGGGCAGGTCCGGCCGAGCCAGGAGCGGACCAGCCCGCCGGCTTCGCCGGTGCGGGCGGCCTGCTCGAGGAACTGCCAGCCGGTCGGGTACTGCTGGCGCAGCACGCCGATCGCCGGCAGCGCGGACCCGCCGGTCTGGCCGTACATCGCGCCCAGCAGCGCCAGCTTGGCCCGGGCCCGGTCGCCGTCGAACGACTCGGCCGCCAGCGTCGCATACAGGTCACCGCCGGCGGCAGCGGTGGCCAGCCGCGGGTCGCCGGAGACCGCGGCGAGGATCCGCGGCTCCAGCTGACCGGCGTCGGCGACCACCAGCCGCCAGCCCGGGTCGGCCACCACCGCCCGCCGCACCGCCTTGGGGATCTGCAGCGCGCCGCCGCCGCGGGTGGCCCACCGGCCGGACACCACGCCGCCGGGCACATACTCCGGCTTGAACCGCCCGGCGTGGACCCAGGCGTCCCGCCACGCCCAGCCGTGCGCGGTAAAGAGCCGGTACCGCTCCTTGAACTCCAGCACCAGCGGCACGGCCGGGTGATCGATCCGGCGCAGCGACCAGGCCCGGGTGTCCGGCAGATCGTGCCCGGCGCGGGCGAACGCGCGGCGCAGCTCAGCCGGCGAGTCCGGGTGCAGCCCGGGGGCGGCCAGCGCCTCCGCGATCGCCGCCGACAGCTCGGCCAGCCGGCGCGGCAGCCCACCCACCGGCGAACGGGCGCCGAGCAGCTCGGTCAGCACCGCGTCGTGCACGTCCACCCGCCACGGCAGGCCGGTGTGACCCAGCTCGGCGGCGGCCAGCGCACCGGCCGACTCGGCGGCGACCAGCAGCCGGAACCGGCCCGGATCGGCGGTGCCGGCGATCCGGCCCTGCTGGTCGGCGAAGCCGGCCAGCAGGTCGGGGGTCGGGTCGGTGGTGACCGCCGGGGTGGCCTCGAACAGGGTCTGCTGGGCACCGCCGGGCGGCTGGACCGCCGGTGCGGGCGGGTCGGGCGGCACCGGCGCCCCGGCCCGGCGGGCCAGCACCGCCGCCACCGACCGCGGCTGCCCCCATCGGCCGGCGTGTCCGAGCAACAGCGCCTCGGTCAGCTCCAGGTCATGGCAGCGCGCGACCCGGACGCCGGCGGCCAGCAGCGCCGGGTAGACCGCGGCGGTGGCCGCCCACAGCCAGCGCGGCTGGTCTCGCGCCTCCCACCGCCGGACCGCCACCGCCAGGTCGCCGACTCGCCGCGCCGGCCCAGCCGCCCCACTATCGCCGGCCGGGCGCAGCCACCCGCCGCCCGTCCCGTCCGGGGCCACCGCAACCAGCACGCACCCGATTCTGCCCGGCCGGTCTGACCGTGCCGTGCGCTAGCAGCGCCACACCAGCTGCCCCGATTGCGTGCCGTCCTGCGTAATCGCGGTGCCGGCGACCACCGTACCGTCGTCGCCCGGGAGGTTGCATCTCTGGCGGGGGCGGGGTCGTCCGGTCAGCGGTCGCGGGCCAGCTCCCAGCAGGCGACCGCGGCCGCGGCGGCGACGTTGAGGGAGTCGACCCCGGACCGCATCGGGATGGTCACCTGCAGGTCGGCGGCGGCCAGGGCCGGCCCGGACAGGCCCGGGCCCTCCGCGCCGAGCAGCAGCGCGGGCCGGGTTCGGGCGGCCGGGTCGAGCCGGTGGATCGGCACCGCACCGGCGGCCGGGGTCAGCGCCAGCACCGTGAACCCGGCCGCGCGTACCGCCGCCAGCGCGTCCGGCCACGGCGCCAGGGTGGCGTAGGGCACCGCGAAGACCTCCCCCATGCTCACCCGCACGCTGCGGCGGTAGAGCGGGTCGGCGCAGGAGGGTGACAGCAGCACCCCGTCCATCCCGAGCCCGGCCGCGCTGCGGAAGATGGCGCCGAGGTTGGTGTGGTTGTTCACGTCCTCGCAGACCAGCACCTGCCGGGCGGCCGCCAGCACGTCAGCGGCGGCCGGCAGCGCCCGCCGGTGGAACGAGCCGAGCACGCCTCGGTGCACGTGGAAGCCGGTGGTCTGCCGGAGCACCTGCGCTTCGGCGGCGTAGACCGGAGCGCCGGGCAGGTCCGCCAGCGCCGGCACCCGGGCCACATCCAGCAGGTACGAGCGGGGGGTGTACCCGGCCTTCAGGGCGCGCCGCAGCACCAGCTCACCCTCGGCGATGAACAGCCCGTGCGGCGGCTCCCACTGGGTGCGCAGCGCGACATCGGTCAATGCCCGGTAGTCGGCGATCCGCTCGTCCTCCGGGTCGGTCACCAGCTCCACGGACTCCGGGTCCCTTCCCGGCTCGGGTGGGCCGACCGTCAGCCGCGCTCCGGCTCCCGCTGGGCGTCCAGCCCGGACGAGGCCGGCATGCCGCCGGAGCTGGGCAGCTGCCGCGGCCCGCCCCCGGCGGTCGCCTCGGCCTGCCGCACATCCTCGGCCACCGCCTCGGCCACCCGGGCCGCCTCCGCCGCCGCCGCCAGCGCCTCCTCGGCCAGGGCCGACTCCTCCTCGGCACTCTGCTTCGGACCACCCCCGGCCAGCTGCCCGAGGTTGCCCAGTACGCCGCCGAGCCCCTCCAGCGCCCTGGTCATCTCGACCGGCACCACCCAGACCTTGTTGGCCGTGCCGTTGGCGATCTGCGGCAACGCCTGCAGGTATTGGTAGGCCAGCACCTTGGAGTCCGGGTTCGCGGTGTGGATCGCCCCGAACACCGTCCGCACCGCCTTGGCCTGGCCCTCGGCCTGCAGGATCCGGGCCTGCCGGTCACCGTCGGCGCGCAGCACCGCGGCCTGCTTCTCCCCCTCGGCGGTGAGGATCGCGGACTGCTTGACCCCCTCGGCGTTGAGGATCGTGGCCCGCCGGTCCCGCTCGGCGCGCATCTGCTTCTCCATCGCGTCCCGGATGCTCGGCGGCGGCTCGATCGCCTTGATCTCCACCCGGGTCACCTTCACGCCCCACTTGCCGGTGGTCTCGTCCAGCGCCGCCTGCAGATGGCGGTTGATCGTCTCCCGGCTGGTCAGGGTCTGCTCCAGGTCCATCGACCCGATCACGTTGCGCAGCGTGGTCACGGTGAGCTGCTCGATGCCGTAGATGAAGCTGGCGATCTCGTAGGTGGCGTCCTTCGGGTTGATCACCCGGAAGTAGAGCACGGTGTCGATCGAGACCACCAGGTTGTCGGAGGTGATGACCGGCTGCGGCGGGAAGCTGACCACCTGCTCGCGCATGTCCACCTTGGTGCGGACCCGGTCGACGTAGGGGGCGATCACGTTCAGGCCGGGACCGAGGGTGCGCCGGTAGCGGCCGAACCGCTCGACCACGTCCATCCGCTGCTGCGGCACGATCCGGACCATCTTGCCGAGGGTGGTCACGGCCGCCAGAACCAGCGCCAGCACCACCAACGCGACAACGATCTCCATCAGTCACTCGCCTCCTGGTCTTCCATCACGTCTCCGAACTCGTCGCGCCACACCAGCGCGGTGGTGCCCCGCACCTCGATCACCCGGATCCGTTCCCCCGCGTCGATCACCTGGGTCGCGTCGAAGACCCGGGCGGTCCACAACTCACCCTCCACCCGCACCAGCCCGCTGTCCTGCGTGATCTCCTCGAGCGCGACCCCGGGCGCGCCCTCCAGCGCCTTGATCCCGATCGTCTCGTCGGCACCGGCGATCGCGGGCAGCATGTGCTTCTTGATGATAGGCCGCATTGCCACCACCGACAGGCCCGACACCACCGCGAAGGTCACGCCCTGCACGACCACCCCGGCGCCCAGCCCGGCCGCGATCGCCGCCGCCACCGCGCCGGCCGCGAACATGATCAGCACGAGGGTGGCGGTGAATGCCTCGGCGATCGCCAGCGCGACCGCCAGCGCGATCCACAACAACGCCGCTACCACCCCTCGATCGTGTCACGCCGGACAGCCGGGCGCGACCCGGCTAATCGGATGTTCGGCCGGTAACGCCAGCAACCCGGCAACAGTCGCCGGTCCGGACGGGTCTGCCGGGGAGCCGGGCGGCGGGCGATGCCCAAACCGCGACCTGCGGCGGTTCGGCGCAGACGCGGCCGCGCCGGAGCACGTACCCTAGCCTGATGACCCCGGCAACGGGCACCACCAGCCAGAGCACCCGGCGATCGGCCCGGTTCGTCGCCTGGGTGCGGGCATGGCGGGCCGGGTTCATTCCGTACGACGACGTCATCGACGAGATCGAGGCCACCGAGGACCACGTCGTGTCGCCGGCCGGCTCGCTGGCCGACGAGGTGCCGCTGCGGGAGGCGCTGGCCGGGTTCTCGGCGCTGCATCCGGACGAGATCCGGCTGGTGTTGCCCGCGCCCGGCGACCCGCGCGGCCTGCCCGGTCCGGAGAGCCGGTTCACCGGCCAGGCACTGGTGGTCGGAGAGGCGGCGGTGGCCGGCCAGACCGGGCTGGTGCCGGAGGTGCGCACGCACGTGTCCGGCTCCGGAGACACGTTCCGGACGGTCTGCTGGCGGTCCTACCCGCTGCCGGGTCCGGTCCCGGGCAGTGCCGAGGCGACCGCCGCCGAGGCGGAGGCCGAGCTGTCCGGGGCGCTGGCCGCGGCGACCGCTCAGCTGACCCACCTGGACGTCGCCCAGTGGCGCCCGGAGCTGGCCAGCGCGCTGGCCGCGCTGCGCCGCCACGACGACGGCGGCGAGCTGCCGCCGGTGTTCAACCCGCGGGCCCGCCGGCTGTACGCGCGGGCCAGCCGGCTCGATCGGGTGCTGATCCTGGCCGGCAACGTGGCGCCGGGCGGGGCGGTCAGCGCGTTCGAGGCGCAGCAGCGGGACGCGGCGCTGCGGCCGCTGACCACCGCCTGCCGCCGGGCGCTGGTCGCCGCCTGCAACGCCCCGCTGGCCTGACCCGGCGGCCGATCAGCCGGTGGTGCCGGGGTCCGGCACCTGCACGTCGTCCACGACGACGTTCACCTCGCTGACCTGCAGGTCGAGCATCCGCTCGACGGCCTCGATCACGGCCGCCCGGACCTGCTCGGTGATCGGGTACACCCGCACCCCGTACTCCACCATCAGGGTGACGCTGATCTTCGCGGTGCGCCCGTCGAGCCGGGCCGAGATCCCCTGGTTGGCCTTGCCCGCCTCCCCCAGGCCGACCCGGTCCTTCACCGAGGCGAAGAACCGCGCGGTGTCGCCGCCCAGGTCATGAACGCCCGGCACGCTCCGGGCGGCGATCCCGGCGACCTTTGCCAACCACCTCGTCCTCGATCCGGGTGAAGCCGCGGTCGGCGGCCAGCTCGGCGTCGTTGCGCAGCCGGCCGACCACGGTGGAGGCGACCCGGCCGGAGACCGCGGCGGCGTGCTCCACCGCCTCGCCGGCCCGCTCGATCGCCGTCTCCGCCCGGTCGGCCACCGTCTCGCCGACAGTTGCGTTGACGGTCCCAGCGGCCGCCCGGGGCGCCGGCGCGGTGGCCGGGGCGACCGGTGCCGCCGTCGCGGCCGGTGCCGCTGCCGGCGCCCCGTTCCCGGCCGGGTTGCGGTTGCCGGTCTGATCAGTGTGCTCGCTCATCCCGCGCTCCTCTTGGTCGATCGGCTGTCGGTGGTCAGGTTAGACCTCGTCGACAAGGTCGGCGACGGAGTCGACGATCCGGCTCGGCCGGTAGGGGAACCGGTCGACGTCGGCCCGGGTACTGATCCCGCTGAGCACCAGGACGGTCTCCAACCCGGCCTCCAGCCCGCAGAGCACGTCGGTGTCCATCCGGTCCCCGATCATGGTGGTGGTCTCCGAGTGGGCCTTGATCGTGTTCAGCGCCGAGCGCATCATCATCGGGTTCGGCTTGCCCACGAAGTACGGATCCACCCCGGTGGCCTTGGAGATCATCGCGGCGACCGAGCCGGCCGCCGGCAGCACGCCCTCGGTGGACGGGCCGGTCACGTCCGGGTTGGTGCAGATGAACCTCGCCCCGTCGTGGATCAGCCGGACCGCTCGGGTGATCGCCTCGAAGCTGTAGGTGCGGGTCTCCCCCAGCACCACGTAGTCCGGCGCGTAGTCGGTCAGCACGTACCCGACCTCGTGCAGCGCGGTGGTCAGCCCGGCCTCGCCCAGCACGAACGCGGTGCCGCCCGGTCGCTGGTCGTGCAGGAACTGGGCGGTCGCCAGGGCGGAGGTCCAGATCGCCCGCTCCGGCACCGAGAACCCCATCCGGCCGAGCCGCGCCAGCAGGTCCCGGGGGGTGAACATGGAGTTGTTGGTCAGCACCAGGAACGGCTTCTCGGAGCTGTGCAGCCTGGCCACGAACTCGGCGGCCCCGGGAACCGGCTGGCCCTCGTGCACCAGCACCCCGTCCATGTCGGTAAGCCAGGTCGCGGTCGGTCTCCGGTTGCCCACCTGAATCGCCCCCCTTGTGGTGCTGTGTCCGCTACCGGCCCCCGCTCGCGCCGGGCGCCGCCCCGACCGCCCGGGCCGGGCAGCAGTGGCTGGCGCAGGTGTCCCAGACCGGCACCGTGCCGAGCCGCTGGCGCGGCACCACGCCGCCCGGACCCACCTCCTCCGCCGCCAGCCGCTCGGTGACCAGGTCCCGGACCATCGCCACGAACCGGGGGTCGGCGCCGGGGGTGGCGGCCCGGGCGAACGCCAGCCCGAGCCGCTTGGCGGTACCGGCCGCCTCGGTGTCCAGGTCCCAGAGCACCTCCAGGTGGTCGGAGACGAAGCCGATCGGGCTCACCACCACCGCCGACACCCGGTCGGCGGCCAGCGCCGTCAGATGGGCGTTGATGTCCGGTTCCAGCCACGGCACGTGCTCCGGGCCGGAGCGGCTCTGCCAGACCAGGTCCCACTCCAGGTCGGGTGCGGCGGCCGCCGCCACCAGCGCCGCGGTCTCCGCGAGCTGGGCCTGGTAGCGGCCGCCGTCCGGGCCGGACCAGGCGGCCATCTGGGCCGGGACCGAGTGCGCGGTGAACACCAGCCGGGTCCGCTCGCGGGGCGCCGGCTCCAGCCGGGACAGCGCCTCCCGCACCCCGTCGGCGTGCGGTTCGACGAAGCCAGGATGGTCGTGGTAGTGCCGCAGCTTGTGCACGGTCGGCGCCCGCGGCCCGACCGCCGCCCGGGCGGCGGCGAGGTCGTCCAGGTACTGCCGGCAGGACGAGTAGGACCCGTACGGGCTGGTCACGAACGCCAGCGCCCGGGTGACCCCGTCGTCGCGCATGCCCGCCAGCGTGTCGGCCAGCATCGGATGCCAGTTCCGGTTGCCCCAGTACTGTCGCAGCGGCAGGTCATGGCTCGCGAACTCGGTCCGCAGCGCGGCCAGCAGCCCCCGGCACTGCTCGTTGATCGGGGAGACCCCGCCGAACTGCTGGTAGTGCTCGGCCACCTCGGCCAGCCGCTGCGGCGGCACCCGGCGGCCACGGGTCACGTTCTGCAGGAACGGCAGCACGTCCTCCGGGCGCTCCGGCCCCCCGAACGACACCAGCAGAAATGCGTCGTAGCCCACGGCGCCATGGTGCCAGATGCCGGCCGGCCACTCCATCCCGTTGGACGGAGATCACGTCGACCGCCGGGGCGGTGATCAGGCGCCCACCGCGTGGTAGCCCCCGTCCACGTGGACGATCTCGCCGGTGGTGGCCGGGAACCAGTCGGACAGCAGTGCCAGGCAGGCCCGGGCGGCCGGCTCCGCGTCGGCCAGGTCCCAGCCGAGCGGAGCCCGGGCATGCCACGGCTGCTCGAACTGGTCGAACCCCGGGATCGACCGGGCCGCCATGCTGCGCACCGGGCCGGACGAGACCAGGTTGCTGCGGATGCCCTCCGGACCCAGATAGCGGGCCAGGTAGCGGGAGGTGGCCTCCAGCCCGGCCTTGGCAACCCCCATCCAGTCGTACGCCGGCCAGGCCACGCTCGCGTCGAAGGTCAGCCCGACCAGCGCGCTGCCCGGCCCCAGCAGCGGCCGGGCCGCCATCGCCAGCGCCTGGTAGGAGTACGCGGACACGTGCACCGCGGTCGCCACGTCCTCCCAGCCGGCGGTCAGGAACCCGCCGCCGAGGGCGGCCGGCGGGCCGTACGCGATCGAGTGCACCACCCCGTCCAGCCCGTCCAGGTGCGGCCGGACCTGCTCCGGCAGCGCCGCCAGCTGCGCCTGGTCGGTGACATCCAGCTCGATCACCGGCGGCGGCTCCGGCAGCTTCCGGGCCACCCGCTCCACCAGCGACATCCGCCCGTAGCCGGTGAGCACGATCCGGGCACCCTGCTGCTGCGCCAGCCGGGCGACCGCGTACCCGATCGACTGCTCCGTGATCACGCCGGTGACGAGCAGCCGCTTGCCGGCCACCAGTCCTGTCATCGTGCGCCTCCTCCGTCAGTGACCCATGCCCAGGCCGCCGTCGACCGGGATGACCGCGCCGGAGACGTACCCGGCCGTGTCCCCGGCCAGCCAGGTGATCACGCCGGCCACCTCGGCCGGCTCGGCGAACCGGCCGGCCGGGATCGCCGAGCGGTACTCGGCCTGCCGCTGCTCGGGCAGCGCGGCGGTCATCTCGGTGGCGACGAAGCCGGGCGCGACCACGTTCGCGGTGACGTTCCGGCTGCCCAGCTCCCGGGTGATCGAGCGGGCCATCCCGACCAGGCCGGCCTTGCTCGCCGCGTAGTTGACCTGCCCGGCGCTGCCGTACAGGCCGACCACCGACGAGACGAAGATCATCCGTCCCCAGCGGGCGCGGACCATCCGGGTGGCGGCCCGCCGGGCGCACCGCCAGGCGCCGGTCAGGTTCGTGTCCAGCACCCGGGTGAACTGGTCATCGCGCATCCGCATCAGCAGCGTGTCGTCGGTGATCCCGGCGTTGGCCACCAGCACCTCCACCGGGCCCAGCTCGGCCTCGACCGTGCCGAACGCGGCGTCCACCGCCGCCGGGTCGGTGACGTCGCAGGCCACCCCGAGCGTCCCGGCCGGTGCCCCGGCACCGCGGTGGGTGACCGCCACCCGGTTCCCGCCGGCGACGAACGCCTCCGCCACGGATCGCCCGATCCCGCGGTTGCCGCCGGTCACCAGCACAGTGCGAGCCATGGCGGGCAGCCTAGCGGGTCGACGACCGGGACAGTCCGATCAGGGCGGCGGCCGGCCGTCAGGGCAGCAGCCGGGAGGTCCAGAGCAGACTCAGCGAGCCCGCCAGCAGGGCCAGCGCCAGCGCGCCGGCCAGGTACCACTGGGTGATCTCGCGGGGTACGGTCCGGTGCCCGACCGAGCTGCCCATGTCCTCGTACACCGCGGTGAGCTCTTCCAGGCTCTCGGCCTCGTAGTACTGCCCGCCGGTGGTCTCCGCCAGGGTCGCCATCGACTCCCGGTCGACCGGCACCCGGTAGAGCTGGCCGGCGATCTCCACCACCCCGTGGTCGGTCCCGAACGCCACCGTGGAGACCGGCACGTTCGCCTCGGAGGCCGCCGCGGACGCCTCCTCGATCGACCGGCCGTAGGTGCGGTAGCCGTCCGTGAGCAGCAGGATCCGGGCCGGCGGCGGGCCGGCCGCGGCACCGGCGGCCGGCCGGTTCCGGATCGCGTCCAGGCCGGTGAACACCGCCTCCCCGGTGGCGGTCGCCTCGGCCAGCACCAGGTTCTCGATCCCATCCACCACCGCCTCCCGGTCGGTGGTGGGTGGCACCACCACGTTGGCGGACCGGGCGAAGGCCACCAACCCCAGCTGGTGCTCGGGCGGCAGCTGCTCGACGAACGAGACCGCCGCCTGTTGCGCCGCGTCCAGCCGGGTCGGTGCGATGTCCTCGGCCTCCATCGACAGCGACACGTCGATGGCGAGGATGATCGTGGCCCGCTCGACCGGCTCCTGCCGGTCCACGGCCGGGCGGGCCATCGCCGTGCTGAGCGCGACCAGCGCGAGCAGGAACGCGGCCGCGGCGGCGTGCCGGCGCCAGCCGAGCCCGGCCGGCGCGATCTGGCGCAGCAGCTCCAGGTTGCTGAACCGCACCGCGTGCACCCGCCGCCGCCACTGCCGCCACCCGTACCCGGCGGCCACCAGCACCACCGGCAGCAGCCCGAGCAGCCACCAGGGCTGCAGGAACCGGATCATCGCACCTCCCTGCCGCTGTCTTCGGTCGGCCGGTCGCCGCGGGCCGCGCCGCTGCTGAGAGCGTGCCGGCGGGCGGCCACGAACCGGACGATGTCGGCCAGCCAGTCGGAGTCGGTGCGCAGCCGCAGCTGGGCGGCTCCGGAGCG
The DNA here is from genome assembly GCA_009377645.1 of Micromonosporaceae bacterium. Lineage (GTDB taxonomy): Bacteria > Actinomycetota > Actinomycetes > Mycobacteriales > Micromonosporaceae > Natronosporangium. The sequence goes on along the minus strand of WHTQ01000032.1, from coordinate 4,773 downwards.
CCGCAGCGCCGCCGCGATCCGCGCCCGCTGCTGCGCCGCCGCCCGCGCGTACCGGTCCCGCAGCCCCCGGCTGGCGGTCTGCACCTCGTGCACCGCCCCGGTCTCCGGGTCCACCAGCTCGAGCACCCCGACGTCGACCAGCGCCAGCTCACGCGGGTCCACCACCTCGATCGCCAGCACGTCGTGCCGCACCGACAGCCGCCGGACCGGCCGCTCCCACTGCTCCGGCGGGGCCAGGAAGTCCGAGATCAGCACCGCCAGGCCGCGCCGCCGGCGGGGCCGGCTTAGCTGGTCAACCAGCCCTCCGAGGTCCACCCGGCCGGGCGTGGCCTCGGTACCCACGACCGCCCGCAGCAGCCCCTGCGCGGCCCGCCGCCCGGGTCGCGCCGGCAGCCGCCGGATGCCGGCGCCGCTGGCCACCAGTGCCCCCACCCGGTTGCCGCCGCGCACCGTCAGGTGGGTGAGCGCGGCCGCGGCGGCCAGCACCAGGTCCCGCTTGAGCCGGCCGGCGGTCCCGAAGCTCAGGCTCGCCGACAGGTCCACCGCCAGCCAGGTCTCCAGCTCCCGGTCGGCTTCGGTCTGCCGCACGTGCGGCACCGTGGTGCGGGCGGTCACCGGCCAGTCCATCCGCCGTACGTCGTCGCCGGCCCGGTACTCCCGCGACTCCCCCGGCTCGCTGCCCGGGCCGGGCAGCAGCCCCAGGTAGTCACCCTGCAGCAGTCCGTCCAGCCGCCGGGTCACCAGCAGCTGCAGCCGGGTCAGGACCGCGCCGGCGGCCTGGGCGTCGGCGGGCAGGCCGGTCACGCCGGCGCCCCCGGACCGGGCGGCGCCGGTACGGCGGGCGGGGTGGCGCTCTGCCGGGGGGCTATGGTCGGCGCCGGCACCGACTCGATGATCCGGGCCACGATCTGGTCAGCCGGGACATCGTCGGCCAGCGCGTCGTAGCTGAGCACCAGCCGGTGCCGCAGCACGTCCGCGGCCACATCGACCACCTCCGCGGGCAGGACGTAGTCCCGCCCCCGCAGCAACGCCAGCGCCCGGGCGGCCCGCACGATCCCGAGCGAGGCGCGCGGGCTGGCACCGTACTGAACCAGCCCGGCCACCTCGGGCGCGCCGTGCTCGGCCGGGCCGCGGGTGGCCAGGACCAGCCGGACCGCGTAGTCGACCAGCGCGTTGTGTACGAACACCTGGTCGCTCTTGCGCTGCAGCCGGACCAGATCCTCGGGGGTGAGCACCGGCTCCGGCTCCGGCGGGTCCACGCCCATCCGGTAGACGATCTCCCGCTCCTCCAGGTCGGTCGGGTAGCCCACCACCACCTTCATTAGGAACCGGTCCCGCTGCGCCTCCGGAAGCGGGTAGACCCCCTCCTGCTCGATCGGGTTCTGGGTGGCCATCACCAGGAACGGGGCCGGCACCGGGTGGGTATCGCCGCCGATCGAGACCTGCCGCTCGGCCATCACCTCCAGCAGCGCCGACTGGACCTTCGCCGGAGCCCGGTTGATCTCGTCGGCGAGCAGGAAGTTGACGAACACCGGACCCAGCTCCACGTCGAACTTCTCGCTGCTCTGGCGGTAGATCCGGGTGCCCACGATGTCGGCCGGCATCAGGTCGGGGGTGAACTGCAGCCGGGCGAAGCTGCCGCCGGCCACCCGGGCCACGGTCTGCACCGCCAGCGTCTTCGCCACCCCGGGCACGCCCTCCAGCAGGCAGTGCCCACGGGCCAGCAGCGCCACGAACATCCGCTCGATCATCGTGTCCTGACCGACGATCACCCGCTTGACCTCGAACAGGGCGCGCTCCAGCAGGGTCGCGTCCTGCGCTGGCGTGGTCGTGTCCATTCGTCCTCCGGTGCACCGAGCCGACCGAGTGCTCCCAGCCTGACACGGCGCGGCTGGTGACGGACCGGCTACACGACATCGGCCGATCGCTCCTGAGTCGGACCGACCGGGCAGCATGGGCCGAACGTCCGGCCGAAATCAGCCAAACGGACACACTCGGTGGGTAGACACCGGAGCCGGTCGCGCGGGTACGATTCGTACGTCGCCGGGCGGCTTCCCCCGTGGCCGCCCGGCGCTACGTTGCCCCCCGTAGGGTCATCGGGTGAACGACGAGTCGCCGATCTGCTCCGCAAAGGGGTGCCGTGCACCTGCCGTGTGGGCGCTGCGTTGGAACAACCCGAAGCTGCACACCGCCGAGCGGCGCAAGACCTGGCTCGCCTGCGACGCCCATCGCGATCATCTCCGTGGCTTTCTCGAGGCCCGCGGCTTCCTGCGTGAGGTGGCACGGGTCGGTTGATCGCATACGCTCAGTACTGTGACCGAGCCATCAACGGCGCCGCCCGCCGGCGCTGCGCCGGCGCCGCCCATCAGCCCGTCGGAGCCGCCCACCAGCCCGTTGGAGCCGTGGCCGGACACGGTCACCTGGCGGCCGGTGTCCCGGAAGCTGATCGCGGTCGAGCTGCTCGGGTTCGGGTTCGGGCTGGCCTTCCTGTTCCTGGTGGTGGCGATCGCCGACGGGTTCGGCTGGCCGTACCCCGGCGCCAGCTACGCGGCGGTGGCGGCGTTCGGGCTGCTGCGGGCAGCAGCGATCGTCCGGGCGGTGTTCGCCTGGGGGTACGCGGAGCGGGAGCGGGACCTGCTGGTGCGGCACGGCCTGCTGATCCGCCGGCTGTCGATCGTGCCGTACGCCCGGATGCAGTTCGTGGACGTGACCGCCGGGCCGCTGGAACGGACGTTCGGGCTGGCCACCGTGCAGCTGCACACCGCCGCCGCGGCCAGCGACGCCCGGGTGCCGGGGCTCCCGCCGCCGGAGGCGTCCCGGCTGCGGGACCGCCTGACCGCGCTCGGGGAGGACCTCGGGGAGGGCCTGTGAACCGGCTCGGAGCGGGCGCGTGAACCTGACCGGCCCGGTGGCCGTCGCCGGCGGCGTCGAGCCCCGGCAGCGGCTGCACCCGCTCAGCCCGCTGCTGCACAGCGCGAAGTACCTGGCGGTGCTGATCGCGGCGATCTCGATCCAGGGCGCCGCCCGGCTCGGCTGGCGCGGGTTCCTCGGCACGATCGTGGTCGCGATGTGCTTCGTGGTGGCGTACGCGGTGATCACCTGGCTGGTCACCGGATACCACGTGCTCGGCCGGGAGCTGCGGATCTACGACGGCGTCCTGGTACGCCGCACCCGCGCGATCCCGCTGGAACGGCTGCAGTCGGTGGAGGTGGTCCGGCCGCTGCTGGCCCGGATGAGCGGGCTGGCCGAGCTGCGGCTGGAGGTGGTCGGGGGCGGCAAGACCGAGGCGCCGCTGGCCTACCTCAGCGTCGAGGACGCCGCCGCGCTGCGGGAACGGCTGCTGGCCCTGGCGGTGCGGGTCGGCGCGCCGGCCGTGGGCACCCTGCCCGCCCCGCCACCGGCCGCCGCGGTCGCCACCCCGTCGTGGCCGGACGCACCGCCGCGGGACGCACCGCCGCCGGACGCACCGCTGCTGGCCGGACCATCGCCGGACGCACCACCGCCGGCGGCCGCCTCGCTGGCTGCACCGCCGCCCGCCGAGCATCAGCTGCACACCGTGGTCAACCGGGATGTGCTGATCGGCCAGCTGCTCACGCCGCAGGTGCTGTTCCTGCCGGTCGCGGTCGCCCTGGTGGTCGGGCAGTACTGGTTCGACACCAGCGCCTGGTCGTTCGTGGTGTTCGCGAGCATGGCGGTCGCGGTGATCGGCGTGCTCCGGCAGCCGGTGCGCCGGGTGATGTCCGACTGGAACTTCCGGCTCGCGCTGCAGGAACCGCCGGCCGGGCAGCACCACCCGGGCCTGCGGGTCCGGCACGGGCTGACCGAGACCCGCAGCCAGACCGTACCGCTGCACCGGGTCCAGGCGGTGGGAGTGACCTGGCCGCTGCTGTGGCGGCGCCGGCGGTGGCTGCGGTGCCGGCTGGACGTGGCCGGCTTCAGCCAGGGTGAGCGGGACGGCGCCAGCTCCGACCGGCTGCTGCCGGTCGGGGACCTGGCCACCGGCCGGCGGCTGACCGCGGTGGTCCTGCCGGGCGTGGACCTGACCGGCCTCGGGCTGCGCACCCCGCCGGCCCGAGCCCGCTGGCTGGCGCCCTGGCGGGCACCGGTGCTCGGCGCGGCGCTCACCGAGCACGCCTTCGCCACCCGGGACGGGCGGATCACCCGCGAGCTGGTGATCGCGCCGTACCTGCGGATCCAGAGCGTCCGGGTGGTGCAGGGGCCGCTGCAGCGGATGCTCGAGCTGGCCAGCGTGTACGCGGACACGGCCGGCTCGCTGACGCCGGTGGCGCACCACCGGGAGCTGGCCGAGGCACGCCAGCTCGCCGCCGAGCTCACCCGGCGGGCGCAGGCGGCCCGGGAGGCTGACCAGCAGACGCGAGCGACCGAGCCTGGGCAGACCCCGGCCGGCGACGCAGCCACCACCAGCTGACCAGGGCCAGCAGCAGCACCATCAGGACTGCGCCGGGCAGCTTGGTCAGTACCGGCACTCCCAGGCCGGTCGGCAGGACCAGCCCGGACAGCACCAGCGTGGCCACCGCCAGCCACCACCGCACCCGCCGCTCGGCCACGGCCGCCGCCAGCACCGCCAGCGGCGCGACCGCGTACCACGGGTAGACGACCGGCCCGAGCAGCACCGTCGCCGCCAGCACCACCCCGGCGCACCCCACCACCGCCCGCGGGTCGCCGGCCCGCCGCACCGCCCGCACCAGCACCGCGGCGGCGACCACCAGCAGCGCCCCGAGACCGACCAGCCGGGCCACCGCCACCGCGGCG
>WHTQ01000004.1 GCA_009377645.1 Micromonosporaceae bacterium | reverse complement strand
TGAGCCACCCACGGCGTCGCTGGCTTCGCTTGACCGCTCCGACCCTGAGCCACCCACGGCGTCGCTGGCTTCGCTTGACCGCTCCGACCCTGAGCCACCCACGGCGTCGCTGGCTTCGCTTGACCGCTCCGACGCGAGCGCCAGCCCGAACGGCACGTGCCGGGCGTTGAGCAGCAGCCCGCCGAGCACCGCGGCGAGCGGGCCGCCAGCGGCCAGCAGCCCGACCGACAGGAACTGGGCGCCGCCTGCGAACACCAGCAGCGACATCGCCACCACCAGCCAGCCGGGCAGCCCGGACGCGACCGCGATCGCCCCGAACGACACTCCGATCACGACCACCGCGACAGCGATCGCGCCGGCATCGCGCAGCAGGTCCCGATCCGCCGACCGCCAGATCGTCCGCACGCTCCCCGCCCTCGTCCGCGTTCGCTAACCCGAACAACGGTACCGGTACACTGAACACGTGAGTAGTGACTCTCCCCACCCCGTGATCGCCGCCGCGGTGCGTCGGGAACGCGAGCGCGCCGGGCTGACCCTCACTGAGCTGGCCCGCCGGGCCGGGGTCGCCAAGTCCACGCTCTCCCAGCTCGAGGCCGGCACCGGCAACCCGAGCGTGGAGACACTCTGGGCGCTCGGAGTGGCACTCGGCGTGCCGTTCAGCCAGCTGGTCACCAGCCCCGCGCCGCGGGTGCAGGTGATCCGGGCGGGCGACGGCCAGCGGGTGCGCTCCGAGGCGGCCGACTTCGCCGGCACGCTGCTGGCCGCCGGCTCCCACCATGCCCGGCGGGACCTCTACGTGATCGAGATAGGGGACGGTGCGGTGCGGCAGGCGCAGGGCCACACCCCGGGCAGCGTGGAACACCTGGTGGTCGCCGCCGGACGGTTGCGCGCCGGCCCCGCCGACGCCCCGGTGGACCTCGAGCCCGGCGACTACCTCACGTTCACCGGCGACGTCCCACACCGGTACGAGGCGCTCGCCCCGGACACCTGGGCGGTGCTGATCATGGAGCACCCGTGAACCACGGCACCGTTCACCGATCGTCTGGCAGCAACCGGAACGCTGCCTGGCCGGTCAGTGGGCGAACCGCCCGGAAGTCCCGGCGGTCCAACGTGAGGATGGTGATGGTGCGGTGGTCCGCGGCGAGCGCGACGTTCACCGCGTCGGCCAGGCCGAGCCGCAGGCCCTCGTACCTCCGCCGGACCGACAGTGCGGTGCCGAAGACTCGTGCGTCGACTCCCGCCAGGGTTGCCCGGCCTGCCTGAACCCGAGCCCGCACCTTGTCGAGCACCTGATCAGCCGCCCAGCGGGACGCCCTGGCGGTCACAACATAGTCGATCTCGGCGAGTGCGAGCGGCGAGATGATCACATAACCGGCGCTGTCGAGCGCCTTCGCAGCTGCGGAGTGCTCCGGGTCGCTGACGTTGAGGGCCGCGATCAGCCCGGAGCTGTCCGCCACGACAATCACGCGGCCTGTTGTCCCGCTGCACCACGGGCGATGCCCGACGCGGTCGCCTCTCTGATCTGGTCACGGGTAACCCGGCTACCCAGATCGAGCGGCTCATCAAAGAATGACTCGTCCCACTCGCGGCTGGCCATCGCCGCCAGGTGGACCCCCTCCCGGATGATCTGGGCCTCGGGAACGCCTCGGCGCCTAGCGCCCTCCTTGATGACCGCCAGGTCCTCGCTGTCAACGTAAACGGTCGTCCGCGTGAGTGACATATGCGTACGGTACCATACGCACCGATCAGCGGTCGGTGTAGAGGCGGGTGACCACGTCCTCGATCGCGGGCTCCAGCACCGTCAGGTCCCGCAGCGCGCCGGCCCCGGCCAGCCGGGCCACCAGCTCTCCCGCCTCCGCCCCGGCCAGCGCGTAGGTGAGCCGGCGGCCGTCCGACCCGGTCGAGACCAGCCGCGCCCCCGGCACCGTCACCGGCTCGGCCGGCGGCTCGTCCAGGTCCACCACCACCTGCCGGGTCGAGCCGTATCGCTGGTGCAGCTGCGCCAGCGACCCGTCGTGCACCACCCGGCCATTGTCGATCACCACCAGCCGCCGGCACAGCTTCTCGATGTCGTTCAGGTCATGGGTGGTGAGCACGACCGTCGTCTCACCGGCCGCTCCCAGCTCCGCCAGGAACCCGCGTACCGCCTGCTTGCTCACCACGTCCAGCCCGATCGTCGGCTCGTCCAGGAACAGCACCTCCGGACCGTGCAGCAGCGCCGCGGTGATCTCGCCACGCATCCGCTGCCCGAGCGAGAGCTGCCGCACCGGCGTGTCCAGCAGCCCGTCCAGCTCCAGCAGGGAACGGCAGCGGCGCAGCCGGGCCGCGTGGCCGGCGGCCGGCACCCGGTAGATATGCCGCAGCAGGTCGAACGAGTCCCGCAGCGGCAGGTCCCACCACAGCAGCGAGCGCTGGCCGAACACCACCCCGATCCGCCGGGCCAGCCGGGTCCGCTGCGGCACCGGGACCAGCCCGCACACCCGTACCGTCCCGGCGGTCGGCGTGAGAATGCCGGTCAGCATCTTCAGGGTGGTCGACTTGCCGGCGCCGTTCGGCCCGATGTAGCCGAGCAGCTCGCCACGCGGCACCGCCAGGTCCACCCCGTCGACGGCCGCCACCGTGCGCTTCGCGCGGCGCAGCCGGCCGGCCCGGACCCGGACCGTGAACTCCTTGCGCAGGCCCTGCATCTCGATCACTGTGCTCATGACCCCGTGCTCCGGTAGTGCCTGATCCCGACTCGCCACAGCAGCGCCGCGGCCCCGACCGCCGGCGCCGCCACCGCTGGCGACACCCAGCCCACCCAACCGGGCAGGCCGAGCGGGTCGGGGCGGCCCAGCAGGGCCAGCGCCGGGTAGTACCCGACGAACGCGAACCCGAGCCCGAACCCGAAGACCCGCCGGAACGCCGGCCCGTAGATCGTCATCGGGTACGCGGTGAGGTCCTTGCCGCCGTAGGTCAGGGAGTTGGCGAGCTCGCCCGACTCCACCCACCAGAACGCCACCGTGGCGCCGGCCACGAAGATCGCCGAGAAGAACAGCGCCCCGGCCAGCGGCGCGAGCACGGCCAGCGCCAGCCGGGCCGGGGTCCACTCGACCGGCGCCGCCACCAGCGCCGCCACCAGCACCGCGGCGCCCACGCCCACCCGGGACAGCCGTTGCAGCCCGATGTCCATCAGCAGCAGCTGTGGCAGCGCACGCAGCGGGCGCACCAGCAGGGCGTCCAGCAGCCCGGTCCGGACGTAGTGGCGCAGCCGCTCGATGTTGCCGGCGGCCAGGTCGGCCAGCGCGAACCCGCACGCCGACAGCCCCACCATCACCAGCGCCTCGGCCAGGCTGAACCCGGCCAGGCTGGTGGTCACCCGGAACAGCACCAGCACGGTGAGCACGTCGGCCACGGTCGCCCACACGTTGCTGACCAGGTTCACCACGAAAGAGGCCCGGTACGCGGTCTGCGCGCGCACCTGACCGCGTAACAGGTGCCGGTACGGGGTCAGGACACTAGCCACCCTGGATCACCAGCCGCCGCTCGGCCCGGCGCTGCACCACCTGGCAGGCACCGAGCAGCACCGCCGCCCAGACCGCCTGGACCCCGACCAGCCCGACCTGCACCGGCGCCGGGTCCCGCTCCACCAGCACGTCGAGCGGGATCTGGATGATCGACGGGAACGGGGTCCCGAGGTAGAGCGCGGCCGCCACCGGGGCGGGCAGGAACCGCAGCGGGAAGTAGAGCCCGCCCAGCACCGACGAGCCCAGCGCCCAGGCCACGGTCACGCCCCGGATGTCGAGCAGCCAGTACGCGGTGGCGTTGACCAGGAACCGGCAGGCGAAGCAGATCACCACCGCCAGCAGCGTGGCGAGCGCGAACAGCGGCCAGGTGCCCGGCCGGCCGGGCAGGTAGAAGTCGAAGACCAGCAGCCCTACCAGCACCGGCGGGAGGAGCCGGAACAGCGTGGCGTAGCCGGCCCGGCCCAGGTCGGTGGCGAGATAGAGGGCCACCGGGTGGATCGGGCGCAGCAGGTCGGTGGCGACCTCGCCGGTGCGGATCCGGTCGGCCAGGTCCGACCAGCCCCACAGCAGCACCACCGCCAGCAGGCCCTGCCCGAACCAGACGTACGTGGCAAGCTGGTCACCCCGGTACCCGGCGGCGACCCCGCCGGCACCGGCGGCCACCGCGAGCATGACATAGCACCGGAGGAACCCGAAGACGGTGTTGGTGGCCGCGCCGGCGACGGTAGCCTGGCGGTAGGTGGCGTAGCGGCGGAAACCTGACCGGACCAGTGCGCCATACCCACGGATCTGTGCGAAGGGGTTGCTGGACGTGTCGCGGGCCGCGGTGGCGGTGACCAAGCCCACGCCGTACCCTCCTAGCAAACCGCTACATCCGATGTCCGGGACTCGCGCCGCGCTCTGCCGGCCGCTCCGCCCCTGGGCCTCGGCTCGGCCGGGACACCCTACCCGGTCCGGAGGCGGGATGCCGCCGAGTTATCCGGGGGAGGTGTCTCCGCGTGGCCGACGATCGTAAGGAGAGTCGACGCCGCCGGCGGAAGGCCGACTCGCCCGGCAAGGTCGCACCGAAGGAGACCGCGGCAGGTGACGGCACCGGCCAGCCCGCTCAGGATGACCCGGCGAAGCGATCGGCCCAGACCGCGGGGCGGGTACGGCTGACCCCTGGGCCGCTCGGCCAGGCCGGTCTCTACCAGTCCGGCTCCCGCCCGCCGGTCGCGCCGGGCTCCCCGCAGCCGGTGCCCCGCTCGCCCGTTCCGCCGGGCTCACTCCCGCCCGGCTCCCGCCCGCCCCCGGGGTCGCCACCGCCCCCGGGCTCCCGCCAGCCGGTGTCCGGGTACCCCCCGGTCCCGCCCGATGCGCGGCTTCCCAGGTCGACACCGGCTTGGCCCTATCCGCCCGGAAGCCGGCCGCCACATCCGCCACCGCCACATCCGCCACCGCCGCCGGCTTCGGCCCCGGGACAGCGGGTGCCGCCGCCTTCCACCCCAGGCGCTCCCCCACCGCACGGTGGGCCGCCCGGGCGGAGGGCGCCATCGCCGCCGTACCCGCCGCCACGTCCGGGGCCACCGTCCGTCCCACCCCGGCCCGGGCCGCCGGCTGGTCGTGGAAGCCCGCCGCCCGGTCCGTTCCCGCCGGCCGGGCCCGACCGGCGTCACCGGCAACCGCCGCCGCCACCGTCGGCCCCGCCGTACCGTCCGGCGCCACCGCCGGCCTCGCCAATCCCGGCCCCGCATGGAATCGAGCCGGTGACGGCGCCTCCCGCACCGCCCCCGCCGGTGACCGCACCGCCAGTGACCGCACCGCCGGCGGCCGTACGCCCGGCGGCCAGACCACCGGAGCATCCGCCCACGGCTGGACCGGGGCGGCACGGCCCACCCGGCGTCCCGACCGGACCGGCCGGGCCCGCTGGGGGAACCGACCGGCCCGACCCGCCGCGCATGGGCGGCCGAGTGACGCCCGACACCGTGCTACCGGCACCGAGCGGCCCGGCGTCCGGCGCGGCCACCGCGCTCAGCGCCCCGACCATGCTGGCGCCGGTGGTCCGGCCGGGCCGGCGACCGCCCGACCGGACCGGTGCCGAGCCGCCCGGCACCGGCGCCCCGACCGGAGCGGAGGTGACCGCCGGGCCGGAACCGCCACCGGAACCCGAGCCGGAGCCGGCAGAGCCGGCGGCACCCGACCCGGAGCAGGTGCTCGCGAACTACGAGTGGCGGTTCCACCCCGAGACCCTGCGAGAGATCGTCGAGAACCCGGAGGAGCTGCGGGAGCTGCGGGACCGGTTGACCGACAAGCTGGACGGGGCCACCGACAACCCCACCCGGGCCCGGCTGCTGAGCCTGCGCGCGGTGGTCTCCCGGAACCTCGGCGACCTCGGCAAGGCGCTCGCCGACGGCAAGCTCGCGGTGGTCCACGCCGAGGCGACCGGGCAGCTACGACGGATCGCGATCGCGCAGGCCCGGCTGGCGCACGTGCTGCAGTGGCGCGGCGACTTCGCCGAGGCCGACCGGCTGTTCGCCTTGGCCAACTCCTCCGAGCTGCCGGAACGGCTGCGCGCCACCATGCACGAGCACGCCGGCCGGTCCTGCTTCGACCAGGGCCGCTACATCGAGGCCTGCAACCATTTCGAGCGCTCGCTGGACCTCCGGAAGGTCGAGGACCCGGACCTGATCGCCCGCACCGACCTGGCCCTGGAGGCGGTGGCCCGGAAGGTCGCCGAGAACGGCATCGGCCCGTACCCCCGTTCTTCCGAGGAGATCCTGCAGCTGCACCACCCGCCGATGCCCGCCTTCGACGAGCGGGCCGGGGCGTGGGGGTACGCGGACCGCGCCGGCTCCCTGGCGATCGCGGCCCGGTACGCCGACGTCCAGCCGTTCCGGGACTCGGTGGCCTGGGTGCGCCGGCCGGAGCGGGAGACCTGGGAGCTGATCGACGAGTCCGGCCAGCTCCGGATCGACGCCGGCGCCGGCTGGCTGGGGGTCGGCTCGTTCTCCGAGGGCCTGGCCTGGGTGTCCCGGGACGGCGCCCGCGGCTGGGTGGCGATCGACAAGACCAACCGGGTGGTCATCTCTACCGGGTTCGAGGACGTGCGCCCGTTCCGGCGCGGGGTGGCGGCGGTCCGGCGCGGCGGCTGGGGGGCGGTCGACCCGGCCGGCCGGGTGCTGGTGCCGTTCCAGTACGCCGGCTACGCGACCGCGATGACCGACGGGCGCTACATCGACGGGTTCACCGACGAGGGACTGGCCATCGTGGACGCGGGCGGCCGCAAGGGCGTGGTCGACCGCTCCGGCCGGGTGATCGTACCGCCGGCCCACCCGAACCTGGTGATCCACCCGGTGGCGTTCCTGGTGAACAGCCCGGCCGGGTGGTGGGGGGCGCTGGACCGGCGGGGTCGGCCGCTGATCGAGCCGACCCTGCCCAGCCGGCTGGCGGTGCTGGAGGAGATCGATCGGCTGCTCGCCGACACCAAACCGGTGCTCTAGCGAGGTGACGTAGGGTCGGCGGCATGGAGTTTCGACACCTCGGCCGTTCCGGCCTGCAGATCAGCGAGATCTCGTATGGGAACTGGCTCACCCACGGCTCGCAGGTCGAGGAGGAGGCCGCCATCGCGTGCGTGTCCGCCGCCCTGGATCTGGGGATCACGACGTTCGACACCGCCGACGTCTACGCCGGCACCCGGGCGGAGGCGGTGCTCGGCCGGGCCCTGCACGGGCAGCGCCGGGAAGGGCTGGAGATCTTCACCAAGGTGTTCTGGCCGACCGGCCCGGGCCGCAACGACCGAGGGCTGTCCCGTAAGCACATCCTGGAGTCGATCGACGGCTCGCTACGCCGGCTGCGGACCGACTACGTCGACCTCTACCAGGCGCACCGGTTCGACCGCGCCACCCCGCTGGAGGAGACGATGGAGGCGTTCGCCGACGTCGTGCGGGCCGGCAAGGCGCACTACATCGGGGTCTCGGAGTGGCGGGCCGAGCAGATCCGGCCGGCCCACGCGCTGGCCCGTGAGCTGCGCATCCCGCTGATCTCCAGCCAACCGCAGTACTCGATGCTGTGGCGGGTGATCGAGGCCGAGGTGATCCCGACCTGCGAGGAGCTGGGGATCGGGCAGATCGTCTGGTCGCCGATGGCGCAGGGCGTGCTGACCGGGAAGTACCGTCCCGGCGACGCTCCGCCGCCCGGCTCCCGGGCCACCGACCAGACTGGCTCCAAGTTCATCGACGCGTTCCGAACCGAGGAGATCCTCTCGGCCGTGCAGCGGCTGCGGCCGCTGGCCGAGCCGGCCGGCCTCTCGCTGGCGCAGCTGGCGGTCGCCTGGGTGCTGCAGCACCCGAACGTGTCCTCGGCGATCGTCGGCGCCTCCCGCCCCGAGCAGCTGCACGACAGCGTGCAGGCGGCCGGGGTGAAGCTGGACGCGAGCCTGCTGGCCGCGATCGACGAGGCACTCGGTCCGGTGGTGGAGCGCGACCCGGCGAAGACCCAGACCCCGTGACCCGCCGCCTGGCGGCTACTCGGTGGCGGGCAGCAGGCTCATCCGGTACTCGACCCGCTCGCCCTCGATCAGCACCACTGTGCTGACGCCGGCCTCGGCCAGCTGACGCCAGACCTGCCCGAGCCACGACTCGGCGTCGGCCTGGCTGCCGAACGTGTCGGACGGCCCGTCCACCGTCGCGCCGTCCGCACCCTCGTACCGCCAGCTCCACGCCATCGAAGTCCTCCTCGCCCGGTGCCCGTGGCCGAGCCTAGCCACCGAAACAATAGGGTACGAGCATGCCGTGGCACAGTTTGCTGGTCCTGGGCGGAATCGGCTCGGGCCAGACCGGGTTCGCCGAGTCCGTGCTGGCCGAGCACGTCGCGCCGGCCGCGCAGATCGAGCCGGCCGATCCGGCCGATCCGGTCGGTGTCCGCCGGCTCGCCCCGACCGGCGGTGGTGACCTGGCCCAGCTGGCGCGCCTGCTCAGCGAGTCCAAGCCGGACCAGACGCTGCTGGTGACCGGGCTGGACGACTGGCTGCCGCCGCGGACCGAACCGGCCGGGGCCGCCGCGACGGCAGCGGCCGCGGTCCGGGACTGCCCGGCCCGGCTGGTGCTGGTTAGCCCGGAGGTGGGCCTGTCCACCGCCCCCAGCACCGCCGCCAACCGGACCCTGGCCGAGCTGCTCGGGTCGCTGAACCGGGCGCTCGCCGAGGTGGTCGACGCGGTGGTGCTGATCGTCGCCGGGCAGCCGGTCTGGCTCAAGGGCGGGCCGGGCGCCGCTGCCCCCGGCGGGTCGGCCCGCGCCGTCCCGGCCACCGACCCGGTCACCACCGCCGCGGCCAGCCCGGAGGCGGCGGCGCCGGACCTGACCCGGCTGAAGGCGCTGCCGGTGCCGGACGAGGAGGCGAAGCTGTCCGCCGCCGAGCACCTGACCCGGCTCGGCACGGTCAGTCTGGGCGCGCTGGCTCCGGCGATCGGCTACGCCGCCGGTGCCCAGCGCGTGCCGGTCCCGGCGCCGTGGCGGCAGGTCCGGGTGCTGGTGCTGCTCGGTGACCACGCCGGGGCGGCCGCGGCCGGGGCGCCGGGCTCGGCTCACGCCGCCGGCCAGCTGCGCGCCGGCACCAGCCCGCTGGCCCAGCTCGCCGCCCCGATGGGCGCCCGGGTGCAGATCGTCGAGGTGGCCACCGCCGGCCCGCTCGAGGACGGGCCGGCGATGGCCACCGAGCAGGTCGAGCCCACCCTCGGGTACGGGTGGCGGCTGGCCCAGCAGGCCGTCGACGAGGGCTGTGACCTGCTGGTGCTGGGCGCGCTCGGGGACGGCGCCGACACCGCCGCAGCAGCGGTCACCGCCGTGCTGGCCCCGAACACCGAGCCGGCCGGCCTGCTCGCCCGGGTCCGCACCGAGCAGGGACTGATCGACGACGCCGCATGGATGCGCCGCTGCGCGGCGGTGCGGGACGCGGTGCACCGGAGCCGGTCGGCCACCCGTACCGCCGGTCGGGTGGTGCTGGCCGAGCTGGGTGGGCCGGACCTGGCGACCGCCACCGGCATCCTGCTGGGGGCCGCCGCCCGGCGTACCCCGGTGGTGCTGGACGGCCCGGTCGGCGCCGCCGCCGCGCTGGTCGCCCGGAACCTGGCCCCGCAGTCCCGGCACTGGTGCCTGCTGCCCGACCACGGCGGCCACCCGACGGTGGTCCGGGCCGCGGAGGTGCTGGGCCTGACCCCGTGGCTGGACCTGCGGCTGGCGCTCGGCGAGGGGGCCACCGCGCTGGCCACCCTGCCGCTGCTACAGGCCGCGCTGGCGCTGGCCGGCACGCTTCCGGTGACCGCCTCGGCACCCAGCTGACCATGGACTTTCCGGCGGTGGGCGGCGGCGGTGCGCTCAGCGGGCGGACGGGCGGACGAACGGGGGCTTGACCACCCGCATCGGCAGCCGGCGGCCCCGCACGTCGACCGCCACCTCCGATCCCGGTGACAGGCCGGCGGCGGTGTCGAGCAGCGCGAGCGCGATCCCGACCTGGAGGGTGGGTGAGAAGGTGCCGCTGGTGACCTGGCCGACTTGTTGGTGGGCGGAGAGCACCGGCATGTGGGGGCGGGGGATGCCGCGGGCGGTGGCGAGCAGGCCCCGGAGCTGGCGGCGGGGGGTGGCGGCCCGTTCGGCTCGAAGTGCGTCGTGGCCCCAGAAGGTGGGCTTGGACCAGCCGACCACCCACGAGTAGCCGGCCTGCACCGGGGTGATGTCCAGGCTCAGGTCCTGGCCGTGCAGCGGCAGCCCGGCCTCGGTGCGCAGGGTGTCCCGAGCGCCGAGGCCGCACGGGCGGATCCCGTACGGCTGGCCGGCGGCGAGCACCGCGTCCCACACGGTGGCCGCCGCTTCGATCGGCACGATCAGCTCGTAGCCGTGCTCGCCGGTGTAGCCGGTCCGGCACACCAGGACATCGGTGCCCGCGTACGGCGCCGTGACGAAGCTCATGTAGTCGTGGTCGGCGGGCAGGCCCAGCTCGTCCAGCACCCGCTCCGAGGCCGGGCCCTGCACCGCCAGGATCGCGTGCCGCTCGTGCTCGTCGGACACCGTGACCTCGGGCGGAGCGGCCGCCGCCAGCCGGCACACCAGCTCCGCGGCGTTGGCCGCGTTCGGGACCAGGAACACGTTGTCGTCGCTGTGCCGGTAGGCGATGAAGTCGTCGACCACGCCGCCGGTCGCCTGGTCGCAGCACATCGTGTACTGCGCCCGGCCGGTGGCGACCCGGTCCAGGTCCCCGACCAGGCAGGTGTTGAGGAAGTCCACCGCACCCGGTCCGGTGACCCGGGCCTTGCCCATGTGCGAGACGTCGAACACGCCGACCGCCTCGCGTACCGCCGTGTGCTCGGCGATCACGCCCCCGTGCGCGTACTCCAGCGGCATCTCCCAGCCCCCGAACGGGGCGAGCTTGGCACCCAGCGCGGCGTGGCGGTCGTGCAGCGGCGAGCGCCGCGACGGCGAGTTCATGGGGTGCGCACCTCCGTGGCCGGTAACGAGTGACTACGATCGGCGCCGTGACTCTACCCCGACCTACCCTGTTCGACACCGACCCGGCGGAGCTGGCGGTCGACGTGATTCTGATCGGGCTGCACAGCCGCAACGGCGCGGCCGGCGGTGCGCCACCCGACCTACTGGTGGCGGCCGGCTGCGAGAGCGTCGTGGCCGCCTTCGACGGCCGGCTCACCGACACCCTGCGGTTGCTCGGCGCGACCGGCGCCGCCGGTGAGGTGACCAAGCTGGCCGCTCTCGGCGCGATCACCGCCCCGCTGGTGGTGGCGGTGGGGCTCGGCCCGGAGCCGGCCGGCGCCGCGCCGCCACCGGAGGTGCTGCGCCGCGGCGCCGGCGCGGCGGTGCGGGCGCTGACCGGGCAGGCGAAGGCGGCGCTGGCGCTGCCGGTGCCGGACGACGAGGCGCTGCCGGCGGCGGTGCGGGCGCTAGTGGAGGGGGCGCTGCTCGGCGCCTACCGGTTCGACGGCTACAAGACCACCCCGCCGCGCTGGCCGGCGGTGCGCTCGGTGGCGGTGCACGTGCCGGACGCGAAGGACCGGGCGGCCCGGGCGGAGCTGACCCGGGCGGTCACCGCCACCGGCGCGGTCCGGCGGGCCCGGGACTGGGTGAACACCGCCCCGAACGAGCTACGGCCACCGCAGTTCGCCGAGCAGGTCGCCGCGGCGGCCGGCGAGGCCGGGCTGGCGGTGGAGGTGCTGGACGAGAAGGCGCTGCGCCGCGGCGGCTACGGCGGCATCCTGGCGGTCGGGCAGGGCTCGGCGGCGCCACCCCGGCTGGTCCGGATCGGCTACACCCCGGCCGGCCGGCCGAAGGCCCGGATCGCGCTGGTCGGCAAGGGGATCACGTTCGACACCGGCGGGGTCTCGATCAAGCCGGCGCACGGCATGTGGGAGATGAAGTCGGACATGGCCGGCGCGGCGGCGGTGGCGGCCACCATGCTGGCGGTGGCCGCCCGGAAGCCGGCGGTGGCGGTCACCGGCTGGCTGCCGCTGGCCGAGAACATGCCCTCCGGCACCGCCTACCGGCCCGGTGACGTGCTCACGATGTACGGCGGCAAGAAGGTGGAGGTGCTCAATACCGACGCCGAGGGCCGGCTGATCCTGGCTGACGCGATCGCCCGCGCCTGCGAGGAGGGGTTGGACTACCTGCTGGAGACCTCCACTCTCACCGGCGGACAGGTGGTCGCGCTGGGCCGGCGGGTGGCCGGGGTGATGGGCACCGGCGAGCTGTGCGAGCGGGTCCGGAAGGCCGGGGAGGCGGTCGGTGAGCCGGCCTGGCCGATGCCGCTGCCCGAGGACGTCCGGCAGGGCATGGAGTCGGCGGTCGCCGACATCAGCCAGGTGAACAGTGCGATGGAGCGGGTCGGCACGATGGCGCAGGGCGGCGTGTTCCTGTCCGAGTTCGTCGCGCCGGAGGTGGCCTGGGCGCACATCGACGTGGCCGGTCCCGCGTACCACCCGGGTGAGCCGTACGGCTACCTGACCAAGGGTGGCACCGGGGTGCCGGTGCGGACCCTGCTGGAGCTGGTCGAGACGCTGCCGGATTAGCGGACGGCGGCTCAGGGCGGCGGCTGGCTGCCCTCGGCGGCCTGCTTGCGGCGCACGTTGAAGTCGCGCATCCGTTGCGGATAGCCGACCAGCGCCACGTCGTAGACCGGGATCGCCATCCGGTGCGCGAACCGCCGGGCACCCTCCGGGCCGTCCACCCGCCGCCGGGTCCACTCCCCGTCGTGCGCGATCAGCAGCAGCGTGGTCTCGGTCACCGTCGTACGCGGCTCGATGAACGCCTCGACGCCGCGGCGACTCCGGACGAACTCCTCAAGATGGTGCAGATCGACCTTGTTCGCGGCCCGATCCCCCGGCGAGCCACCTGTCTTACTGCCCCGCTCCTTCCGCCGCCGTAACCAGGCCACCGGGCATCTCCTCCACCGCCGACGCGTCTTCCCGACAGGGTACGTCGACAAGGCGTGTCCTTGCGCACCTGGCGTCGCCGCCGGGGCCGACAGGTGACAAGATTACCGAGGTGAAAAGTCTCTGCCGTGGATGCGTTCTTGGGAGATCAGGTGAGTGACGAGTTCGACGTGGTGGTTCTCGGTGGCGGCTCCGGCGGCTACGCGACCGCGCTGCGGGCCAGCCAGCTCGGTAAGTCCGTGGCGATGGTCGAGAAGGACAAGGTGGGCGGGACCTGCCTGCACCGCGGCTGCATCCCCACCAAGGCGCTGCTGCACGCCGGCGAGATCGCCGACGCGGCCCGGGAGTCCGCCCAGTTCGGCATCCGGGCCGAGCTGATCGGCGTGGACATGCCCGGCGTCAACGCGTACAAGGACGGCGTGGTCGCCAAGATGTACCGGGGCCTGCAGGGGCTGGTCAAGGCGGCCGGGAACATCACGGTGGTGGAGGGCGAAGGCCGGATGGTCGGGCCGACCACGGTCGAGGTCGGCGGGCGGCGGCTGACCGGGACGGCGCTGGTGCTGGCCACCGGGTCATACTCGAAGAGCCTGCCGGGCCTGGTCGTCGACGGCGAGCGGGTGATCACCAGCGAGCACGCGCTGAACCTGGACCGGGTGCCGGCCTCGGTGGTGGAGCTCGGCGGCGGGGTCATCGGTGTCGAGTTCGCCAGCGCCTGGCGGTCGTTCGGCGCCGAGGTCACGATCGTGGAGGCGCTGCCCCGGCTGCTCGCCACCGAGGACGAGGACAGCTCCAAGCAGCTCGCGCGGGCGTTCCGCCGGCGCGGCATCACCGCGCTGGTGAACAAGCCGTTCGAGAAGCTGGAGCACACCGACGGCGGGGTCCGGGTCACGGTCGCCGGCGGGGACACCATCGAGGCTGAGCTGCTGCTGGTCGCGGTCGGCCGGGGGCCGGTCAGCGAGGGTCTCGGGTACGAGGAGCAGGGCGTCTCGATGGAGCGCGGGTTCGTGCTGACCGACGAGCGGCTACGAACGAACCTGCCCGGCGGGTACGCGGTCGGCGACATCGTGCCCGGCCCGCAGCTCGCCCACCGGGGCTTCCGGCAGGGCATCTTCGTCGCCGAGGAGATCGCCGGGATGAGCCCGCCGGTGATCGACGAGGACGGCATCCCGCGGGTGACCTACTGCGAGCCGGAGGTGGCCTCGGTCGGGCTGACCGAGGCGGGGGCCAACGAGCAGTACGGGGCGGACAAGGTCCGCGCCTACACCTACAACCTCGCCGGCAACGGGAAGAGCACGATCCTGAAGACCCAGGGCTACGTCAAGCTGGTACAGGTGATCGCGTCGGAGCGGTCAAGCGAAGCCAGCGACGCCGTGGGTGGCTCAGATGGGCCGGTGGTGGGGCTGCACATGGTGGGCAGCCGGGTCAGCGAGCTGGTCAACGAGGCTGCGCTGATCTACAACTGGGAGGCGTTCCCGGCCGATGTGGCCCAGCTGGTCCACATGCACCCGACCCAGGGCGAGGCGATCGGCGAGGCCCACCTGGCCCTGGCCGGCAAGCCGCTGCACGCGCACGACTGACCACCGAGCTGGCTCCCACGAGCAACCCGCGCCCGCCGACGAATCCAAAGGAGTAACCCGAGATGCCGGAGTCGGTCAAGATGCCCGCGCTGGGCGAGAGCGTGACCGAGGGCACGATCACTCGCTGGCTCAAGAACGAGGGCGAGCGGATCGAGGCCGACGAGCCGTTGCTGGAGGTCTCGACCGACAAGGTGGACACCGAGATTCCGTCCCCGGTGGCCGGGGTGGTGTCCCGGATCCTGGTGCCGGTGGACGAGGTCGCCGAGGTGGGCGCGGAGCTGGCGATCATCAACGGGGACGGCGATGGCGCGGCGGCGCCGCCGGCCGCCCCCGCGGTTCCCGCCACGCCCGCTTCGGCCGCCCCCGCCGCGGAGGCGCCCGTGGCCGAGGCGCCGGCTCCGGCCCCGGCCAGCGACGCGTCACTGGCCGAGCAGGCGGCGGAGGCGGTCCGCGGTGCCGCCCGAACCACCGAGGCCGGCACCGAGGTCACCTTGCCGGCGCTCGGGGAGAGCGTCACCGAGGGTACGGTCACCCGGTGGCTCAAGCAGGTCGGCGACCCGATCAAGGCTGACGAGCCGTTGCTGGAGATCTCGACCGACAAGGTGGACACCGAGATCCCGTCGCCGGCCGCCGGGGTCCTGCAGGAGATCCGGGTCGCGGAGGACGAGGTCGCCGAGGTCGGCACCGTGCTGGCCGTGATCGGTGGCGGCGGCACCGGGGCGGCACCCGCCGCTCCGGCGGCTCAGCCCCCGGCGGCGGCGGCACCGGCGCCAGCGGCCCCCGCCCCCGCGCCAGCCGCGGCGCCAGCGGCTCCCTCGCAGGCCGCCCCCGCCCCGGCCGCGCCAGCTGGCGAGACCGGCTACGTCACACCGCTGGTGCGCAAGCTCGCCGCCGAGCATGGCATCGAGCTGGGCACGCTGACCGGCACCGGAGTCGGCGGCCGGATCCGCAAGCAGGACGTGCTGGCGGCGGCCGAGGCCAAGCAGGCCGAGGCGAAGCGAGCCGAGGCCGCCCAGGCAGCCCAGGCAGCCGCGCCGGCACGCCCGAGCACCCCGGCCGCGGCGCCCAGCCCGCTGCGCGGACGCACCGAGAAGCTGTCCCGGATGCGCGCCCTGATCGCCCGCCGGATGGTCGAGTCGCTGCAGATCTCCGCCCAGCTCACCACGGTCGTCGAGATCGACGTCACGAAGATCGCGCGGCTGCGGGAGCAGACCAAGCGCGACTTCCAGGCCACCCACGGCGTGAAGCTGTCGTTCCTGCCGTTCTTCGCGCAGGCCACGGTCGAGGCGCTGCGGGTGCACCCGAGCATGAACGCCTCCATCGACCAGGACGCCGGCACGGTCACCTACCACGACGCCGAACACCTGGGCATGGCCGTGGACACCGAGCGGGGCCTGATCGTGCCGGTGATCCGGGACGCCGGCGACCTGAACCTGGCCGGGCTGGCCCGCCGGATCGCGGACGTGGCCGAGCGCACCCGGACCAACAAGGTGAGCCCGGACGAGCTCTCCGGTGGCACCTTCACCCTTACCAACACCGGCAGCCGGGGCGCCCTGTTCGACACCCCGATCATCAACCAGCCGCAGGTCGGGATCCTCGGCACCGGCACCGTCGTGAAGCGGGCGGTGGTCGTCGACGACCCGAACCTGGGCGAGATCATCGTGCCACGGTCGATGTTCTACCTGGCCCTCTCGTACGATCATCGGCTGGTCGACGGCGCCGACGCGATGCGGTTCCTCGGCACGATCAAGGAGCGGCTGGAGGCCGGCCACTTCGAGGCCGAGCTCGGCCTGGCCTGACCAGCCGACCGCGGGCCACTCGGATGGCGAGACAGCAGGCACCGGTGCAGCGACGGATGGCGCTGCCGGGCGCGTACCAGCTCTCCGCCAGTGTCGGCCCGCTCAGCCTGGGCCGGCACGACCCGTGCGCCCGGTTCATCGACGGCGCCTACTGGTGGGCGGTCCGCACCCCGGACGGGCCGGCCAGCCTGTCGCTGCACCGGGAGGGCGGGACGCTGGTCGGCACCGGCTACGGTCCCGGGGCGGGTTGGGTGACCGAGCGGGCCGACGCGGTGGCCGGGCTGCGGGACTCGCTGGCCGGGTTCGACCAGCTCGCCGCCGCACACCCGGTGGTGGCCCGGCTGGCGCGGACCTTCCGGGGAGCGCGGCTGCCCGCCACCGGCCAGGTGTTCCCCCGGCTGCTGCGGGCGATCCTGGAGCAGAAGGTGACCGGCCAGGAGGCGTACCGGGGGTACGCCGCGACCGTGCGCCACCTCCACGCCCCGGCGCCCGGCCCGGCCCCCCGGCTGCTGCTGCCACCGGACCCGGCCGACGTGGCCGCCACCCCGTACTGGGTCTTCCATCGGTTCGGGGTGGAGCAGCGCCGTGCCGACACGCTGCGGCGGGCCGCGGTCGCGGCCGGGCGGCTGGAGCGGTGCACCGGACCGCGGGAGGCGACCGCCCGGATGACCGCGATCGCCGGGATCGGTCCGTGGACGGCGGCCGAGGTGGTGCGCACCGCGTACGGCGATCCGGACGCGGTCAGCGTCGGCGACTACCACATCCCGAACCAGGTGGCCTGGGCGCTCGCCGGTGAGCCCCGGGCCGACGACGCCCGGATGCTGGAGCTGCTCGCCCCGTTCCGCGGTCACCGCGGGCGGGTCTGCACCCTGCTGGCGATCGCCGGCATCAGCGCTCCCCGGTTCGGCCCCCGGATGCCGGTGCGCTCCTTCGCCACCTACTGATTTGGGGCTCAGCGGGTGGCGAAGGAGCGACCGGGGCTCGCTCGGAACGTTAGTGCCTGGTTCGCATTTGTTCAATCATCGCCAGGACGTTGGTGAGGCGAGGCGCCGTCAACGTCTCCTCGGTGGTCATCGAGGACGGCGACGGTGCCGGCGACAGGCTGGCGCACTGGCCGGAGGTGCTGCCGCCGACCAGGTTGAGCGAGCCGTGCGGCGCCGGATCGTTGCCGCTGCAGCTCAGGTTGCCGCCGATCACGTTTCTCGTGATCTGGATGTCGGCACCAATGTTGTTGTTCACCGCCAGGCTCCCCATCAGGTTGAAACCACAGTTTCCGTAGGTTTCGGACACCCCGATGTGGATGTCGCCGCCACTGCCGCTGACCGAGACCGACAACGCGGCCCCCATGTGGCACATGACGCTGCCGAAGGTCGACGACGAGACGGTGACCGGCCCGAAGACCGCGGTGTCAAACAGGTCGGCCTGCGTGACCCCGTCGGCGAAGATGCTGCCGATCACGACCGCACCGCGGACGATGTTCTCACCACCGGTCACCCGGATTCCACCCCAGTGGGTGGAGTCGTCGCTGTAGATGAAGATGGTGCCCTGCCCGTCCACCAGCCGGTTGAACCTGGTCCGGGTCGCGAACATGCCCGCGTCCGAGTGCAGGGTGGTCATGCCGTCCACCCGCGAGTCAATCGGCTCGGCGTAGCCACCGACGCCGACCGTGAACGAACCCATAATCCGGCTCCCGTTCAGGAACAGGTTCCCGGACTCGAGCACGTCCGTGCGGCCGTCCACGACCACGTCGACCAGCTGGCAGACCCCCCCGGCCGGGACCACCACCGTGGCGGCGATGGTCTGGTCGCTCAGGGTCCCGTTGCACGTGACGGTCTGCGCCTGCGACGGCGCAGCCACCAGCCCGACCGCAATCAGGTTGACCGCCGCTAGGACGGCCAACCATCGCTTCCTTCGCCAGCGGGGTTGGGGCGACCCGCCAGATCCGGAACTGTTGGTCTCCACACCCATGGTGTCCTCCTTCGGAGACTCGTTGGTAGCGCCTACCGCCTTCGCATCACCGCCACTGTTTCCGCCTTGGCCCCCGAACCTCGGACAGCCTCTTGTGGACTAGCTCGCGCCCGCCCCCGTGCAGCAACCGGTTGGCGCCGACAGGCAAGCGCTCTTGCAGTGCCGTCAGGATCCAGGACGGGCCGGTGGCGCGCGCCCGGCCGGCGCCCTGTTTCGCACGGTATGCGATATCACGCAGGAACCGGCCAGCTGGACCAGCAGAACGGGTACAATACACGACCCTCTGTCGCGCGGCCGGTTGATCCGCGCCGCGCCGCCGTCCGTACCACTGGAAGGGCGTCCGGCGTCCTCCCTCAGGCCCGGGCCCGGTCCACGACTGGACGGAGGCGACCGATGGTAGTGCCGGCGCAACGGTCCCCGTTGGCTCCCGCGCCGGAGAGCCGGTCCCTGGCACTCGACGTGTCATCGACCAGCCGCCATGATAGACCGGTGGCCCGACGACCGGCGCACCGACGTCCCCTCCCCCGCTCCCCCGCCGCCCGCCGCGAGGACGCGCTGATCCGGATGCTCTACGACCAGCACGCGACCCCACTGCTGATGTTCGTGCAGCGGCTCACCCGCGGGGACCGGCAGCGGGCGGAGGACATCGTGCAGGAGACTCTGATGCGCGCCTGGCGCAACGCCCACAAGCTGGGTGCCGCGGGTCAGACCTCGATCCGCCCCTGGCTGGTGACGGTGGCCCGCCGGATCGCCATCGACAACCACCGCAGCGACAGCGTCCGACCGACCGAGACCTACGACCAGGAGCTGGACAGCTTCGCGATCGCCGACGAGACCGAGCAGGTGCTGCGGTCGATGACGGTCAGCGACGCGCTGCGCAGCCTCAGCTACGCCCATCGGGAGATCCTGCTGGAGACCTTCTTCCGGGGCCGGACCGTCCCGGAGGCGGCCGACGTGCTCGGCCTGCCGCTGGGCACGGCGAAGTCCCGGGTCTACTACGCGCTGCGGGCGCTGCGCTCGGCCCTGGAGCAGCGGGGGGTGACCAGCTGATGGAGCGGCCGGAGGCGGCGCACTGGGATGTCGCCGCGTACGCGCTGGGTGTGCTCGACCCACGCGAGGTCCCACGGTTCGAGCAGCACCTCGCGCACTGCCCGAGCTGCGCGGCGGAGCTGGAGCGGCTGGTGCCGGCCACTGCCGTGCTGGCCGACGTGGACCCCGCCGAGCTGCGGGAGGTGGAAGACCTCCGGCTGGCCGGCCGGCTGCTCGAAGCGGTACGCGGGCAGCGGCGGCGGACCCGCAACCGGCAGCGGTTGACGGTGGCCGCCGGTACGGCGGTCGCGGCGGCCACCGCCGGGTTGGCGCTGTTCGCCGGGGCGAGCTGGTTCAGCACCGCCACCGGTCCGCCCGGTGCCGCCGAGCCGACTTCGGCCGACCCGACTCCGGCCGCCACCCCGATCGGGATCGGCGGCCCGGAGCTGGGCAGCGGCGAGCGGTTCTCGGCCACCGACCCGGCCTCCGGCGTGCACGCCGACGTGCTGCTGGACGAGATGGACTGGGGCACCCAGGTGTCGTTCGCGCTCTCGTCCCTGACCGGCCCACGGGACTGCCAGCTGGTGGTGGTCCACGTCGACGGGTCCGGCCATCCGGCGGCGAGCTGGCGGGTGCCGGCCGACGGGTACGGGACCGAGGCGCATCCGGCGCCGCTGCTGCTGCAGAGCGCCACCGCGGTCCCGCGTACCGAGATCGACCACGTACAGGTGCTGGCCCTGGAGCCGGACGGTACGACCACCACCCTGGTGACCGTGACTCCGTGACTTCCTGACCTCGTGGCTGTAACCCGGCCGCTGGGTGGGGGCCCTCTCACCTCCCCACCCAGCGGCCGGTCGGTGCCCGGGAGGACGGACTACCCGGTCACCTGGTGGTAGGTCACTGTTCGCCGGCCGCGGTCACCGTGATCCGGACCGCGTCGACCGGCGGCTGCTCCCGGGCGAACGACATCATCGGGATCCGGTGCGAGCCGTCACCGGCCCAGACCGTGCACCGGTAGAGCCCGGGTGCGGTCAGGCCGGGAATCTCGACCGAGACCGCGTCCGCGCCGGCGCCGCCGCCGCCGCCGCCGTCCTCGACCGCCGCGAAGAACTGTGGCTCGATCAGGGTGGCCGGGGTAGGCGCCACCTGGCCGTCCTGCAGGTTCACGCACCCGGTGTGGAAGTGCCCGCGCTGGATCCCGTCCTCGGTCAGATAGGACGCCTCGAGGTAGTAGCCGCCGTCCCCGGCGCCGAGGAACCGGTCCCGCAGCAGGTTCCGGGTGCTGACGGTGAGGGTGAACGGCTGGTCGACCTCGACCCAGTCCGGGAAGTCGGTGATCAGCAGGGACGGGTTGTTGTCCGGCGCGGTCACGTCCCCGGCCTGGGTGTTCACGCACTGCGCCTGCTCCGACTGGAAGCCAGTGTGCAATGGAAGGTCGCTGGCGGTGCAGTCCCGGCCGAGGATTTCCAGCCCGTTGTTGTCGCCGGTCTCACCGCCCGGCGGAACGGTGCCGGGGTCGCCGCCGTCCCGCGGGTCCTCACCACCACCCGGGTCCTCGCCGCCGGTGCCCCCGTCGTCCTTATCGCACTCCTCGGTCGGCGGTTCCTGCTCGTCCCCCTCCCCGGTGCCTGGGGAGCGATAGTGGTGGTGGACGTTGCCTTCCTCGTCCACCACCTCTGATGGCGACGCCTCCGCCTCCGGCGTCGCCGAAGGGTCGAGGCACTCCCCGGCGGCAAGGCTGCCGTCCCGTCCTTCGAGCGCGTTCGAGGCCAGCTGGGTCGCGGCGATGACACTGGAGACCATGGCGAGCCCGGCGAGCACCGCGGTCATCCGGCGACCACCCCTGCGGGCGGCCGCGGCGCGCCGTCGTTGCACGCTGCGCTGCTGGCGGCCGGCGAACACGCGCTCCCGCAGCGCGTCCCGCCGCTGTGTCGGCCTGTGCACGATAGATCACCTCTCCGGGTTCCCGGCAACCTCGCCGGCGGAACTATGCGGGCGCCTGGCGGCGAGAATTGTCGTAGTCGTCCGTTGCCTGAGTGTCGGGGTGGGGTGGACGCGCCGCTCGACACCGGAAACGTAGAATCGACCGCCGATAACTGTCAAGGAAAGTTAGAAGAATTAATGTTTCCAAGGCATTCTTAATCGGAACTTATGCTGAGCGGAAACTATCGGCCGATCGACCCGGCAAGAAAACCCGCCGGCGGGTTCAACCGTCCGGCCGGTTGATCCGTAACACAGTACGAGACGTCGGTCTCGGGTTACCCCGGCGTGCCCGGCGTGGCCCGCCCCCAGCGCGGCGGCCGGTCGTAGCGTGTGGACAGCGCGGCCGGTCGTCGCCCACCCCGGCGCATCCCACCCAGGGGCTCAGCGGACGGCCGCGTACTGGCCGGTCGAGAACCGCTCCCGAGGGCCGCCCCGCGGCGGCGACACCGGGGCCGGCGAGACCGGAGCGTGCGGCGCAGGCCGCGGCTGCTCGAACACGAACTCCGGCGGCTCCACCAGCCGGGGCGGTGCGGCCAGCATCATCCGGGCGGTGGTGGTGAACGCCCGGACCGCATTCACACCGACCAGGCCGATCTGCTCACCGCCCCGGTGGTAGCCGACCAGCACCCCGGCCCGGGCGGTGTCCCGGCGGCCCGGCCGCTGCCGGCTCACGGTCAGCTCCGCGCTGCCGTCCGTCGGCACCTCGCCGCACACCTGGATCCGCAGCCCGAACTGCTCGGACCAGAACCGCGGAACCAGCGCGGCCGGCCGGCTCGGGTGGTCGCTGCGCAGCAGCGACGCCGCGGCCGCCCGACCCTGCTCCAGCGCCGCGATCCACTGGCCGACCCGGCGGGGGCGCGGGCTGTAGCGCAGGTTCGGCCAGCGGGCGACCGTGCCGGCCGCCACCACGTCCTCGACCCCGAGCACCCGCAGGTGCTCGTCGCACAGCACTCCGTCGGTCACGTCGACCCCGGCACCGGCCAGCCAACGGGTGTCCGGCCGCTCCCCGATCGTGGCCACCACGACGTCGGCCGCCACCTCGGAGCCGTCATCGAGCACCAGCACCCAGCCGCGCCGGTTCCGGTCCAGCCGGCGGAACCGGCGCCCGAGCCGCAGCTGGACCCCGTCCCGGGCCACCTCTTCGGTCACGTACCGGCTCGCCACCTCGCCCAGCCCCTGACTCATCAGCTGCTGCTTCGAGTCGATCAGGACACAGTCGCGCGCCATCGCGCGGACCGCTCCAGCCACCTCGCAGCCGGTCAGACCACCGCCCAGGACCGCCACCCGGCGGGCTCGGCGCAGCGAGCGCCGCAGCTGCCAGGCGTCGGTGAGCCCGTGCAGCGCGTGCAGCCCCGGCTCCCCACCCGGCCAACCCTCCGGCCAGATCGGGCGCGCACCGGTGGCGATCACCAGGCCGTCGTACCGGTAGACCTCCTCGGTGTCGGCGACCACCACCCGCTCGACCGGGTCCAGCTGCACCGCCCGGCGGTCCATCTCCCAGTGGATCGCCAGGTCGTCCTGCACCGGCATCCGGGCGTCCCGGAGTCGCTTGTGGCCGGTCAGCACGCCCTTCGAACAGGAAGGGCGGTCGTACGGGGCGTCCGGCTCGTCGCACATCACCACGATCTCGCCGCCGAAGCCCCGCCGCCGCAGCTCCTCGGCGGCGGCCACGCCGGCCCGACCGCCACCCACCACCAGCACCCGCCGGAGGTTGCGCCGCTGGCCGGTGTCCCAGCTGCCGCCGAAACGCGCCATCACACCATCCACTCAGTCCCGGTATCGAGGGGTCCGCCGCCGCCCCCCGCCAACCAGCGCCGGCGAGACCGGGCGCGGCGGCGGTCCGGTGGACGGCTGTGGGGTCAGCACGGTGGTCGGCACCCGGGTCAGCGTGATCGCCCGGGCCGGGCACACCTCGGCCGCCCGGATCACCGGCGTGGCCTCCGCCGGCGGCACCGAGGCGCGGTACGCCAGCCGCCCGTCCCCGCGCAGCCGGAACACGTCCGGCGCCTCGTGCTCACAGAACCCGAACCGGGCGCAGCGCTGGGCGTTGACGTTCACGTTGATCTCCTGGCTGCGCTGCTTCACCGCGGTCCGCCCGTCGGCCCGCCGGCGCAGGGTGGCCGCCACTGGCGTGGTGACCAGCCACACCACCACGGTCAGCAGCCAGGCACCGACCACGCTCGCCACCAGCACCGGCTGGCCCAAGTCGGAACCGGAGATCAGGATATGGGCGACGATCAGCGTGAAGGCGACGTAGCTCAGCGCGTGCAGTGCCCGCCAGCGGCCGTAGCCGAGGAACCGCTGGACCACGATCGAGACCGCGACCGTGGTCAGGACCTCCAGCCCGATCACCCCGACTCCGACCCCGATCGGGTCCCGCCAGAACGTGAACGGCACGAACAGGTCCACCACCCGGAACAGGTTGCCCGGCTTGACCAGCTGCACTCCGGCGTGGACCGCACCCAGGCACAGCCCGAACAGGGCGACCGTGGTGTGGGTGGCCAGCAGCGTGGAGTGCCGGACCCAGGTGAGCGCCCAGCCGTTGCGCAGCAGCAGGCCCCACAGCACCGTGGCCCAGATCAGGAAGAACGACAGGAAGCCGGTCGTGGCGGCCACCAGATGCAAGCTCTGCTCGGCACTGCGCACCCCGCTATTATGAGCTTCCCGATCGGAATGTCAACATGCCCGTACGCAATTATAAGTTTGCGTTAACTGGCACCTAAGAGAAGCATATCTCGACACTTCTCGTTGCCGATCCGGAGAGCAGTTTCTAGGCTTCCGAGTAGACCACCCCCAGATGACGCGCGTCGATGGAGGTTTTATGATCCGTGGCCGACTGGGCCGGATCTGGCTGCTCGCCGCCGCCGGCTGCGGCGTCCTGCTCGCGCTGGCCCCGGCCGGGTCCCCCGCCCACGCCCAGTACGGGCCGGGCGGCCCGGGCGGCGCCGACCGCGAGCAGGTCGTCGAGACCGAGTTCGGACCGCTCGGCCCCGGGGACCGGGACCTGCTGGTCCGAGTGCGGTACGCCGGGCTGTGGGAGATGCCGGCCGGAGCGCTGGCGGCGGAGCGAGGGACCGACGAGCGGGTACGCGAGATCGGCGGGTTCATCGCCGAGGAGCATGCGGAGCTGGACGACCGGGTGGTCGAGGTGGCTGCCGAGCTGGGCGTCCCGCTGCCGGAGGCGCCGCTGGCCCAGCACCAGGCGTTCCTGGACCGGATCGAGGACCGGTCCGGGCAGGAGCTCGATGTGGAGTTCGTCCAGCTGCTCCGAGAGGCGCACGGCGAGGTCTACCCGGTGATCGCGTACACCCGGGCCGGCACCCAGAACGAGCTGGTCCGGGAGTTCGCGGTGACCGCCGAGGAGTTCATCGGCCGGCACATGGACTACCTGGAGAGCACCGGGCTGGTGGACTGGCTCCACATCCCGCCGCCGCCCGGTCCGGCCGGGAGCCCGAGCCGGTTCCTCGGCACCGAGCCGGCCGGGGTCCACCCGGTCCTGATCTGGGTCCTGCTAGGCGCGGCGGCGGTGACCGGCGCGGTCACCGCCGTCCGAACCATCCGCCCCTTCTAGCCGCTTCTAGCCGCCGATCTTGGAGTTGTGGTGGGCAACTTATCCGACAGATCCGGACATAGTCGCCACCACAACTCCAAGATCGGCGCGGAGTGGATCAGAGGTTGGCCGGCCCGGCCCGCTCGGCCGCCGCCGCCGCCGCCGCGGAACGGTCCGCCGCTCCGTCGATGAGGCCGGCGATCCGGTCCTCAGCGCTGGTCGCCGCCCGGGACGAGCCCAGCGCCGGAGCCGCCGCGGCCAGGTCGGCGCACTGACCCAGCTGCTGGCCCCGGACCCGGTTGCCGGCCCCGGTGGGTGCCGACTCGTTGCCGTCGCACCCCAGGTCACCCCGGATCACGTTGCCGTTGACCTCGATGGCGCCGAGGTTGTCCTGCAGCACCAGGTCGCCGCCGAGTACGTTGAACTCGCAGTCGGCGAACGTTCCCTCGCCGAGCTGCACCAGGTCGGCGCTGCCCCGCACGGTCACGTTCGCGTCGATCTCGGACCGGCAGGTCACCGAGCCCAGCTCGGCCTGGTCGACCACCAGCCGGCCGGTGATCACCGAGTCGTGCAGGTCGGTCAGCACGTCGCCGCTGGTGCGCACGTCGCCGTTGATCCGGCCGGACAGGACCACGGTCTGGCTGCCCTGCGAGACCAGGCTCGCCCCGTGCGTCGACCGGTCGGTGATCAGGAACCCGGAGCCGGCGACGCTGACCTGCTGGACGTCCGAGCTCTCCACCACGCCGCCGAACGCGTCCCGGAGCCGAGTAGTGCCACGCACGGTGCCACCGATCAGGTCCACGAAGCTGGCCGCGTGGGCCGTCAGGTCACCGTCGACTGTCGACCCCTCCAGGCCCAGGTTGGCCTCGGCCCGCACCACCACGTTGCCGGTCACCCGGCTGTTGATGAGCGTGCACGAGGCCCCCGCCGGCACCGCCAGGTTCCCGACGATCGTGAAGTTCTCGGCGGTCCCGCTGCACAGGCTGGCTCCCTGCGCCTGGGAAGGCGCCGCAACCAGCCCCACCGCCGCCAGGTTGGCGGCCGCCACAATAGACAGCCAGCGCCAGCGGCGCAGGCTGAACGTACTCCTGCTTGTCATCCCGTCCTCCTCCGGATTGCACCCCCTTCCCCCATCTCACGTTGTGGGTATGGCGATGTGGGTCGCCGGTGAGCCAATGGGGGGTGCCTGGGTAATTCCGATGGCCGAACGCTAGCGGGAACCCCACCCCTCGGTCAAGAGGCCCAACCTGCCGTGGTTGACTGTTCACCGTGGAGCTACCTGTGAACCCGCCGGTAGAGCCGATGCTGGCCAAGAGCATCCCGCAGGTCCCGACCGGCAAAGGCATGACCTACGAACCGAAGTGGGACGGGTTCCGCTGCATCGCGTTCCGTGACGGCGAACAGGTGGAGCTGGCCAGCCGGGGCGGCAAGACGCTGACCCGCTACTTTCCCGAGGTGGTCGAGCAGGTCCGGGCCCAGCTGCCGGAGCGGTGCGCGGTCGACTGCGAGCTGGTAGTGATCCGCCGCGACGACGGCGACCAGCCGAAGCTGGACTTCGAGCTGCTCCAGCTCCGGATCCACCCGGCCGCCTCCCGGGTCAACCTGCTGGCCGAGCAGACCCCGGCCAGCATGGTCGCGTTCGACCTGCTCGCGCTGGGGGACGAGTCGTTGATGGAGCAGCCGTTCGCGCACCGGCGGGCGCGGCTGGTCACGGCGCTGGCCGAGGCGGCGCCGCCGGTCTACCTGACCCCGACCACCACCGACCCGGCCATCGCGCAGCGCTGGTTCGAGCTGTTCGAGGGCGCCGGCCTGGACGGGGTGATCGCCAAGCCACCGGACCTGCCGTACGAGCCGGGCAAGCGCCTGATGTTCAAGGTCAAGCACACCCGGACCGCCGACTGCGTGGTGGCCGGGTTCCGGTGGCACAAGTCCGGGCCGGTGGTGGGCTCGCTGCTGCTGGGCCTGTTCGACGAGGACGGCACGCTGCGGCACATCGGAGTCTCGGCCAGCTTCACCGCCGCCCGGCGGGTCGAGCTGCTCGACGAGCTGGCGCCCTACCGGACCGACGCGCTGGCCGGCCACCCGTGGGCGGAGTGGGCGAGCGCCCAGGACGTCCGGATGCCGGGCGCGGTCAGCCGGTGGAGCGCCGGGAAGACGCTGGAGTGGGAGCCGTTGCGCCCGGAGCTGGTGGTAGAGGTCGGGTACGACGCGATGGAGGGCGACCGGCTCCGGCACACCGCCCGGTTCCTGCGCTGGCGGCCAGACCGGGAGCCCCGCTCGTGCGACTACGGCCAGCTCGACCAGCCGGTCCGATTCGACGTTGACCAGGTGCTCGCTGGTAACCAGTAGAGTGCTGAGGGTGATGCGTACCCGCCGCCTGCTGGCTGTCCTGATCCTGCCCGCACTGGCCACCGCCGGCTGCACCGGACAGTGGCCGGGCCAGGACGACGATCCGGGCACCACCGCCGGCAGCCCGGCGGTCGGATCCGGTGGCGAGGTTGCCTGGCGGCCCTGCCCGGAGCTGCTGGACGAGCTGGTCGGGGACATCGCGCCGACCGGCTTCATCGAGCAGATGACCGAACAGATCGCGTACGAGTGTGGGACTGTCGCGGTGCCGCAGGACTGGTCGGCGCCGGACGCGCCGGAGACGTTGGAGATCTCGCTGGTTCGGGCCCGGAGCAACGACCAGCGCGACCGGATCGGCTCGCTGTTCGTCAACCCCGGCGGACCCGGCGCCTCGGGGATCGAGTCGGCGGTGTTCTTGTCGTTCGGGCCGCTGGTCGGTGGCCTGCCCGAGGAGGTGACCAGCCAGTTCGACCTGGTCGGCTTCGACCCGCGGGGAGTGGGCCGATCCAGCCCGGTCGAGTGCCTCACCGACGCCGAGCTGGACGCCAGCTTCGGTGCCGAGCCGGACCCGCGGTCCCAGACGGCGTTCGACGCCGCCGTGGCGGAGACCGAGGCGCAGGCGCAGGCGTGCGGCGCGAAGTACGGGGACCAGCTGCGCCACTTCTCCACCCGACAGACCGCCCACGACCTGGACGCGCTGCGGGCGGCGGCCGGCGACGAGCAGCTCAGCTACCTCGGCTTCTCGTACGGGACCCTGCTGGGCGCGGTCTACGCCCAGCTCTACCCGGAGCGGGTCCGGGCGCTGGTGCTGGACGGTGCGGTCGACCCGCAGCAGGACGGGATCGCCGCCACCGAGGAACAGGCCGCCGGGTTCGAGCGGGCGCTGGACAACTTCGCCGACTGGTGCGCGCAGTCGACGGACGAGTGCCCGCTGCGGCCGGACGCCCGGACCGCGGTGGCCGCCGCGATCGAAGCCGCCGGCCGCACCCCGGTGCCCGGGGCGGACGGGCGGGCGGCTACCGACGGCTGGGTGTTCTGGGCGGTGGTCTCGACCCTCTACGCCCGGGACGCCTGGCCGGCCCTGGGTGCTGCGCTGGAGCAGCTCGACGGCGGCGACCCGAGCGGGGTGTTCCAGCTCGCCGACGCCTACACCCAGCGGGCCACCGACGGCAGCTACCCGAACATCTTCGACGCCAACAACGCCGTGAACTGCGCCGACGACGACTCAGACGTCTCCGTTGCGCAGGTCCGCGACCTGCAGCAGGACTGGCGCGACCAGTACCCGGTCTTCGGCGCCCCACTCGCCATGAGCCTGCTCGGCTGCGCCGTCTGGCCCGCCGACAGCGACCCCTACCCGACCGGCTCCGCCGAAGGCGCCCCGCCCATTCTGGTCGTCGGCACCCTCGGCGACCCGGCCACCCCGTACGAGTCGACCCAGCGCCTGGCCGATCTGCTCGGCACCGGCACCGTCCTGACCTTCGAGGGCGAGGGCCACACCGCGTACCCGGGTACCGACTGCGTCAACGACGCGGTCGACGCCTACCTGATCGATCTCACCGTCCCGGACGCCGGCACCACCTGCCCCGCGGCCTCGTCGAGCTGACCCCCGGTGGGGTGTCGTGCCCTTAAATCCATGATCAACGCGCCCGGAGCACGAGGGGGCGACTGCAAAGAAGGCTTTGCAAAGCTGCCTTGGCGGTCTATCCTGGCGGCATGACCCTCTCCCGGATCCAGGTCAAGGATGTCGAGACCCTCCGCGCGATCGCCCACCCGCTGCGGGGCCGGCTGCTCGGAGCGCTCCGCGCCGACGGCCCGGCTACCGCCTCCCAGCTGGGCCGCCGGTTCGGCGAGTCCAGCGGCTCCACCTCCTACCACCTGCGCCAGCTCGCGCGCTACGGGTTCGTGGTCGAGGACGAGCAGCAGCCCTCCCGCCGGGAGCGGCGGTGGCGAGCCGTCCACGATGTGACCAGCTTCGACCCGGTCGACTTCCTCGATGACGACGCCGGTCGGGAGGCGCTCGACATGGTGGCCCGGCAGCAGCTGCAGCATCTGGTGCGCACCGCCGAGCAGTGGCACCGGGAGCGGCCGGGCTGGCCGCGCGAGTGGGCGGACGCGGCCGAGCACAGCGACCTGCTGTTGCGACTGCGCCGGGCCGACCTGGCCCAGCTGTCCCGGGAGCTTTTCGAGGTCGCCCAACAATGGGTCGCGCGGCAGCGGCCGGCCAGCGACCCGCAGGCCCGGCCGGTGTCGGTGCACCTGCTGACCATCCCCACCAGGGGTAGGGCCGAGTGATGCTCACCGCCCGGCAAGCCCGCGGCCGCTACCTGATCCTGCTCGGGCTGCGCTGGCTACCGGTCGGGATGCTGATCCCGGTTCTGGTGTTGCTCATGCTGGAGCGGGGCCTGACGCTAAGCCAGATCGGCCTGGCCGGCGCGATCCAGGGCCTGGTGGTGCTGGCGCTGGAGCTCCCGACTGGCGGCCTGTCCGACTCGCTCGGCCGCCGGCCGGTGATGCTGGCCGGCGGGGTGCTCGCCGCGGTCTCGCTGGGGCTGATGTTCGTCGCCGACTCGTTCGCCGTGTTCGTCCTCGTCTTCGCCGTCGAGGGGATTTACCGGGCGCTCGACAGCGGCCCGCTGCAGTCCTGGTACGTGGATGCGGTGCTGGCCCACGACCCAGAGGCCGACCTGACCGGTGGGCTCTCGGCCGGTGCCACGGTGGCCGGGCTGGCGATCGCGGCCGGGTCACTAGCCGCCGGCGGATTGGTCGCGCTCGACCCGCTGCCCGGGGTGGAGGCGCTGGCGCTGCCGGTGCTGGCAGCGCTGGTCATCCAGCTCGGCGGGACGGTCGCGATCGCCGGGCTGGCCACCGAGCCCCGCGCCGGGCGCGGGTGGGCGGCCGTCGCAGCCTCGGTACGGCAGGTCCCGGCCGTGATCGGGGGCGGCCTCCGGCTGCTGCGCGGTACGCGCGTGCTGGTCGCCCTGATCGCGGTGGAGCTGTGCTGGGGGTTCGGAATGGTGACCTTCGAGACCCTGATGCCGGTCCGGCTGGCAGAGGTGGCCGGTGGCCCGGACGTCGCCGGGGCGGTGATGGGACCGGCTGCCGCGGCCGCCTGGGCGGCGTCGGCGGCTGGCGCCGCGGTCATCCCGCTGGTCGCCCGCCGGCTCGGGGTCGCCCCGACCGCGGCCGGGCTGCGAGTCCTGCAGGGCGGCTTCGTGGTCGGGATGGCGCTGCTGGCCGGACCGGTCGGCCTGGTCACCGCGTACCTGGCCACCTACGCGGTCCACGGCGCATCCGCGCCGATGCACCACACGCTGCTGCACCGGCAGGTCACCAAGGCGCACCGCACCACCGTGCTGTCAA
Organism: Micromonosporaceae bacterium; assembly: GCA_009377645.1. Classification (GTDB taxonomy): domain Bacteria; phylum Actinomycetota; class Actinomycetes; order Mycobacteriales; family Micromonosporaceae; genus Natronosporangium. The sequence goes on along the minus strand of WHTQ01000004.1, from coordinate 81,574 downwards.
TGAACTCGATGGCCATGCAGGCCGCCGGAGCCGCCGGTCTGGTGGCCCTCACCGCGCTGGCGGACGGGGTTTCGGTCAGTGTGTCCATCCTGGTCGGTGCGGCGGTGCTGGCGGTGGCCGCCCCGCTGTACCTGCCGGCCTGGCGGGCCGACCGGAACCGGGTCCGGTCCGGCAAAACCAGTGGTGCGGTGGCGATCCGCGACGGATAATCTGCCGATGGGCCACTCGTCATGGCAGCTGTACGATCTGCGCGTGCGCACTCCGGCGCTGGAGCTGCGGGTGCCGACCGAAGATGAGCTGGTGGCGCTGTGCCAGGTCGCTAAGGCCGGCGTCCACGATCCGGACACGACGCCGTTCGAGGTGCCGTGGACCGACAAGCCCAGCCCCCGGTTCGAGCGGGAGTTCCTGCAACACTTCTGGTCCACCCGAGCACAGTGGACGCCGGAGCGCTGGATGCTCGACCTGGCGGTGTTCCGGGACGGGGAGCCAGCCGGCTTCCAGAACATCGGGGCCGAGAACTTCGCGGTGCTGCGAGAGGTGCAGACCGGGTCCTGGCTGGGCAAGGCGTTCCAGGGACAGGGATACGGCAAGCAGATGCGGGCGGGGGTGCTGCACCTGGCCTTCGCCGAGCTGGGTGCGGTGGCGGCCGAGTCCGGAGCGTTCATAGACAACCCAGCCTCGCTGGCGGTGTCGCGCTCGCTCGGCTACCAGGACAACGGCCGGCGCCGCAGGGCGCCGCGGGGCGAGCCGCGCGAGCAGCAGCTGTTCCGGCTGACCCGGCAGCGCTGGCAGGAGCACCGGTTCTGCGAGGTCGAGGTGACCGGGCTGGATAGTTGCCGGGACATGTTCGGCGTCTGAGCAGACAGGTCGTTTGGCTATCCGGCGTCTTCCCAGTTGGCGGGGTTCTTTCGGCTCGGTTGGACCCTCGGCGGCTCGCCGGGCATTTTCGGGTAGTCCGGGGGGTACGGCAGGTCACCGGCCCCGTCCCGCTCGTCCCGCTCGGCCCACTCCAGCAGCGGGGTGATGTCCCAGGGGTGGTCGTCGATGCCGGCGTGCGGGTCGCCGCGCTGCGCGATCCTCGCCGGCACGGTCTTCAGGTGGAAGTCGTCCGGCTCGCAGTCGGCCAGCTCGTCCCAGGTCACCGGAGTGGAGGCGGTGGCGCGCTGGTTGGCCCGCAGCGAGTACGCGCAGGCGATGGTCCGGTCCCGGGCCATCTGGTTGTAGTCGACGAACACCCGCTCGCCGCGCAGCTCCTTCCACCAGGCCATGGTCACCAGGTCCGGCCGGCGCCGCTCCAGCTCCCGGCCGAACGCGATCACCGCCCGGCGTACCTCGACGAACGTCCACCGAGGCGCGATCCGCAGGTAGACGTGCACCCCCCGGCCGCCGGAGGTCTTCGGCCAGCCGGTGGCGCCCAGCTCGGCCAGCAACGCCCGGACCTCCCCGGCGGCCTGCGCCGCGTCGGCGAAGTCGGTGCCGGGCTGCGGGTCCAGGTCGATCCGCAGCTCGTCCGGGCGGTCCACGTCGGTGTCGCGGACCGGCCATGGGTGGAACACGATCGTGCCCTGCTGCGCCGCCCACGCCACGTGGGCCAGGTCGACCGGGCACAGCTCGTCGGCGGTCCGGCCGCTCGGGAACGCGATCTGCACCCGGTGCAGCCAATCCGGGGCGGTCTTCGGCACCCGCTTCTGGTAGAAGGCGTCGCCCCGGTTGTCCGCCCGGGTGGACAGCTTGGCGCCCTCGAACACCCCCTGCGGCCACCGCTCCAGGGTGGTCGGCCGGTCCCGCAGCGCCCGCAGGATGCCGTCGGCCACCGACAGGTAGTAGTCGAACACGTCCCGCTTGGTGAACCCCCGGGCCGGGAAGTAGATCTTGTCCGGGTTGCTGAGCCGCACGGTCTGACCGGCGACCTCGACCTCCTCCGCGGCGGCGCTCACGAGTCCGACTCTATGCCACCCCGGCGGCGTACCGTGGAGTGATGGGTGAGGAGCTGCCGGAGACCGAGGAGCAGTGGCGGATGCGGCTGCGCCCGGAGGAGTTCCGGGTGCTGCGGCAGGCCGGCACCGAGCCGCCGTGGACCGGGGAGTACGTGTCGACCACCACCGACGGCACGTACCGGTGCCGGGCCTGCGGGGCGGCATTGTTCGCCAGCGGGACGAAGTTCGACTCGCACTGCGGCTGGCCCTCGTTCGACGAGGCGCTGCCCGACGCGATCCGCTACCTGCGGGACCGGTCGATGGGCATGGTCCGCACCGAGGTGCGGTGCGCGAGCTGCGACTCCCACCTCGGGCACCGGTTCGACGGCGAGGGGTTCACGCCGAAGGACGCCCGCTACTGCATCAACTCGGTCAGCCTGCGCCTCGACCCCGCCTGACCGCCCGGCGGAGCCTGGTCTCAGGTAAGGTGGCCTACCCGACCCAACCAACGACAAGCCGGAGGACACGGACACATGGCGACTACCTTCGCCGACCTGGAAGCCCGGGTACGTGGGTTGGAGTCACGCTCCCAGCGGGCGGAGGAGGACATCACCGCGATCGTCACCACGGTCGTAGCCACCCGCGACGACGTTGCCTGGCTCAAGCGGGCCGTCCAGGCCCTCCTCGACCATCACCGGGTGCGGGTCGAGGACACCGGCCAAGAAGTCACCTGAGCCGCCGCCTGGGCGGCAACGGGGACCGGTCAGGAGTGGCCGCGCACGGGGTGCGGGCGGTAGGGCGCCTCCAGCCGGGCCGACTCGCCGTCGGTCAGGTCCAGCTCCAGCGCCGCCACCGCATCCTCCAGGTGGGACAGTCGGGTCGCGCCGATGATCGGGGCGGTCACGCCCGGCCGGGACAGCAGCCACGCCAGCGCCACCTGGGCCGGCGGCACCCCCCGCTCGCCTGCCACCGCCCGGACCACGTCCACGACGTCGAAGTCCGCGTCCTCGTACAGCGCGTCGGCGACCGGGTCGCTCTCGGCCCGGACCGTCCGCCGCTGCCCGCCGCGCTCCCGGTTGCCGGCTAGCAGCCCGCGCGCGAGCGGGCTCCACGGCAGGATGCCCACTCGCTGGTCGAGGCAGAGTGGGATCATCTCCCGCTCCTCCTCCCGGTAGACCAGGTTGTAGTGGTTCTGCATCGACACGAACCGGGGCCCGCCGCTGATCTGCGCCAGGTGCTGCGCCTTCGCGAACTGCCACGCGAACATGCTGGATGCCCCGAGATAGCGGGCCTTGCCGGCCTGCACGACCGAGTCCAGCGCCGCCATCGTCTCCTCGATCGGCGTCTGGTAGTCCCACCGGTGGATCTGGTAGAGGTCGACATGGTCGGTGCCGAGCCGCCGCAGTGACGCGTCGATGCTGGCCAGGATGTGCTTGCGGGACAACCCCCGGTCATTGGCCCCCGGACCCATTGGGAAGTAGACCTTGGTGGCCAGCACGTAGTCGTCCCGGCGCGGGAACAGCATCCGGAGCAGTCGCCCGGTCACCTCCTCACTGAGCCCGTCCGAGTACATGTCGGCGGTGTCGAAGAAGGTCACGCCGAATTCGACCGCCCGCCGCAGGATCGGCTCGGCGGCGTCCTCGCGCAGGATCCACTCCCGGCTGGCCGGGTCGCCGTAGCTCATCATCCCGAGACAGATCCGCGAGACCTTCAGGCCAGACGACCCGAGACGTACATGCTGCATGTTCCCCATCCTTCATGATGACTCCGGCTCCTGGTAGCCACGCGCCGTCGGTCGGGCAGCTAGGCCCTGCTGGACCGGTTTCAGCCGCTGGGCCAGACCACGACCTCGATCGTGGTCTCCACCCCGGTTCCGCCGCGCCCGCTCCCCCTGCCGAGCCCGAGCTAACCCTGGTCGTTGATCGTGACCGGCTCGACCTCGGGCAGCTCGAAGGCCGGAATCCGGGCCAGCACGTCCAGGTAGTGCTGGTTCTGCATCACGCCAAGCAGGTTGCCGAACGGGTCCAGCACGGACGCGCCGGTGAACCCGGGGCCGAACTGCCTCGGCGGCTGGTACGCCGTGGCGCCGTGGGACAGCAGCCGCTGGTACGCGGCCTCGATGTCGTCCACGTGCCAGTAGCTGATCACGCTGCCCGGCGCCGGCCCGGCGCCGCCGGTGGCCGCCGCCTCCGCCTGGCCTTCGGCCCGTAGCATCGCGGCCGCCTGGGTGGACATGATCCCCAGCTCGTGCTGGTAGTCCCCGATCCGGAACTCCACGTAGTAGGGGAGGCGGACAAAGTAGGGCTCGATCCCCAACAGCTCGCCATACCACTTCGCCGCCGCCGTCAGGTCGTCGGCCTGGTAGACGGTGGTCGTCAGTCCTCGCAGCATGGTGCTCTCCTCTCCGGTCGAAGGGTCCCCGTTACCGTTCGTGAAACACGCTAGGCCCGATTCCGCCGCCGTTGCGGCGATAGTCCGCCGAGCGTGCCGTGATGGCGAACACAGGTCCGGCTCGCCCGGCGAGCGTAGGTGCTCTGTCGCAGCCCACATCCGGGTGGATGTGAGCCACATCCACCCGGATGTGGACCGCGCACACCCACCCACCGTCCGCGCTACCCCGGCGGACGCGGCCGGGGCGGCATCCGGGCCGCCACGTTCCATTGTGATCACACCAGCAGGTCGGATGGGGTGAACGTCCGGACGTCCGGATGCCGAGCGAGGCTCTCAGTCGGACCGCCCTGCGACCAGAACGCGTAGGTCGCCTGAGCGCCGGGCGGTTCGGGCAGGTGCCCGGCCCGGCGCCGCAGCTCAACCAGGTCGCGCTCGGTCACCTCCCGGGCCTGCCAGCGGCATTCGCCCACCAGCACCGGTTGCTCCCCGCTCAGCGCCAGCACGTCGATCTCGGCTGTCTCGTCCTGCCACCAACGACCCACGATCGCGTCCGGCGGCAGCGCGCCACCGGACACCATCCGCTGTGCATGTGCCCTGGCCTCGGCCTCGAACACCCAGGCCAGATGCCGTTGCCATCGACCATCGGTACGCTGCTGCACCGCACCGCCCTGGCCGCCTTCGATCAGGTCGGCGTCATCGCGCAACACCGCGAACCAGTACGCGAGATAGGTGTCGGCGATCTCGTACAGTGGGTCCGGTGAGCCGCCGGCACCGATCGAGCGGACCACCCGCACATACCCGGCCCGGCGCAGCCGGTCCAGAGTGTAGTCAATCCGTTGCTGGGCCCGCCCGGCGATCCGGGAGCGCCGTCGTGCACCACCGGCCATCGCCACCATGACCCGCTCGTAGCCACCCCGCCAGTCCAGGTCCTCCGAGAGGATGTCGGGCGCGTCACGCACAAGTATTCCGCCCGGGGTGAACGCCAGCTCCCGCAGGTTGTCATGCGTGCTCTGATCAGCCCGCCACCGGCGCAGGTGCAGCGGATATCCGCCGCAGGCCGCATACGCCTCGATGGCCGCCTCAGGGGACAGGCCAGGCAGGAACTGTCGCGCGTCCACCAGCTGGAACGGGTCCATCCGCTGCTCGACACTGGCCCGGCGGTGCAGCCCGCCGTGCGGGCCGAGCATCTCCTCCATGACGGCCACCGCCGATCCAGTGAGCACCAGCATCAGCCGCTGGTCCCGAACATCGTTCTCCCAGATCGCGGAGACCAGATCGGCGAAGTCCGACCGGCCCACCACCAGCCGCGGAGCCTCGTCGAGCACCACCAGCAGCGGGTCGCGGTCGGCGAGCCGGATCAGAAGTCGCAGCGCCGCCTCCCATCCGGCGAAGGTCTCCGGGATCAGGTCGCGAACCTCGTCGCCGAGCTGCTCGCGCAGCCGATCAGCCAGCCGACGAAGCTGCCGCTGCTCACTGTCCTGACGGGTGGCGGTGAAGTAGACCGCGCGCTTGTCCTGGGCGAAGTGCGTCAGCAGGTAGGTCTTGCCGACCCGCCGGCGCCCCCACACCACCACCAGCTGGGGGTCACCGTCGCCGGCCCGGGCCCACGCCGAGCCCAGAGCAGCCAGCTCAGTCGCCCGCCCGATCACGTTCACCAGGCGAGTGTACTACAAACGGTTTGTAGTACAAACTGTTTGTAGTGTGGCCAGGTCACACACCAGGCTGCGACGCCGTCAGCTGGAGCAGGGTGCTGACCAGCGCGGTCATCCCGTCGATGTCCACCTCCGCCCCGACCAGCTCCATCACGGCCAGCCCGAAGAACGCCGAGGCGGCCACCTGAGCGACCAGGTCCAGCGGCAGGACGGCGGCCAGCGGCGAGTCGCCCAGCAGCCGCTCGACCACCTCCCGGGTGAACTCGACCGACCGGTCCAGCCCGGCCCCGCCCGCTGCGCGAGCTGACCGGCGTTTCGACCGCCGCTCCGGCGGGAACGGAGCAGGCGGAACGGCACGGTGCCGGCCGGGAGGTGGCGGACGATGGCGGTGTGCGAGGTCTGCAGCAACGACTACTGGCTCGCCTTTGAGGTGCGGACGGCCAGCGGCGAAACGCACGTGTTCGACTCGTTCGAGTGCGCGATCCACCGGCTCGCACCGGTCTGCGAGCACTGCGAGTGCACGATCGTCGGGCATGGAGTGGAGGTGTCCGGGCGGTTCTTCTGCTGCGCCCACTGTGCCCGGATGAGCGACGACCGGGGCACCCAGCTGCGGGACACGGTCGGCGCCCACCCGAGCTGAGCCGGGCCGCCGCCGCCGTATCATGGCCGGGTGCTGGGGGCGGAGAAGCTGCGGATGGCGGGGTTCGGCGAGCTGGACACCGCCACGCTGTACGGGTTGCTGCGGCTGCGGGTGGACGTGTTCGTGGTCGAGCAGCGCTGCCCGTACCCGGATCTGGATGGCCGGGACACCGAGCCGGCCACCCGGCACCTGTGGCTGGAACGGGCCGGCGTGCCGGTCGCGTACCTGCGGCTGCTGGCCGAGCCGGGCACTGCAGATGAGCGAGTGGCCGCCAGCGGGCGTAGCGCCAGCGGAGCCCGCGATCAAGCGGCCCGAGCGGACGGCACTGCGGTGCGGATCAGCCGGGTGGTGGTGGCGCCGGCCGACCGCGGTGGCGGGCTGGCCGGCCGGCTGCTGGCCGCCGCCCTGGTCGAGGTGGGTGACCGGGAGTGCGTGCTGGCCGCCCAGTCCCGGCTGGCCGGCTTCTACGGCCGGCTCGGGTTCGTGCCGACCGGGCCGGAGTACGTCGACGACGGGATCTGGCACCTGCCGATGCGCCGGGCGCCTGACCGCATTCACTCCGCCGGCGGCCCGAGGTAGGTGGCCCGCGGGCGCAGCCGGGTCGGCCGGGCGTACTCCTCCAGCGCGTGCGCCAGCCAGCCGACCGTGCGGGCGACGGCGAAGATCGCCTCCCCGGCACCGGGGACCATCCCCGCCACCTGGGTGAGGGCGGCCAGCCCGAAGTCCACGTTCAGCGCGGGCAGGCGGCGTTGCGCAACCTCGTCCAGCATCGCGTCCACCACCGCCAGCCGGGCGTGGCCGGGGGCGGCGGCCCGGAGCAGGTCGAGCAGCAGCCGGCCCCGCCCGTCCTCGTGGCGGTAGACGACGTGGCCCAGCCCCGGGACGCGTTCCCCGCGCCGGAGCCGCTGTCCGATCAGCTGCCGGCCGTGGTCCGGGTCCTGGGCCTGCGCCACCATCGCCTCGGCGGCGAGCGACGCGCCGCCGTGAAGCGCCCCGCCCATCGCGCCGAGCCCCACCATGACCGCGGCGTACGGGTCGGCGCGGACGGACGCGGCCACCCGGACCGCCAGGGTCGAGGCGGCCAGCTCGTGGTCGGCCAGCACCACCAGCGCGGCCCGGAGCACATCGACCAGCCCCGGCTGGACCGGCAGCCCCGGCTCGACCGGCAGGCCGGTTTCGACCGGCGTCGCCGCGAGCTTGCCGGCCAGCCGGTGCGCGATGCTGCCCGCCGCCGGGTCGGGAGTGCTACCGGGCAGGCAGTCGACCAGACCGGCGATCAGGTGCTGGCCGATCGCCACCACCGCCGACGGCTCGAAGGTGTGGCGCAACGAATCGGTGGCGGCCAGCGCGGGCGTGATCACCTGCAGCCGCTCCAGCGGCAGCACGTCGGCCGGCAGGCTGGCCTGGGCAGCCCGACCGGCCGCCACCGCCGCCGGCAGCGACCGCCACACCGCCGGTGGAGCCGGTCCGGCCTCGCCGGTCCATAGCCACCCGGCGACCTGCTCCAGCTGCCACCGGGTGGCCAGCTCCAGCGCGTCCCGGCCGCGATAGTAGGGGCGGTCGTCGCCGAGCGCGGTGACCGCGGACTCGATCACCAGCTCGGAGGCGCCGCGCGGTCGCCGGGGCCGCCCCCGCCGCGCCAGCTGGTCGATCTCGACCGGGTCGAACCGGCTGCGCCCGCCCGGTGCCCGGTGCCGGCGCAGCACTCCCCGGCTGACGTACGCGTACAGCGTCGCGGGCTTGACCCCCAGCCGGGTGGCCGCCTCCTCGGCGCTGATCCCGCGCCCCGGCTGCGTCATGCTCTCCCCTGCCCCGTTAGTTGATTTTAGTCAACGTTGACGATACTCGACAAAGGCTGTCAAGCTTTGCCGCATGGGCCGCATCCACTTTCTCGACGTGACCAACCGCGACGGCGTGCAGACCGCCCGGACCGGGCTGTCGAAGTTCGGCAAGACCATGGTCAACTTCTACCTGGGCAAGCTCGGCGTGGCGCAGTCGGAGGCCGGCTTCCCGTTCCTGTTCCACGAGGAGCCCTACCTGCGGGCGCAGGTCGCGCTGTCGGAGGCGGGCGCGTTCGGGCAGCTGCGGCTCTCCGGCTGGTGCCGGGCGGTGACCGAGGACGTGGAGCGGTCGAGCAAGCTCGGGCTCGCCCATTACAACCTGTCGATCTCGACGTCCGACCAGATGCTCCAGGGGAAGTTCCAGGGCCGGCTGGACCGGGACGCGGTGATCCGCGAGACGGTCGCCGCGGTCCGGGCCGCGAAGCAGGGCGGTGCCCGGACCGTCGGCGTGAACGCCGAGGACGGGTCCCGCACCGACGACCGGTTCCTGATCGAGTTCGCGCTCGCCGCCAAGGAGGCCGGTGCGGACCGGCTGCGCTACTGCGACACGATCGGCGGGGACACCCCGGCCCGGATCGGCGAGCGGTTCGCCACGCTCGCCGGCGCGACCGGCATGCCGGTCGAGACCCACTGCCACAACGACCTCGGCATGGCGGTCGCCAACTCGGTCTCCGGCGCGCTCGGCGGACTGGCCGCCGGGCAGGACGTCTGGGTCAACACCTGCGTGAACGGAATCGGCGAGCGCTCCGGCAACGCCGACCTGCTGTCCTGCATCCTGGCCCTGCGGCACGGCTTCGGGATCCCGGCCGGCGCCCAGGTCGCCGACCCGATCGACCTGGCCTGGGCCCGCCGGTTCGCCGCCTGGGCCGGGTACGCGCTCGGGCAGCCGCTGCCGCTCAACCAGCCCGGGGTGGGCGGCAACGCGTTCGCGCACGAGTCCGGCATCCACGCCGACGGTGCGCTGAAGGACCACCGCAACTACGAGCTGTACGACGAGCACACGCTCGGCCCGTTCCCGGACGACTGGCACGCCCGCCCGGGCCGGGCCGTCCTGACCGGGGAGTACGGCGGCAAGGCGGGGTTCCGGCATGTGCTGGAGGGCCTCGGCATCGAGGTCACCGACGAGGACCTGACCTTCCAGCTGGTGCAGCTGTGCAACGCCGGCACCGGGCGGCCGCTGACCGACGACGAGCTGCGGCTGATCGCCGGGTACCCGCGCCAGCTCGCCCTGCTCTACCCGGGTCTGCTCGGCTGACCGCGCCGACCGCGCCGACCGCGCCGACCGGTCAGGGCAGGGAGGTGACGATGTCGGCCAGCGGGCGGCGCCGGCCGGTGTAGAACGGCACCTCCTCGCGGACGTGCCGGCGGGCCGCCGAGGCGCGCAGCTCCCGCATCAGGTCCACGATCCGGTGCAGCTCGTCGGCCTCGAAGGCGAGCATCCACTCGTAGTCGCCGAGCGCGAACGAGGCGACCGTGTTGGCCCGCACGTCCGGGAAGCCGCGCGCCAGCTGCCCGTGCTCGGCCAGCATCGCCCGGCGCTCCGCGTCGGGCAGCAGATACCACTCGTAGGAGCGCACGAACGGATAGACACACAGGTACGCGCGGGGTGGCTCGCCGGCCAGGAACGCCGGCACGTGGCTCTTGTTGAACTCGGCCGGCCGGTGCAGCGCCAGCTGCGACCACACCGGCACCAAGTGCCGGCCGAGCCCGGTGCGCCGCAGCCGCCCGTACCCCTCCTGCAGCGCGTCCGCGGAGCCGGCGTGCCACCAGACCATCAGGTCGGCGTCGGCCCGCAGCCCGGCCACGTCGTAGCAGCCGCGCACCACCACGTCCTTGTCGCCCAGCTGGGCCAGCAGCGCCTCCGCCTCGGTGACCAGCTGGCCGCGGGTCTCCGGCAGTGGGGTGGCCGCCCGGAACACGGACCACATGGTGTAGCGGAGGGTCTCGTTCAGCTCCCGCAGCCGGGCCGCGTTCGTCTGCTCGCTCATATCACCACTACCTCGCCTCGCTCAGGTCACCGATTGTTCCAGGGCGGCGGTCGCCGCGTCGGCGGCGGTCTGGCCGGACCGGATGCAGGCCGGGATGCCCACCCCGTCGTACCCGGCGCCGGCCAGCAGCAGCGTGTCCGGCAGCGCTGCCCGGACCGCCGCGACCCGGTCCGGGTGCCCGGGTGCGTACTGCGGCAACGCGCCGCCCCACCGCTGCACGTGCGCCGCGACCGGCAACGGCAGATCCTGGCCCAGGCTGTGACGCAGGATCTGGCCCAGCTCAGCGTGCACCCGGTGCACGAGTGCGTCGTCGGCCAGCCGCAGGACCTGCTCGTCGCCGTACCGCCCGACCGAGGCACGCACCAGCCGCGGCTCGTCCGGCAGCCCCCACTTCTGGCTGAGGAAGGTGGCGGCTTTGACCGCGGTGCCCTCGGCGGCCGGCACCAGGAAGCCGGTCCACGGCGGCTCCACGCCGCCCGGCACGGCCAGGGTCACCAGCGCCACGCTCGCGTAGTCGAGCTCGCCGACCAGCGCGGCCGCCTCCGGGTGCTCGGCCCGCAGCAGCCGGGCGGCCGGGCGCGACGGCAGTGCCAGCACCACCGCATCCGCCGCCACCTGCTCGGCGTCCCGGGTGGAGCCGACCACCAGCCGCCAGCCCGCCCCCGTCGGAACCAGCTCGCGGACCGGCCGGCCCCGCCGCACGGTGGCCCCGGCGGCCGCCTCGACCGCCTCGACCAGCCGGCTCATCCCGCCCCGGACCGCGGCGAACACGGGCGTGCCGGCCGGGCGGGGCGCGGCCGCCAGCGCCGCCCGGACCGCGCCGACCAGCGTCGGCTCGGTGCGGCAGGCGGCGGCCAGCCCGGGCATGGTGGCGGCCAGCGACAGCGCGTCCGCCCGCCCGGCGTACACGCCGCCCAGCATCGGGTCGACCAGTCGGTCCACCACCTGGTCGCCGAGCCGCCGCCGGACCAGCTCGCCGACGCTCACGTCCGCTCCGGCGGCCAGCAGCGGCCGGCCTGCGTCCCGGTCACGCTCGGCCGCCGGCTGCGCCACCGCCGCCACCCGGTCCAGATCTCCGGGTACGCCGACCAGCGTGCCCGCGGGGATCGGGCGCAGCTCTCCGTCGACCAGCACCGCCGCCGGCAGCGGCCGCGGGTGGACCAGCTCGTCGCCCAGCCCGACCCGCCGGGCCAGCGCGACCGCCGCCGATTCCTCGCCGCCGCTGGGGTCGCGGATCAGGAACGCGTCGGCGCCCCGCTCGGCGGTCCGGCCGGCCAGCGAGCCGGTGCGCAGCTTCCCGCCCAGCTGGTGTTGCTGCTCGTACACGGTGATCTCGGCGGCCAGGCCGAGCCGGTCGCGTAGCCGCAGCGCCGCCGCCAGCCCGGTGATGCCGCCCCCGACCACCGCGACCCTCACCGGCACGGCTGCTCCATGATCAACGCGGTCTGGTCGCGTGGACGAGGTCGACGACGCGGCGCAGCACATCCGGGTCGGTCTCCGGGAGGACCCCGTGACCGAGGTTGAACACGTGACCGGGGGCGGCGGCACCGTCGGCGAGAACCCGCTTGACTTCGGCCTCGATGACCTGCCAGGGGGCGAACAGGGTGGTGGGGTCGAGGTTGCCCTGGACCGGGCGGGTGCCGCCGGTGCGGGCGGCGGCCGCCGACAGCGGGGTGCGCCAGTCCACCCCGATCACGTCCGCGCCGGCCTGCGCCATCGCGGCCAGCAGCTCGGCGGTGCCGACTCCGAAGTGGACCCTCGGGACGCCGAGGTCGGCCAGCCCGGACAGCACCGACGCGGAGTGCGGGAGGACGTAGCGCCGGTAGTCCGCCTCGGACAGGGCCCCGGCCCAGGAGTCGAACAGCTGGACCGCGGACGCGCCGGCGGAGACCTGGACCCGGAGGAACTCCAAGGTGATCTGGGCCAGCCGTTCGCACAGGTCGTGCCAGAGCGCCGGGTGACCGTACATCAGAGCCTTGGTGGTGGCGTACGTGCGCGACGGCGCGCCCTCCACCAGGTAGCTGGCCAGCGTGAACGGTGCCCCCGCGAACCCGATCAGCGGCGTGCCGCCCAGCTCCGGCAGCAGCAGCCGGACCGCCTTGTCGATAAAGGACACATCGGCGGCGGCCAGCGGTCGCAGCCGGGCCAGGTCGGCGGCGGCGCGGATCGGCTCGGCCACCACCGGGCCGGTGCCCGGCACGATCTCCAGGTCGACCCCGGCCGCCGCCAGCGGCACCATGATGTCGCTGAACAGGATCGCCGCGTCCACCCCGTGCCGGCGCACCGGTTGCAGCGTGATCTCGCAGACCAGCTCCGGGCGGCGGCAGGCTTCCAGCATCGGGATCCCGGCCCGGACCCGCCGGTACTCCGGCAGCGACCGCCCGGCCTGCCGCATGAACCAGACCGGGGTGTGCGGCACCGGCTGGCCGCGGTAGGCCCGCAGCAGCGCGGACTCAGCGGGACCGGGCTCGGGCGGGGCGCTCATCGGCCCCATCCTCCCACTGGGCTTCGGCGGCGGCGGTTGCCACCTCCTCGGCGAGCGCCCGCGCTTGGACCTCGGCCACCCCGGCGACCGCCGCGGCGGCGCGTTCCCGGTCGGCCGCGGCCTGGTAACGCAGGAACGCCTCCCGCCGGGCCGCCCGGGCCCGCAGCAGCGCCTGCTCCCGCTCGGACAGCTCCGGGTCCCAGCCGGTCCCCCACCCCCACACCCGCCACAGCTGCTCCTCGGACAGGTCACCGCGCCGGTAGGCGGCCAGCGCGGCGTGCGCCACCTCCCGCGCCCCGGCCAGGTCCGGTTCCGGGCGCCCGGCACCGGCGCGCCGGGCGGCCTGCGCGTACCGGCGGTCCGCCGCGTCGTGAGCGGCGTCCGCCTGCTCCAGGGCCTGCCAGGACTGGGCGCGCTCCTGCTCGGCCGCCGCGGCGCGCGGCTGGGCGGCGGCCAGCTCGGCCGCGGCCTGGCGGTACCGCTCGGCGACGGCGGCCCGGTGGCGCTCCCACTCGGCCCGGTCGGCCTGGCGGCGGGCGCGGCCGGGAACCTCCCGCCGCCGTTGCCACCAGGCAGCGGCGGCGGTCAGCGCGAACAGCCCGAATGACCCGCCGAGCAGGATCAACCAACCGAGCACAAGAGCGGTACGCGTGGGCACAGCACCATCCGACGTTCGGCTTCTGCTACTGGGCCTTTGACACGATAGCGCGGGTGGCGCGCCGAACGCCGCGTCGATGACGGTCCCCCGGCACGCCGACGCCTAGGCTCGACGGCATGGCGCCCCCGACCGGCTCCCCCCGCCGCGGGGAGGGAGCGAGTTGACTCCCCCGTTCCCGCATGACCAGCCCGCGGGTGCGGTGCCCGACCCGGGGCCGGCCGAGTTCGCGCAGGCGGTCGACCAGCTGCGGTCGGTCCGACCCCGGCGGGAGATGACGCTCACCGAGCTGCCCGCCCCGCAGCGGCTCGCCCCCTACTCGTATGCGGTGGGGGCGGAGGCGCAGCCGCCCGGGCTGGAGGAGATGGCGACCGGCCGGCTGATCCTGCTCTACGACCCGGCCGGGCAGGAGGGGTGGGAGGGCCAGCTGCGGCTGGTCACCTACGTCACCGCGGAGCTGGAGCCGGACCTGGCCGCCGACCCGCTGCTGCCGGAGGTCGGCTGGAGCTGGCTGACCGACGCGCTGGACACGCACGCTCCGGGGTATGCCGCGCTGGCCGGCACCGTCACCCAGACCACCTCCACCCGGTTCGGCGAGCTGGCCGGGCCGCCGGCCATGGCCGACCTCGAGATCCGCGCCTCCTGGACTCCGGTCGGTGACCAGGCCGGGCGGCTGGACCTGGCCGGGCACATGTCGGCCTGGTGCGCGCTGCTAGCCTCCACCGCCGGCCTGCCACCGCCTGGGGTGAGCGCCCTGCGCGGCGTCCGGTAGCGGTGATCGGTGGCGGTAGCCGCCGTGGTCAGAACCCGAGGATCTTGTCCGCCTCCGCGCACGCCTCGTCGACCTCATCGAACCGGGCCTCGGACACGTCCTGGCCGGCCTCGATCTCTGCGTTGACCTCCGAGGCCAGGACGATGCACCGCCGGATCGCGTCCTGCTGCTCCTCGAGCAGCGAGACCATGTTCTCGGTGCCCTCCAGGTCGGTCTGCGCATCCGACAGCTCGTCCTGGGCCTGCTGCAGGTCGTCGCCGAGCCGGTCGATCTCGGAGTCCCGCGACTCCACCGTCCCGGTCAGGTCCTCGACCTGGGACTGCAGGTCGGTCCGGGTGTCGGTCAGCTCGGTGCTGGTGGACCACCACAGGTAGCCCAGCACGCCACCGCCGACCAGCAGCAGGCCGGTGGCCACCGACAGCAGCACCAGCGCGGTCTTCCGGCCACCGCCGCCGCGCGGCGCCCGGCGCTGGCCCGGCGGACCGGGCGGACCGGACAGAGCGGGCAGACCGGGCTGGCCCGGCGGCCCGGACATCGGCGTCCACCCGCTCGGTGCTGGTCCGGGGCTGCCCGGAGCCGTACCCGGCATGCCCGGCAACGGGGCCGTACCCGGCATCGGCGGCGGTGCGGGCGGGGTCGCGCTGCCGGGCGGGTAGCCGGGTGCGGTGGTCTGGTCGTGCCGGCCGCCGGGCTGCATCGGGATGGTCGGCGGCCCGGTCTCCGACGGCCCCATCGGGGTCGGGTAGGCCGGGTAGCCGGCGGCGGGCGGGGGCGGCGGGGGCACCGGCACAGATCCGCGGGCGGGCGGCTGGTCGGCGGAGTGGTAGGGGTGGTCGGGGTAGGACACCAGAGTCTCCAATCCGGGTACGAACGGGTCGGGGTTGGTCAGCAGATGTCGAACAGGTCGCACGCGACCTCGATCGGCACCGCGAACCCGAGCGCCTCCGCATCTGGGTTCTTCGCGGTGGCGATGCCCACAACCTGCTGTTCCGCGTTGATCACCGGGCCACCGGAGTTACCCGGGTTGACGGCGGCGTCGAACTGGATCCACGGTCCGGACCCATCCGGCAGATCCTGCGAGGGCGAGCTCACCACTCCGGTGGTGACCACGTC
This sequence comes from Micromonosporaceae bacterium, assembly GCA_009377645.1. Lineage (GTDB taxonomy): Bacteria > Actinomycetota > Actinomycetes > Mycobacteriales > Micromonosporaceae > Natronosporangium. The sequence goes on along the minus strand of WHTQ01000004.1, from coordinate 66,121 downwards.
GGTCAGCCCGAGCGGCGCCCCGACCGCGATGATCGGCTGCCCGGAGCGCACCTGCTCGCCGCTGGTCGCCAGCCCGCGGAACGAGGTGCTGGTCTGCAGCCAGGCCACGTCCGCCGCCGGGTCGACCTCGACGATCTCTGCCGGGTACCGCTGGTTGGTCCGCTCCAGCGTCACCTCCCGGACACCGTCGTCCCACACCGGCTGGACCACATGGAAGTTGGTGAACAGGTTCGTGCCGCCGTCGTCGGTCTCCGGCCCGACCGCGAACGCGGTGCCGCCGAAGTCGCCGGCCACCACCATGAACACGCTCGGAACCACGGCGGCGGCGATCTCCTCCGAGTCGAACGCCTCGCCCGCCCGCTGCTCCAGCTCGCTCGCCCGGTCCTCGATCGCGTCGAGCCGCTCCCCCGCGTACTCCTGGCCCTGGGTCAGCTCGGCCAACCGCTGGTTGGCCCGGTCCAGCCGAGACGAGACTCCGACCAACTGCCAGGTCTGCACCGCGACTCCCGCGGTCAGGGCCAGCACCAGCACGAGCGCCAGCACTCCCGGCCACCCGCGGCGGGCCCGGGGCGCCTGCAGGCCGGGGGCGGTCGGGGGCGGTGGCCAGCCGCCGGGCGGGGGCGGCAGCGGCGGCGGCGGAGCCCACTCGCCGGCTCCATCGGCTCCCGGGGGCGGCGGTGCCCACCCGCCTGGTTCTTGGGGCGGCGGTGGGGGCCACCCGCCCGGGGCCGGGGGCGGCGGCGGAACCCACTCACCGGGTGGTCGGGGGGGACCCCACTCGCCCGTGCGCTGCGGCGGAACTGCCGCCACGCCGGGGGCGGCGGGCCCGGCCGGGGCGGGCCCGACCGGAGCGAGCGCGGCAGGGACGGCGGGCGGCGGATCGGTGGGGCGGGGCTCCGGGGTCGGCTCGGCGAAATCGGGCGGCCGTCCGGTCGGGTGGGTCCAGCTGTCCATGTCGGATCTGTCCTCCCTGCGCCCACGTCGTCTCGGTCAAAGGTAACCACATCTGCGCAACCCCGGCACCGCTCACGACGGGGGCTGGCCTCACACCGTACTGTTTGGGCGTGCCTGTTCCGTTGACCGCCCCTCGCGACGGCACCCCCGAGCCGGTGGCCACACCGGCTGCCCTGGCCGAGGTGGTCACCCGCCTGGCCGCCGGGCAGGGACCGATCGCGGTCGACGCCGAACGCGCGTCCGGCTACCGCTACACCCAGCGGGCCTACCTGATGCAGCTGCGCCGGGACGGCGCCGGCACCGTGCTGATCGATCCACAGCCCCTCGGCGACCTGCGGGAGCTGGGCCGCGCCATCGACAGTGCCGAGTGGGTGCTGCACGCCGCCAGCCAGGACCTGCCGTGCCTGGCCGAGCTGGGGCTGCTGCCGAAGCAGCTGTTCGACACCGAGCTGGCGGCCCGGCTGTGCGGCTTCGAGCGAGTCGGGCTCGCCGCGTTGACCGAACAGCTGCTCGGCTTCACGCTGGACAAGCACCACTCGGCTGCCGACTGGTCGGTACGGCCGCTGCCGGAGACCTGGCTGGCCTATGCGGCGCTGGACGTGGAGCTGCTGGTGCCGCTGCGCGACCTGCTCGCCACCGAGCTGGAGCAGCAGGGCAAGCGGGAGTGGGCGACCGAGGAGTTCGCCGCGCTCGCCGCCGGCGCCGCCACACCGCCCCGCCCCCGGCCGGACCCGTGGCGGCGCACCTCCGGCATCCACAAGGTGCGCGGGCCGCGGGCGCTGGCCCGGGTGCGCGAGCTCTGGTACGCGCGGGACCGGGTCGCCGCCCGCCGGGACACCGCGCCGGGGCGGGTGCTGCCGGATCCGGCGATCATCGCGGCGGCCGAGGCCGACCCGGCCGACGAGCGGGCACTGCTGGCACTGCCCGGGTTCGGCGGCCGGTCGGTGCGCCGGCTGTCCGGCACCTGGCTGTCTGCGCTGGTCAGCGCCCGGGCACTGGCCGAGGACACGTTGCCGGCCACCCTGAGCTACGACGGGCCACCCCCGCCGCATCGGTGGGCCGAGCGGGATCCGGAGGCCGCCGCCCGGCTGGCCCGGTGCCGGGAGGTGGTGACCAACCTCGCCGCGACCCACCACCTGCCACCGGAGAACCTGGTCACCCCGGACTACGTGCGGCGCCTGGCCTGGGACCCGCCCGAGCCGGCCAGCACCGAGTCGGTGACCCAGGTGCTGGCCGGCTTCGGGGCACGCGGCTGGCAGACCGCCCTGCTCGCCGGCGAGCTGGCCGCCGCACTCAGCGCCGCGACCGAGACCTGAGCCGCCGACCCGGTGCCCGTACGATGGGCCGGATGAGCGCCAAGCACCGCGTCCGCCGGGCCGCCGCCCGCGCCGGTGCCCACCCGGCCGCCGCCGACCTGGTGGCCAGCTTCGGCGCCCGGATGCTGACGGCCACCGATGCGCTGGAGGCTGAGTTGCTGGCCGCGGCGGTGCTGGCGCTGCCGCACCGGGAAGGGGTCGGGCCGGAGCTGGGCGAGCTGTTCGTCGATGCGCTGTGCGAGGTCGCCGGTGAGCAGCCGTCCCCGGAGTCGGCGGCGCTGCTGCGCGGGCTGGTCGCGGTGGTGCCGCCGCACCAGCGGCGGGTCGCGGTCGCCGCGCTCGGTCAGGTGACCGCCGCCGGGCACTACCCGCCGGAGTGGGCGGAGCTGATCGGCCGGGCCCGGCCGGGCGAGGCATGGCGCAGCTTCGACGTGTTCGGGGACGCCGAGACGGTCGCGATGACCTTCTGGTACGGGCCGGCCGCGCACGCGGTGGTGGTGCAGGTCGACCGGTGCCGGCATCCGGCGGTGCTGCGGGTGGGGGTGCTCACCGATGTGGACCAGGTGCCAGCGGCGCTGGACCCGGGCGGGGACCCGTTGCTGCGTACCGAACCGATCGAGCTGGCGGACGCCCGGGCGCGGTTGGCGCCGGCGCTGGCCCACGACCCGGACCCGGATCTGGACGTGGATCTGGACGCCGCGACCGGCGAACCGGCCGACCCGCTGCTGCTCGGCCTGCCGGTGGCCCGCGCCCGGCTGCGCCGGCTGCCGGCCGCGGACCGGCCGGCGCCACCCGGCTACCAGGCCGCGGACCGGGCGGCCGCGGTGGCGGAGTTCCTGGCCAGCCCGTACGCGGCCGAGGCCGGGGACGAGAAGACCGCCCGGTTCTGGGCGGAGGTGGTCGCCGGGTACAGCGCGTCGGTGCCCGGCGACCCGCCCGCCCGGATCGGCCCGCTGAAGCTGCCCCACCTGCTGCTGTCGTACGTGCCGAACAGCTTCGCGCTGACCGCCGAGCAGCGGCGGGGGCTGCCGGCCGCGGTGACCGCCTGGACCGCCTGGGCGGCGCAGCGGCAAGGCCTGCCGGAACCGGCCCAGGCCGCCCTGCGGGAGCGGCTGCCGCAGGTGCTGGCCGGCTTCGATGCGGCGTACGACGACCCGGACAACTCCCGGCTGCGCGGCTACCTGGCCGACCTGTCGGCCACCACCACCGACGCGGCGGTGCTGGCCGAAGCCCTGCAGCGGCGGCTGCTGGCGGTGCCCCTGCCCAGCGACGACCGCCAGCTGCGACGGCTGGACGTCGCCGACCCGGCGGCGCGGCGCACGCTGGTGGAGCACGAGTTCCGCGACTGCGAGCCGCGGGACGGTGCCAGCGGTGCCGAGTTCCTGGCCGCCGCGGTACGGGTCTGCGAGCAGCTCTGGCACGACGATCCGCCGCAGGTGTGGCGCGAGGCCCGCCGGCGCGCCGACGCCGGTACCCCTGACCACGAGATCATCCACCAGCTCGCCGTCCCTCGCCCAGCTGGGTGAGGTGTCCCCACCTGGCCGTACCAGATACCTGTGGGGTATGAGTATTCCCTGGAGGTATGCGGACCAACCGAAGGAGCACTAGGCAAAGTGCCCGGGCTGCAGGCCGGGCACACCACGCTGCGTGGGATCGTCCACGAAACCTCCCAGACCTGACCCGACCCCGACCGATCGCTGGGAGGGTGTGCGGATGACGACACTGGGCGCGGTGTTCCTGCCTCAGCTCCCGCCAGAACGGCTGCGCCCCGTGGCGCGCGCCGCCGAGGAGGCGGGACTGGAGGAGCTGTGGCTGTGGGAGGACTGTTTCTTCGAGAGCGGCATCGCCAGCGCGGCCGCCGTGCTGGGGTGGACCGAGCGGCTACGGATCGGCGTGGGCCTGCTCCCGGCGCCGCTACGGAACGTGGCGCTGACCGCGATGGAGGTGTCCACACTGCACCGGATGTTCCCGGGTCGGGTCCTGGTCGGCGTCGGCCACGGCGTCCAGGAGTGGATGGCGCAGGTCGGGGCACGCCACCCATCACCGATGAAGCTGCTGCGGGCGTACGTCTCGACGTTGCGTGCGCTGCTGCGGGGCGAGCAGGTCACGCTCGCCGGCGACGGCGTCTCGCTCGACCGGGTCGCGCTCGAATGGCCGGCGCCCTCGGCGACCGTGTACGTGGGTGCGATCGGCCCGCGGACGCTGCGGCTGTCCGGCGAGCTCGCAGACGGGACCATCCTCACGGCGGGGACCTCACCAGATGGGGTGCGCCGGGCCCGGGAGCTCATCGACCAGGGGCGGGCGGCCGGCGGCCGGATCGAGCCGCACCCGGTGGTCTGCTACCTGCTCGCGGCGACCGGGCCGGGCGCCGCCGACCGGATCGAGGCGGAGCGGCGCAACGCCGGCATAGACCCGGCTGCGGACGCGGCGGTGGCCGGCGAAGCGGACGCCGTGGCGGAGGCGGTCCATCGCTGGGCGCAGGCCGGCGCGGACACGGTGGTTCTCCAGCCCACCCGGCATGACCCCGACCCGGAGGCCTTCGTGCGGTTCGTGGCCACCGAGGTCCGCCCGCGGATCCGGTAACCGGCTCTGCCCAGCCGGGTGTGTGATGTGTCACGAGGCGTCGACCTGACTTGCATGCTACAACCATTTTGTCGATACTTGCCTAATGCAAGTAACCAGGTCGGGCTCGACACCCGTGGATGGGGGGCCGGAGCCGCCGCTGCGATGGGTGCCCGAGACGCCCGAGGACGAGCTGGCGGCCGCGGTCGTGCGGCTGATCCGGCTGCTCAAGTCGTTGCACGGCACCGATCCGGCGATGGCGTGCCTGGGCACGGTCATGCGGCTCGGACCGATCCGGATCTCCGCCCTCGCCGAGGCGCTCGTGCTCGACATCTCGACGGCGAGCCGGCACGTCAGTCACCTCGAGACGGCCAACCTGCTCACCCGCAAGCCCGATCCCGTCGACCTTCGCGCCACCCTGCTCACCCTGACTCCGGAAGGCATCGAGTTCCTGCGGCAGGGCATGGCTCGGCGCTCCCGGGTGCTGCGCGCCGCGACCACGGCCTGGCCCGGATCTGACCTGCCGACCCTCACCACCTTGCTCAACCGGCTCGCCGACGACCTCGGCGCGATAGTCGACAATGGAGAGGCCTCGTGACCGACCGCAACCCCACCCAGCCGTCGACCACCGCCGACCACGGCTACCTGTCGCATCGGCAGATCCTGGTGGTGCTCACCGGACTGATGGCGGGCATGTTCCTGGCCGCCCTCGACATGAGCATCGTGGGAACGGCCCTGCCGCGGATCGTCAGTGACCTAGGCGGCCTCAACCACCTGTCCTGGGTCGTCACCGCCTACCTGCTCACGTCGACGGCGTCGACTCCGCTGTGGGGAAAGATCTCCGACCTGTACGGGCGGCGCCCGACCTTCCAGACGGCCATTGTGGTGTTCATCGCGGGCTCGCTGGTGTCGGCCCTCGCCCAGGACATGCCGGTCCTGATCGGTGGCCGGGCCGTGCAGGGTCTGGGCGCGGGCGGGCTGATGGCGTTGGCGCTGTCCGTGATCGGGGACGTCATCCCGCCCCGGGAACGCGGCCGCTACCAGGGCTACTTCGGTGCGGTGTTCGGTGTCTCCACGGTCAGCGGCCCGCTGCTCGGCGGCTGGTTCACCGACGGGCCGGGGTGGGAGTGGATCTTCTGGATCAACGTTCCGATCGGCCTGGCCGCACTCGTGATCACCTCGCTCGCACTGAAGATGCCGAAGGTCCGGCGAGATCACAGGATCGACTACCTCGGCGCGGCCGTGATCGTCGCGTCGGTGACCTCGATCCTGCTGTACACCGCCTGGGCCGGCGGCGAGTTCGGCTGGGCAGACCCGTTCTCGCTCGCCCTGCTCATCGGGGGGGTCGCGCTGGTCGGTGGGTTCGTCTGGGTCGAGTCGCGGGCGGAGGAGCCGATCATCCCGCTCCGGCTGTTCCGGAACCGGGTGTTCACGCCGACCGTCACCTTCACCGCGATCATGGGCCTGGCGATGTTCGGGGGGATCATCTTCCTGCCGGTCTACTTCCAGGTCGTGCAGGGCATGTCGCCCACCGCGTCCGGGCTCGCAATGGTGCCGATGGTGGCCGGCCTGTTCACCACCTCGATCGGTTCCGGGCAGCTGATGACCCGTACCGGCCGCTACAAGATCTACCCGATCATCGGCGCGGCGGTCACGTCGATCGGCTTCCTCCTGCTCACGACGCTCGACACCGACACACCGTACTGGCAGATCGCGGTGTTCATCTTCGTGCTCGGCGCCGGCCTCGGCTTCACCATGCAGATCGTGGTGACCGCCGTCCAGAACGCGGTCGAGCGGCGTGACATGGGTTCGGCGACCTCCAGCGTGACGTTCTTCCGGACCATGGGGGGTGCGTTCGGCACCGCCGTCTTCGGCGCGGTCCTGACCAACCGGCTCGGCCACTACCTGTCCCAGTCGGGGGCCGGCGCGGACCTGTCCGCCCGGGGCGGCGAGTCTGATCTGGCCAACAACGTGCAGGCCATCCAGGCGCTGCCGCCCCAGCTCAAGGAAGTCGTCCTGGACGCCTGGGTCAGTGCGGTGCACGATGTGTTCCTGGTCGCGCTGCCGTTCGCGGTGGCCGCCTTCGTCCTGGCGTTCTTCATCCCCGAGCGGGAGCTCCGGCAGGCCGGCGACGCCCCGCCCGACAGCGCCCCACCCGACAGCGCCCCACCCGGCAGTGAGCCGCCCGACAGTGAGCCGGTCCTCGCCCGGGAGCCGGGACCAGCAGGCTGACGGGGCTAGCGGCGGACGGCCAGCGAGTCCCGGATCTCGGTGAGCAGCCGGACCTCCTCGCCCTGCTCCTCCGCCGCCGGCTGCTCACCCCGGCGGCGCCGCTCGGCCAGCTTGTTCATCGGCAGCACCACCAGGAAGTACAGGGTGGCCGCGGTGAGCAGGAAGGCGATCACCGCGTTCAGGAACGCGGCCCAGTCGAACACCTCGCCCCGGATCGTCCAGGTGCCGGCGGCGCCCCGGCCTCCGAAGAGCACCCGGATCAGCGGGTCCAGGAACGAGACCGTGAACTGGGTCACCAACGTGCTGAAGGCGACCCCCATCACGAACCCGACCGCCAGGTCAACCACGTTGCCTCGAACGATGAAGTCTCTGAATCCCTTGAGCATCTCCGCTCCCTCACCTCACATGTCCGTCGGTGGTGAGAGGGTAGACCGCATGCGTACCGAACCGAGCAGTGGCCCGATCACCTGGGGGACGCCGGAAGCCCGCTGGGTGCTACTGGCCACCGTCACCGGCTCCGGCCTGGCGTTCCTGGACGCGACCACGGTCAACGTCGCGCTGCCGGCGATCGGCACCGACCTGGGCACCGAGATCGGCGGGCTGCAGTGGGTGCTGAACGCGTACACGCTGGCGCTGGCGGCGCTGATCCCGCTGGGCGGGGCGCTGGCCGACCGGTTCGGCCGGCGCCGGATCTACCAGCTCGGGGTGGTCTGGTTCGCCCTCGCCTCGCTGTTGTGCGCGGTGGCCCCGACCGGTGAGCTGCTGGCGCTGACCCGCGGCCTGCAGGGGGTGGGCGGGGCGCTGCTGACGCCGGGCAGCCTGGCGATCCTGCAGGCCTCGTTCGCGCGCGGCGACCGGGCTCGGGCGATCGGCGCCTGGTCCGGCCTGTCCGGGCTGGCCGCCGCGGTCGGCCCGCTGTTCGGCGGGTGGCTGATCGACGCGCTGTCCTGGCGGTGGATCTTCTTGGTCAACCTGCCGCTGGCGGCGGTGGTAGTGGCGGTGGTCGCCCGGCATGTGCCAGAGAGCCGGGACGCGGAGGCGCCGCGCGGCTTCGACGTGCCCGGAGCGGTGCTGGTCGCCGCCGGCCTGGGCAGCCTGTCCTGGGGCCTGATCAGCGCCGGCGACGCGGGGTTCGGTTTCGGGCAGGTGGCGCTGCTGGCGGCCGGGGTGGCGGCGCTGGCCGGGTTCGTGGCGGTGCAGGCGCGCAGCCGGCACCCGATGGTGCCGCTGAGCCTGTTCCGCAGCCGCCAGTTCACCGCGGCCAACGCCGCCACGCTGGCGGTGTACGCGGCATTGAGCGGAATGATGTTCCTGGTGGTGATCTACCTGCAGCAGGTGTCGGGCTACTCGGCGATCGGCGCCGGCGCCGCGCTGCTGCCGGTGACCGCGCTGATGCTGGTGTTCTCGGCCCGGGCCGGGCACCTGGCGGAGCGGATCGGGCCCCGCTGGCCGATGACCGTCGGTCCACTGGTGATGGCCGGCGGGATGCTGCTGCTGCTGCGGCTCACCCCGGACGGCTCGTACTGGACCACCGTCCTGCCGGCGATGCTGGTCTTCGGGGCCGGGCTGACGCTGACTGTGGCGCCGCTGACCGCGACCGTGCTGGCCGGGGTCCCGGACCGGCACAGCGGGGTCGCCTCGGCAGTCAACAACGCGCTGTCCCGCGGCGCCGGGCTGCTGGCGGTGGCGATGCTGCCGGTGGCGGCCGGGATCACCGGGGCCAGCTACCAGGACCCGGTCCGGTTCGCCGACGGGTTCCAGACCGCGATGATCATCACTGCCGTGGTGGTGGCGGTGGGTGGGCTGCTGGCGGCCGCGCTGGTGCGCAACGAGCTGGCGCCCGGGGTGCCCGGCTGCCCGGCCTCCGCCCTGGACCGGAAGGTCCACTGCGCGGTCGACGGGCCACCTATCGAGACGGCACAAGTTACCGCCGGGTAGCATCAGCTTGGCGGTCGACCCGAGGAGGAGTGCCGTGGCCCGAGCAGTCAGAGAAGTCGTGTTCGTCGACGGCGTCCGCACCCCGTTCGGCAAGGCCAACGGGGTGTACGCGAGCACCCGCGCGGACGATCTCGTGATCCGCTGCATCCGGGAGCTGCTGCGCCGCAACCCGACCCTGCCGCCGGAGCGGGTCGACGACGTGGCGGTGGCCGCCACCACCCAGACCGGCGACCAGGGCCTGACCATCGGCCGCACCGCCGCGCTGCTGGCCGGACTGCCGGCCACCGTGCCTGGCTACGCGGTCGACCGGATGTGCGCCGGGGCGATGACCGCGGTCACCACGCTCGGCGCCGGGATCGCGGTCGGCGCGACCGACCTGGCGATCGCCGGCGGGGTGGAGCACATGGGCCGGCACCCGATGGGCGAGGGCGTGGACCCGAACCCGCGGATCCTGGCCGAGCAGCTGGTCGACCCGTCCGCGCTGGTGATGGGCGCCACCGCCGAGAACCTGCACGACCGGTGGCCTGCGGTCACCCGGGAGCGGGCGGACGCGTTCGCGCTGGCCTCGCAGGAGAAGACCGCCAAGGCGTACGCGGACGGGAAGCTCCAGCCGGACCTGGTGTCGGTGGCGGTCCGGGACGAGGCGGGCGCCTGGGGGCTGGCGACCGTCGACGAGGCACCCCGGGAGACGTCGCTGGCGGCGCTAGCCGGGCTGCGGACCCCGTTCCGCCCGCACGGGAAGGTGACCGCCGGCAACGCGGCCGGGCTGACCGACGGGGCCACCGCCGCCGTGCTCGCGGCCGCCGACACCGCCGCCGAGCTGGGGCTGGCGGCGGCGATGCGGCTGGTGTCGTACGCGTTCGCCGGGGTGGCGCCGGAGGTGATGGGGCTCGGTCCGATCCCGTCCACCGAGCGCGCGCTCCGGCTGGCCGGGCTGTCCATCGAGGAGATCGGGCGGTTCGAGCTGAACGAGGCGTTCGCGGTGCAGGTGCTGGCGTTCCTGGATCACTTCGGGATCACCGACGACGACCCGCGCGTGAACCCGTGGGGCGGCGCGATCGCGGTCGGGCACCCGCTGGCCGCCTCCGGGGTGCGGCTGATGACCCAGCTCGCCCGGCAGTTCGCCGAGGCGCCGCAGGTGCGGTATGGGCTGACCGCGATGTGCGTCGGGATCGGGATGGGCGGCACCGTGATCTGGGAGAACCCCCACTGGGAAGGAGCACGATGAGCACTGCGTACCCGGACGAGGTGGTCACCCGGTCGCTGCTGCGGATGGTGCCGGTGCCCGGGCTGGACCGCCCGGCCGCACTGATCACACTGGACAACGGGCACGACCACCGCAAGCCGAACACGTTCGGGCCGGCCGGGCTGGCCAGTCTGGAGCAGGCGGTCACCGAGGCGCTGGCGGCCGAGCCGGCGTTCCTGGCGGTCACCGGCAAGCCATACGTGTTCAGCGTCGGCGCGGACCTCACCGGCATGCCCGCGGTACGCGACCCGGAGCAGGCGCGGGAGCTGGGCCGGCGCGGGCACCAGGTGTTCGGGATGCTGCGGGACGCGCCGGTGCCGACGTTCGGGTTCGTCAACGGGGCGGCGATGGGCGGCGGGCTGGAGCTGGCGCTGCACTGCCACTACCGCACCCTGTCCGGCGGGGCCCGGGCGCTGGCGCTGCCGGAGGTGATGCTCGGGCTGGTGCCGGCGTGGGGTGGCACCTGGCTGCTGCCGAACCTGGTCGGGATCGCCGCCGCGGCCCAGGTCATCATCCAGAACCCGTTGCAGCAGAACCGGATGCTGCGCCCGGAGCAGGCCGCCGAGCTGGGCCTGGTCGACCTGCTGCTGGAGCCGGCCGACTTCCTGGAGCGTTCGCTGGAATGGGCCGCGGGGGTGGTCCGCGGGGAGGTCACTGTGGACCGGCCGGAGGTCGACCGGGAGCTGTGGGAGGGCGTGCTGTTCTTCGCCCGGCAGCAGCTCGACCAGCGGCTGCACGGTGCGGTCCGGTCCGCGTACCGGGCGCTGGACCTGCTGGCCCTGGCGAAGGACGCACCGCTGTCCGAGGCGGCGGCGGCCGAGCAGGAGGCGCTGGCCGAGCTGCTGCTCGGCGACCAGCTCCGGAACGGGCTGTACGCGTTCGACCTGGTGCAGCGGCGGGCGAAGCGGCCGGCCGGTGCTCCGGACGCCGGGCTGGCCCGGGAGGTCGGCAAGGTCGGCATCGTCGGGGCCGGCCTGATGGCCTCCCAGCTGGCGCTGCTGTTCGCCCGCCGGCTGGAGGTGCCGGTGGTGCTCACCGACCTGGACCAGCCGCGGGTGGACGCCGGGGTCTCCTATGTACACAAGGAGGTCGAGAAGCTGGCCGGCAAGGGTCGGCTCAGCGAAGGCAAGGCGGCCAAGGTCCGCGCTCTCGTCACGGGTAGCACCGACAAGGCGGCCGGCTTCGCCGACGCCGACCTGGTCATCGAGGCGGTCTTCGAGGACCTGGTCGTCAAGCAGCGGGTGTTCGCGGAGCTGGAGCAGGTCGTCGGGCCGCAGTGCGTGCTGGCCACCAACACCTCCTCGCTGTCGGTGACCGCGATGGCGGCTGGTCTGGCGCACCCGGAGCGGGTGGTCGGGCTGCACTTCTTCAACCCGGTGGCGGTGATGCCGCTGGTCGAGGTGGTGCGGGCGGAGTGCACCGACGACCCGACCCTGGCCACCGCGTTCGCGGTCGGCAAGCAGCTGAAGAAGTCCTGCGTGCTGGTGGCCGACGCGCCGGCGTTCGTGGTGAACCGGCTGCTGTTCCGGTTCCTGAGCGAGGTGTTCGCGGCGATCGACGCCGGCACCCCGGTGGCGGTTGCCGACTCGGCGCTGGACCCGCTGGGGCTGCCGATGCGGCCGCTGGCGCTGCTGAACCTGGTCGGCGCCCCGGTCACCCACCACATCGCCCAGATCCTGCACGACGCGTTCCCGGACCGGTTCGGGGTCAGCGAGAACCTGGGCCGGATCGCGGAGTCCGGGCAGCGCACGCTGCTCACCGAGGAGGGTGAGCTGGACCCGGAGCTGGTGGCGCTGCTGAAGACCGGCGACTCACCGCTGACCGGCGACCAGGTGCGGGATCGGGCGCTGGCGGCGCTCGCGGACGAGATCGCTCGGATGCTCGACGAGCGGGTGGTCGCCGACCGGCGCGACCTCGACCTGTGCCTGATCCTCGGGGCGGGCTGGCCGTTCCACCTGGGCGGGATCACCCCCTACCTGGACCAGTCCGGGGTCGCCGAGCGGGTCACCGGTGCCCGGTTCGGCCCGCCCGCCTGACCCCGCCGCCTGTCAGTAGTACCCCCCCGGCCCCACCGGGTCCGACAGGATCGGCGGGTGGATCTCCCCGATCTGCCGCAACACCTCGGCGCCCCGCTCGTCGGTCAGCTCGTAGTCGGTGGCGATCTGCACCAGCGCCTCGCCGGAGTTGGTCAGGTGCCAGCGGATGCCGCTCACCGCCACCCGCAGCCGCGCCCGGGCCAGCTGGAAGGCCAGCCTCGACCGGTAGAAGTGCCGGGAGAGGGTGCCGGGCAGCGGCTCGACCAGCTCCGCGACCGCCTGCTCGTACTGGTAGGCCGCGTACGGCAGGTTGCGGTAGCCGGCCTCGTAGAGCGAGACGATCGACACGACCACCTTGTTCTCGGAGATCGGGACGCCGGCCACCACCGTGTCGACCGTCAGGTCCCCGAACCCGTCCGAGTCGAGGCCGGTCGGCTCCGGCAGCCGGAGGTCGGCGCTCGAGAAGGCGGTCGGGCTGTCCAGGTCCTGCTCCAGCCCGTCGGCCATCTGCTCGTCCTTGCCGGCAATGATCTCGTCCAGCTCAAGCAGGTTGTCCCAGATCGACTCCAGGATCATCGGGGCGTTGACGCCGCTGATCGTCCACTCCCGCCGCTCGTCCGAGTCGTCGATGCCCGCGAACACCGAGGCGACCCCGGACCCGAGCGAGATGACGCCCGCGACCTGCGAGGCGCCGGTCGGCAGGAACAGGCCGACCGCCCCGGCGATGAAGGACACGACGGTGAAGAACCCCCCGCTGCCGCCACCACCGTAGTCTCCGCTGAGCCGGGCGATCCCGGCGTCGGCGATCTCCAGCAGGTCGTCCTGGATGCTGGTCACCGCGTCGTGGAACGCCTGCGCGCCCATCGCGAGGATGCTGGTGCACGCCATCTGCTGCAGCGCCGCCCGGTGGAACGGGGCGACGAAGTCGTCCCGGAACGTCAGTGCGGCGCCGCCCGACCAGTCCTCCTCGGTGATCATCTCCAGCACCGGGCGCATCCAGGTGTCGTCGGCGTACTGGATCCGGCCGTGGACGGTGCTCGGCACCGGGCTGGCGACCGCCCCGCCGCCATGCCCGCCCAGGCTGTAGGTCAGGATCGTGAGGTCGAGCGGGTCGAGGTCGTAGTACTTCTCGAACCGGGCCTTCACGTCGTCCAGGAACGATAGGAACTCGGCGTACTTCTCCTGCTCCTCCTCCATGCTGAAGTCCGCGACCGCCGCGAACTCGTCCGGGTCCTCCACCAGCTGGCCGTCCTCGCCACCCTTGAGCCCGAAGACCCCGAGGTAGAGGTCGTACATCTCCCTCGCCAGCCGGTCGATCTCGGCGACCTTCGGCTCCAGCTCGTCCTGGAACGACATCCGCGGAGCCCCTCCCTCCACACGCGCGCGTGCTCGCACAGTACTTCGTGGCCGCCAGTGCCTCCCGGAGTCCGGGCACCACTTGAGCGAGACTTAGCCCTCGACCGGGCGGACGGCGGCGGTGCCGGCCAGCACCGGCGTGGTCTCGGCGGCCGGCAGGCTGACCGTGACCTCCAGCCCACCGCCGGAGCGCGCCCGGGCGGTCACCGAGCCGCCGTGCGCGTCGCAGACCGCCCGGACGATCGCCAGACCAAGCCCGGCGCCGCGCACCCCGGTGCGGTCCCGCCCGCCCCGGCGGAACGGCTCGAACAGGCCCGGTACGTCCGCCGGGTCCACTTCGAACCCGGTGTTCGACACCACCAGCCGGGCCTGCCCGCCGTGGGTCGAGGTGGTGACCCAGAGCTGTCCGTGCAGGTGGTTGTAGCGCACCGCGTTCTCGACCAGGTTGCCGGCCAGCCGCTCCAGCAGGCTCGGGTCGCCGACCACCGGCGCCGGGTCGAGCCGGCGGGTCACCTGCAGGCTGAGCCGGCCGGCCTCCTTCTCGGCCGCGGTCGCCGCCGCCGCGGCACCGGCGGCCAGGTCGGCGGCGACCTTGCGGACCAGCCGCCGGCCAGACTGGGCCTCGCTGCGGGCCAGCACCAGCAACGCGTCGACCAGCGTGTTCGCCCGCTCGGAAGCGTCGCGGACCACCCGGGCCATCCGCCGGTACTCCGCCAGGTCCGCCTCCGGGTCGTCCAGCGTCACGTCCACCTCGGTGCGCATCACCGCCAGCGGAGTCCGCAGCTCGTGCGAGGCGTTGGCGACGAACCGCTTCTGCGCCTCGAACGCCTCGGCCAGCCGGTCCAGCATCGCGTCGAAGGTGCCGGCCAGCTCGGCCACCTCGTCGTTCGCGCCCTCGTACCGGATCCGCTGGTCCAGCGTCTCCTCCCCGAGCCGCCGGGCGGTCGCGGTGACCTGGTGCAGCCGCCGCAGCGCCCGCCCGGCCAGCACCCACGCCCCGGCCACGCCGACCGCGACGACCGCCAGCATGGTCAACGCGCCGTAGCCGGCCAGCGGGGCCGAGCCGCCCCACAGCAGCCAGTCCAGCGCGATCAGCACCGTCCCGAGCCCGACCAGCAGACCCCCGTTGAGCAGGGCCAGCCGCAGCCGCAGCGTGGGCCGCAGCCGGGGACGGCCGGTCCGGTAGACGGTCACGGCGAGTCGTCGGCCGGCTCGTCTGCCTCCGGCACCGGGACCCGGTAGCCGGAGCCGACCACGGTCTCGATCAGCGGCGGGTCGCCGAGCTTGCGACGCAGCGAGCGCACCGTCACCCGTACCGTCGTGGTGAACGGATCCGCGTTCGCGTCCCAGACCCGCTCCAGCAGCTCCTCACTGGACACCACCGCCCCGCGGGCGGACAGCAGCGCCTCCAGCACGCCGAACTCCTTCCGGGTCAGGTCGACCGGGACACCGCCCCGGGTCACCGAGCGCTTGGCCGGGTCGAGCACCAGCCCGGCGACCTCGAACACCGGCGGCGCCGCTGGGGTGGCCCGCCGCCCCAGCGCGCGGACCCGGGCCGCCAGCTCGTTGAAGGCGAACGGCTTGGGCAGGTAGTCGTCCGCGCCCAGCTGCAGCCCCTCCACCCGGTCGTCCACGCTGGCCGACGCGGTGAGCATCAGCACCCGGGTGAGCGCCCCGGAGGCGGCCAGGTCGGCGCAGATCTGGTCACCGTGCACCCCGGGCAGGTCCCGGTCCAGCACCACCACGTCATACCGGGTCACGTACGACATTTCATGACCGGTGTCGCCGTCGTACGCGACGTCCACCGCCATCCCCTGCCGGCGCAGCCCGCGCGCGATCGCGTCCGCGAGGTTGCGCTCGTCCTCCACGACCAGCACCCGCATCCGCCCAACCTAGCGCCCGTCCGGGTCAGCGCGGCAGGCTCCACACCCAGAGCCGGTCATGCTGCTGGCAGACCAGGCCACCGTCGTAGGGCTGGCAGCGCTCCGGCCGCCCCGGCAGCTCGCCCAGGTCGGCGAGGGTCGCGCTGGTCAGGTCGAGCGCCACCACCCGGGTACGCGGGCCCGGGGCGGGACGGGTCAGCACCAGCCGGTCCCGGGCCGCTCCAGGACCCGCCGCCTCCCCCGGCAACGCCGCCCGCCAGCCAGCCAGCGACCGGATCAGCCGGCCGGTCCGGGCGTCCAGCAGCCCGCTCAGCTCGCCCCGCCGGTCGAAGGCCAGGAACCGGTCCCCGACCGGCTGCACCAGCCGCCGCCGTCCGGCATCGATCGTCCACGCCACCCGCCCGGTCATCGGGTCGACCACCACCCGGTCCAGAGCGCCGACGCACACCATCGACCCGCACCGCTGCACCGGCTGCCACCGCCCACCGGTCGGTGGTGGCGGCACCACCCGTTCCCAGCCGTCCGCGAGCGTACCCAGCGGGTACCCGCGCAGCACCATCCCGGCCGGTCCCTCGGTAGCCAGCACCAGCCGGTCGCCGGCGACGGTCAGCTGGTCCCCGGTCCCGGCCGGCAGCCGGCGGCCGGCGCGCACCGCCCCGGTCCGCAGCGAGCGCAGCTGTACCCACCCGTCGGTCGCGACGCTGACCACCAGCGGCGGCTGGCCCACCAGCCGCACCCGCACCGCCGCGTCCGGCACCGCTTCCCAGCGCACCTGCCCGGTGACCAGGTCGACGCCGTAGAACCGGTGCGCCAGGCCGTCCGGAGTGGACCAGTGGTGTCCGGTGACCACCCCGACACCGGCCCCGGCGACCGCCTGGAAGATCGACCAGGAGCTGGACCCGGCCCGGTCCTGGGCGGCGCCGGACCAGAGCCCGTCCCCGGTGTCCGGGTCCAGCCCGCGACCGAACCCGGACCGGTGGTCGACCAGCACGCCGCCGATGGCGACCAGGCCGACCCGGTCCGCGTCCGGCCGCTCCAGCGACCACCGGCGGGCTCCGGTGGCCAGGTCGTAGGCGCCCCACCGGGTCCGTGACTCGGCCACGAACGCCAGGTTCCCGATAATGTCGAACCTGCTGTCGTCGCCGGTCGGCAGCGGGATGCTCACCCGGTCCGGCAGCGGTGCCGCCGAGCCGGACACGAGGGCCAGGACCAGCCCGCCGGCCAGGCTCGGGAGCACCACCCGGCGGCGCCGCCACCACCACCCGCGCAGCCGCTGCTTGGCGCCGGGCCGGCCCGGTTCCGGTGCCCCGAGATCGATCACGACGTCCGACCGACCGTCCACGACCGCTCCTACCGGTTCAGAGGGCGTCGATCCGGGCCAGCTCGCCGGCGTCGAGCGTGAACCCGAACAGGTCTAGGTTGGCCGCGATCCGGTCCCGGTTGCCCGACTTCGGGATCACCGGGATCTGGTGCTCCAGGTGCCACCGCAGCACCACCTGCGCGGCGGTCACCCCGTGCCGCTGCGCGATCCCGGTCAGCACCGGGTCACCCAGCCGGGTCGCCTTCAGCGGGCTGTAGCCCTCCAGCACCACCCCGCGCTGCCGGTGCCCGGCTAGCGTGTCCGGGTCGTGCAGCGGTGGGCTCCACCGGATCTGGTTGACCGCCGGCATCTCACCGGTCTCCCGGGCCAGCAGGTCGAGCTGGTCCAGGCCGTAGTTGCTGACCCCGATCGCCCGGGTCAGCCCCTCGTCCCGCACCGCCCGGAACTCCTGCCAGGTGGACCGCCCGGCGTCCCGGCCCGGCGGGGCGTGGATCAGCCACAGATCCAGGTAGTCGGTGCCCAGCGCCCGCAGGCTCGCCCCGATCATCGCCCGCTCCCGGCCGGCGTCGCCCCGCTGCAGCTTGGTGGTGAGGAACACCTCCTGGCGGGGTAGCCCGCTGTCGCGTACCGCCCGGCCCACCTCCGCCTCGTTGCGGTACATGGTCGCGGTGTCGAGGTGCCGGTAGCCCACCGACAGCGCGTACCGGACCGCCTCGTACGCGGCCCGGCCGCGCAACGGCCAGGTCCCGAACCCGATCAGCGGCATCGCCACCCCGCCGGTCAGCGTCACTGCTTCTGCCATGGTTTCGATTGTGCCCGGCCGGTCCGGCGTACGGTGGCAGACATGATGGCAGCGACCCACGCCCGGCTGCCGTGGCAGCCGCCAGAGCGGGTGCCGGCCGGCGCCGAGCCGGAGCCGGAGCTGGCGCCGTGGCTGGCCGAGCAGCTGCACCAGCGGCGGATCGTGTTCGTGCACGGGCATCTGACCGCCGGCTCGGCCGGCACCGCCGCGGCCACTCTGCTGTCGCTGGACGGGCCGGACGGCGAGCCGGTGCAGCTGCACCTGGCGACGCCGGACGGCGACCTGGACGCGGTGTTTACCCTCGTCGACACCATCGACAGCCTGCAGGTGCCGGTGCACGCGGTGGCCACGTCCGGGGTGGGTGGCGCCGCGGTCGGGGTGTATGCGGTGGCCAAGCACCGGTTGGCGCTGCCGCACGCCCGGTTCCGGCTGGCCGAGCCGAAGGTGGCGGGGATCGCCGGCACCGCCGACGACGTCGCCTCCGCCGCCGGCCACCACCTGCGCGCGCTGGAGGATCTGCTGGTCCGGGTGGCCGAGGCGACCGGCCAGCCGCGCAGCCGGGTGGAGACCGACTTCAGCGATCGCCGGCTGCTGGACGCCGTGCAGGCCCGCGACTACGGCCTGGTGCACGAGATCCGCCAATGACCGCCGGCTCAACCGAGCTGCGGGCGGACTGCTCCCGCTGCTTCGGGCTGTGCTGCGTCGCGCCGGGCTTCTCGGCCTCGGCCGACTTCGCCATCGACAAGCCGGCCGGGCAGCCGTGCCCGCATCTGCGCACCGACTTCCGGTGCGCGATCCACGACCGGCTCCGGCCCCGCAGCTTCCCGGGCTGCGCCGCCTACGACTGCTTCGGCGCCGGCCAGCAGGTCAGCCAGGTCACGTTCGGCGGGCGGGACTGGCGCAGCAGCCCGGCGCTCGCCGGCCGGATGTTCCGGGCGCTGCCGGTGATGCGGCAGCTGCACGAGCTGCTCTGGCACCTCACCGAGGCGCTGTCGTTGCCGCCGGCCACCCCGCTGCACGATGCGCTCCGGCGGGCGTACCAGCAGACCCTCCGGTTCACCGACCTGCCGCCGGACCAGCTGCTCGCGCTGGACCTGGCCACGCACCGGCGACCGGTCACCGACCTGCTGCGGCGCGCCAGCGCGCTGGCCCGGGCCGGCGCCGACCCGGCACCCGATCTCGCCGGCGCCGACCTGGTCGGCAGAGATCTCCGGGCCGCCGACCTGGCCGGTGCCTGCCTGCGCGGTGCGCACCTGATCGGTGCCGACCTGCGCGATGCCGACCTGCGGCTGGCCGACCTCACCGGCGCCGACCTGCGGGGAGCCGAGTTGGCCGGGGCCGACCTCACCACCAGCATCTTCCTCACCCAGGCTCAGCTCGACGCCGGGAACGGCGACGCCACCACCCGGCTCCCCCCGTCACTCACCCGCCCCGCCCACTGGCTGGCCGGCGCACCGTGACAGGCGACCGCCCGCCACTACCGCCGTCCCGGAGTCAGGCACCGAGCCCCCCGCCCGCGATCATGCGCGACGAAGATCCGGACCTGGGGGCGCGTGGCCCGACGATACCGGCCCCACCGTCCTGCTCCACGCCCCACGGTGAGGATCTCCACCCGCCTTGATCCGAGCCTTGGGGCGCTCCACCGGACCGGCCGCCGACCCCGCCCGACCGGTGCCCGGGCGCCTACCGTCCTCACTGCGGGACGTGGCAGGCTCCCGGCATGGATCAGGTCATCGCCGCGCAGCAACGGCTCGCACGGGCGAAGCGGGCGCTCGGTGCCGCGCGCCAGGGTGAGGGCTGGGAGGCCGCTCGGGCGGCACACACGGAGTTGCTCGACGCCGAACGGCAGCTTGCTCGAGCGAGGGGGGAGCAGTACGCACAGCCGATCGATCTCGGGGTCAGCTGGGACGCCGGATCGCCCCTACCGCACGTGATCAGCGACTCGCACCGCACCATCGTGATCTTCTACCGGCCGGACCCGGACCCGAACTGGGACGGCAGGTACGTCAACGTCGTGGATGCCGGGCAGCCGGGTCCGGCCGCGTTGGGTCTGGTGGAGTTCACCGGCGCCTACCTGACCAGCTTCGGCGGCCTCAACGACGAGGCGATGGGTGGTCACCCGCTCTACGGACGCGGCCTGGACTTCTACTGTGCGCACGTGGTCCCGGACTCGACCTGGATCACCGCAGCCGAACGGGCCAACTCCGTGCATCCGTCCCACCGCGGCGGATGGCACCAGCGCTACCACCACTACGTGCTCTGCTTCCACGACGAGACCCTCGAGTGCATGGCCGAGGACTGGCGAGCCGAAGAGCTGAGTTGCTCGATGGCGGAAGCACTTGCCCTGGCAGCCGCCAGGCTGGCGAGTACGCCACCGCGGCGGGACTCGACAATCTGAACCGAACGCTGGGTAGCATGTGGCCCAATATGAGTCACCGGATGACACACGTTGCAGCCGTGGCGACCGCCTTCATGGTCGCAGTCACCGGGTGTGCGAGCTGCGAGGCGGGCGGCACTGACTCAGATGAAGCCCAGCCTGAGATGAAGGTGATCGCCGGCGGGAGCGACGAGAGCCGTCTGCCGGGTGCCGCGCCGGAGATCGACGTCCGGGATGGCGACGTCGTGCTCGGCGGCCAGGTCGACGACACGCCCACGCTCTGGCGCGTAACCGACGGCGAGGTCGACGAGATCGCGGTCCCCGCGATGGAGTTCATCGGTGACGTCGCACTCGCTCCTGACGGCTCGGTCTTCGCGCTCGACAGCTCCGGGATCTGGCGCATCACCGGCTCCGAGGCAAGGCTCGAGGTGGGCGATCGAGAGGCGCAGCCGCCCCGAGCCGAGGCCGGAGACATCACCGCGATCGCAGTCGATGACGAGGACCGCCTGCTGTGGACCGCCCTGCTCACTGAGCCGCCGGAGGAACCCATGGTCTTCCGGCATCCGATCGTCGTACGCCGCCAGCAGGGCGGCCAGGTCAGCACGGTGGCGGGCATCGAGCGGTCACCCTCCGACCTCGAGCAGGAGGAGCTGCGCGAGCGCCAGGAGAACCCACCCGAAGGCACACAGGCGACCGAGTTCGCCATGATCGGCGTAGGTCCGGAGTTGGGGTTGGCCGCCGATTCCAGCGGTATCTATCTGATGGGGATCGGCTACGTGCTGCGGGTCGCGCCGGACGGCTCCCTGTCGAGGGTGCTCGGTGGCGAGGAACGCGACCTTCCCGACGGCCCGTTCACGGATGAAGGTGCCGCCGGGGAGGTGGAGATCGCCACGAACGAGCTTTCCGGCATCTCGGTCGACAGCGGGCGGCTGGTGGTCGTCGATCACGCCTTCGAGAACGACAACGATGACGGCGGCGACTTCAGCTGGTCTGGCGACTTCACCTCACAGCAACAGCGGACCGTCGACCAGTTGATGGCGTCCGGCAGCGGTTCCGAAGGCGGGCCCGAGCAGTACGGCTCGGTCGCCTTGCTCGTGGAGGAGGGTCGCGCCACAACCGCCGCTGCGCATGTGCGGGCCGCGGCTGTGGACGGTGAGTCGCTGTATCTGGTGGGCCAGCTGAGCCGTCCTGACGCCGACCGCCAGGAGGCGATCCTGGTGCGCACCCAGATTCCCAGCTGGCGGTAGCCGCCGAAGTCCCGGCCCGGGGCGGGCGGATGGGCCCTCCGGACGACGCCCGAGAGGAGCCGGAGCGCCTACATACCGGCGAGCGGGGTCTTGCCACCGACCGGACGGACCGGGATCTGCTCCGGCATGCCCACCAGCAGCGGCATGGCCTGCTCGATGTACGGCCGCAGCGCGGGGTCCGCCAGCGCCGTCTGGTGCTCCTGCCGGCTGGTCCAGAGGTCGGTAACCCAGATCACGTCCGGGTCGTCAGCCGCCTCGGTGACCAGATAAAGCAGGCACGCCGGGTTGTCGTCGAACCGCCGGCCCGACTCGATCAGGATCTCGACCACCCGCCCGCGCTGCCCGGGCTTGGTGGTGAGCCGGTTGATCAGCGCGTGGGCCGAGCCAGGGGCCGCTGCATCGCCGGTCATGGTCACCTCCTCGTACATTCACGGTCGTCCGGTATACCTGTGGTATGAGCATTCCTCTGTGGTATGTCACTCGCCACACCCTGGCCGCCCGGAACCGGTGAGCGCATCGAGCACCAGGGTGTGTGGCCACTCGTCATGGAGAACGCGGTCGAGCAGCGGATCGTCGGAACGGTGGCAGTAGGGAGTGTGTTGGTCGTCGTGGACCTCTGCGTCGACCGGTGACGCGAGCAGACCCCATGGCGGGATCGCGTTGGCAAGCCGGCCGGTCAGCCGGAGGTCGCGGTACTCCGGCCGCCACCACGCGTCGAACACCGACCGCAGCTCGGCCGGGTGGATACCCACCCAGACTCCGAACGTGACGCGGTAACCATCCTGCAGCGCGACCGGTAACAACGCCCGGACGAACGCGCCGAGGTTCGGCACCTGCATCATCACCGACTCGCGGGCGCTCGCGTGGCTCATCCAGCTGCCGGCGGCGAGCTCGTTCGCCGGCGTGTCCACGACCGGGTCCGGCAGGGTGAAGCGGACATGTCGGTTGTGCAGGTCCAGCGCGCGGTCACAGATGGAACATGTCTCGGCGGGCACGGCTTCAGTATCCACGCCCGTCCAGCGGGAAACTGGTCCGCTCGCGGGCCGACCCGACGGAGAATGAGGTGGTGACGACCGGGACGATGCGGGCCTGGGAGATTGGGGTGCCCGGCCCGATCGCGACCGGCCCGCTGCGGGCGGTTGAGCGGCCGGTGCCGGAGCCCGCGGCCGGCGAGCTGCTGGTGCGGATAACCGCCTCCGCGGTCTGCCGCACCGACCTGCACCTGGCCGAGGGCGACCTGCCGCCGCGCCGGCCCGGTACCGTGCCCGGCCACGAGGTGGTCGGCGAGGTCGCTGCGCTCGCTGACCAGGTCACCGGCTGGCGGGTCGGCGACCGGGCCGGCATCGCCTGGCTGCGCCACACCTGCGGGGTCTGCCGGTACTGCCGCCGGGGCAGCGAGAACCTGTGCCCCCACTCGCGCTACACCGGGTGGGACGCCGACGGCGGGTACGCGGAGTGGGCCGTCGCGCCGGCGGCGTACGCGTACCACCTGCCGGACGGGTATCCGGACGCTGAGCTGGCACCGCTGCTGTGCGCCGGCATCATCGGATACCGGGCGCTGCGCCGGGCCGAGCCGCCACCCGGCGGGGTGCTCGGCATCTACGGCTTCGGCGCCTCGGCCCATCTGACCGCGCAGGTGGCGATCGGGCAGGGCGCCCGGGTGCACGTGCTCACCCGCTCGCCGGCGGCCCGGGAGCTGGCGCTGTCGCTGGGCGCCGCCTCGGCCCGGGACGCCTCCGACCCGCCCCCGGAGCCGCTCGACGCGGCGATCCTGTTCGCCCCGGCCGGGGACCTGGTGCCGGTGGCGCTGGCCGCGCTGGACCGGGGCGGCACGCTGGCGATCGCCGGCATCCACCTGTCCGGCGTCCCGTCGCTGGACTACCAGCGGCACCTGTTCCAGGAACGGACGCTGCGCAGCGTCACCGCGAACACCCGGGAGGACGGGCGAGCGCTGCTCGCGCACGCGGCCACCCACCGGCTGCGGGTGGCCGCCACGCCGTACCCGCTCGACCGGGCGGACCGGGCGCTGGCCGACCTCGCCGCCGACCGGCTCACCGGCGCCGCGGTGCTGCTTCCGTGACCTCGGCCGACGGCGGCGCCGGCACCGGCGGTACGGCGGCGGCCCGCCGGGCGGCCCGGTGGGCACGGGCCGACCAGGCGATCGCGCCGGCCCAGACCAGCCCGAGCCCGGACAGCGTGGCGACCTCGGCCACCGGCGACACCGACACCGGGTCCAGGTGCAGCAGGGTCCGCGCATTGGTGACCACAATCAGGCCCCCGACCAGCGAGCCCAGCAGCCGGGCGGGGACGTGCCGGGCCAGCCACGCCGCCAGCGGCGCGGCCAGCACGCCGCCGGCCAGCAGCACCGCCACCCAGGACAGGTTGATGCCGGTCAGCCCCAGCCCGACCAGGAACCCGGCGCTGCCGGCGGTCACCACCGCGAACTCGCCGGCGCTGATCGACCCGACCACGGTCCGCGGCTCAGCCCGCCCGGAGGCCAGCAGCGCGGTGGTGCCGACCGGACCCCAGCCGCCGCCGCCGGTCGAGTTCAGGAACCCGCCGACCAGCCCGAGCGGCGCCAGGAACCGCGAGCGCAGCGGCTTGCCGAGGTTCCCGCGGGGGGTGCCGCGCAGGGTGAACCGCACCAGCAGGTAGCTGCCCAGCACCAGCAGGATCCCGGCCATCAGCGGGGCCGCCAGAGCGGTGCTCAGCGCGCTCAGGAAGGTCGCCCCGGCGAACGCACCGACCGCTCCGGGCAGCCCGATCCGCCACACGATCCGCCAGTCGACGTTGCCGAACCGCCAGTGCGCCAACCCGGAGACCAGCTGCGAGCCGACCTGCGACAGGTTGACGGTCGCCGAAGCCAGCGCCGGGCTGGTGCCCAGCGCCAGCAGTGCCGAGGTCGACGTCACCCCGTACCCCATGCCGAGGCTGCTGTTGACCGCCTGCGCCCCGAACCCGACCACGGCCAGCAGCAGCAACGTCGGCACCGGGGCCTCCTCCTGGTAAACCTATCCGACTGATAGGAATACTAGGCTACCGGAAGCCCCGGCACCACCTACCCGACGGCTACCCGCGACCGCGGTCCCCGCCGCGGTCATCCCCGTCGTCGTAGCCGTCGTCGTCCCGGTCGCCGCCGTGGTCGTCGGGCTCGACCAGCTCGGTCATCACCGGCTCACCGCCCTCGCACTGGACCAGGATCTGGACGTCCTCGAACGAGTCGCTCTCCACCCACAGCAGTGCCTGCGGTGCCGGCCCGCGCACCACCTCGTCCACCCGGTAGCCCGGGTTCGGGCTCCAGGTCTCCAGGTACGCGCCCGCCCCGGCACAGCTGGCCACCAGCTGGGCGGCCTGGCTGCGCAGGGTCCTGGACACTCCCTCACCGGACGGACCTGGGGTCGCCGGGGCGCTCGTCTCCGGGGCGCCGGTCGCCGGCGGCGCCCCGGTCTGCTCGCCCAGCTGGCGGGAGACCTCATCCTGGCTGAGGACATCGTCCCGGCCGCCACCTGCGTTGGCCACGGTCACCGCGGCGGTGGTGACTCCGATCGCCGCCACCGCCGCGACCACCCACAGGATCAGTCTGGATCTGTTCATGCCACCCACCGTGCTCGCCGTCCGGTTAACCCGACGCTAAGCCACCGACAACGTTGCGCCAGTGACCGGCCCGGGTACCGTCGCGCTCATGCCGCACATCCTGCTGCTGGAGGACGACCCGCAGGTACGCGGGGCGCTGCTGCGGGCGCTATCCGAGCGCGGGTACGCGACCAGCGCGGCCGGGGCCGGGATGCCCGGCCTGCAGGCGGCGCTGCGGGACCGGCCCGACCTGGTGATCCTCGATCTCGGCCTGCCGGACGTGGACGGGCACCAGGTGCTGCGGATGATCCGGGCGGTCAGCCGGGTCCCGGTGATCGTGGCCACCGCCCGCGACGACGAGCCGGAGATCGTCCGGGCGCTGGACGGCGGCGCCGACGACTACCTGGTCAAGCCGTTCAGCGCCGCCCAGCTGGCGGCGCGGATCCGGGCGGTGCTGCGCCGGGCGGCCGATCCGCACGGCCGGACCGAGCCGATCCGGGTCGGCGGGCTGACGCTGGACGTCACCGCCCGCACCGTCACCCTGGACGGGCGGCCGGTGGAGCTGACCCCGCGGGAGTTCGCGCTGCTGCGCTACCTTGCCGAGCGCCCGGGCCAGGTGGTGGGCAAGCGGGAGCTGCTGGCCGAGGTGTGGCACCTGCCCTACGGCGGCGCCGACAAGACCGTCGACGTGCACCTGTCCTGGCTGCGGCGCAAGCTCGGAGAGACCGCGCAGGCGCCGCGCTACCTGCGCACGGTCCGTGGGGTGGGGGTCCGGCTGGCGGCCCCGGACCAACCGTGACCGGCGTACGCGGGCAGCTGATCACCCTGGTGGCCGCCACCACCTCGGTGGTTCTGCTCGCTTTCCTGGTGCCGCTGGGGCTGTTGCTGCGCAGCGAGGCCGAGCAGCACGCGATCGCCACGGCCACTCTGGAGGCGCAGGCGCTGGCCGCCGTGGTGGCGCTCGACCCGGAGCAGGCGGCCGGTGAGCTCGGTCCCGGGACTCCGGACGGCCCGCGGATGTCGGTGTTCCTGCCCGACGGGCGGGTGCTCGGGACGGCGGCGGACCGGACCCCGTCGATCGAGCTGGCCGCGCGGGGGCGGGCGTTCAACGCGGAGAGCGGCGGCGGGGTGGAGGTGCTGGTGCCGGTGCAGGGGCTGTCCGACGGGGCCGCGGTGATCCGGGCGTACGTACCGGAGCCGGCGCTGCACCGCGGCGTCGCCCGCACCTGGGCGCTGCTGGCCGGGCTGGGGCTGGTGGTGTTCGGGCTCGGGCTGCTGCTGGCCGACCGGCTCGGCCGCCGGCTGGTCGGCTCGGTGGCCGCGCTGGCCGGCACCGCCGACCGGCTGGCCCGCGGGGACCTGTCGGTCCGGGTCGCGCCCGGCGGGACCCGGGAGCTGGTCCGGGTCGGCACCGAGCTGAACCTGCTGGCCGCCCGGATCCGGGAGCTGCTGGCCGCCGAGCGGGAGGAGGTGGCCGACCTCGCGCACCGGCTCCGGACCCCGGTGACCGCGTTGCGGTTGGACGTCGAGGCGCTGCCCGACCCGGAGTCCCGGGCCCGGCTGGCCGCCGACGTGGACGCTCTCGGCCGGGTGGTGGACGAGGTGATCCGGACCGCCCGGCGGCCGGTCCGGGAGGGTCCCCGGCCGGCGGCGGACCTGGCCGAGGTGGCCGGCGAACGGGTCGGGTTCTGGTCGGCGCTGGCCGAGGAGACCGGCCGCTCGCTGACCGGGCAGCCGCCCGGGCCGCCGGTCCTGGTCCGGGCCGCCCGGGAGGACCTGGTGGTGGCGCTGGACGGGCTGCTGGAGAACGTCTTCGCCCACACCCCGGAAGGAGCCCCGGCCCGGGTGGCGGTGACCCCCCGCCCCGAAGGCGGGGGCATGCTCACCGTGGACGACGGGGGGCCGGGGCTGCCGGCGGGGTTGCCGGCCCGGCGCGGGGCCAGCGACGGCGGGTCCACCGGGCTGGGCCTGGACATCGCCCGGCGGACCGCGGTGGCGGCCGGCGGCGATCTCCGGCTGGGCAGCGGGCCGCTTGGCGGCGCCCGGGTGGAGCTGACCTTCGGACCGCCGGCGTGACCGGCTGGGCGGACCGACGTCCCGCCCTCGGGTCCGGTCTGGCCGGGAGCGGGGGGTATCTCCCGGACGCTGCCTCTCTGCTCCGTTCACGCTATCGGCCCCACGAGCTGTCCCATTCATGCAAGCAGAGTGTGAGGCGGTCCGGACACTACCCCCGGGGCGGGCCGATAGGCTCACCGGCGATGAGCACACCGGAGACCGGGAGAGCACCGCAGACCGGGGTAGGAGCGCCGGCCGGGTTCCAGGTCCGCACCGCCAGTGCCGGGCTGGCCGACGACGGCCGAGACGACCTGACCGTGGTCGTGTCCGAGTCCCCGGCCGTGTCCAGCGCGGTGTTCACCCGGTCCCGGTTCGCCGGGCCGAGCGTGGTGCTCAGCCGGGAGGCGGCCGGCCACGGGGCGGCGCGCGGGGTGGTGGTGCTGGCCCGGAACGCGAACGTCGCCACCGGCGAGGCGGGCGCGGCGCACGCGGCGGAGATCCGCCAGCGGGTCGCCGGAACGGTCGGGCTGAGCCCCGACCAGCTGCTGATCGCGTCGACCG
Organism: Micromonosporaceae bacterium; assembly: GCA_009377645.1. Classification (GTDB taxonomy): domain Bacteria; phylum Actinomycetota; class Actinomycetes; order Mycobacteriales; family Micromonosporaceae; genus Natronosporangium. Next base: position 38,662 of record WHTQ01000004.1, on the reverse strand, counting down.
GGATCATCGGTGTCCCGTACCCGATGGGACGCATCCGGGCGGCACTGGACCGGCTGCGCTGGCCGTTCGGCGGCGCCGACTTCGACGCCGCCGCCCGCGCGATCATGACCACCGACACCCACCCGAAGCTGGCCCGGGTGCGGTGCGGCGACGGCGCGACGATCCTCGGGATCGCCAAGGGGGTCGGGATGATCGCCCCGGACATGGCCACTCTGCTCACGTTCTTCTTCACCGACGCGCAGCTGTCCCGGGCCCAGCTGGACGCGACGTTCCGGGCGGTGGTCGCGCGCACCTTCAACGCGGTCAGCATCGACACCGACACCTCCACCAGCGACACCGCCGCGATCATCGCGAACGGGCGGGCGGGCCGGGTGGACCCGGACGAGTTCCACGACCGGCTGCACGCGGCGGCGCTGGACCTCACCAAGCAGGTCGCCCGGGACGGCGAGGGCGCCACCAAGCTGATCAAGGTGCGGGTGACCGGCGCCCGCGACGACGCTCAGGCCAAGCGGGTGGCCCGGGCGATCGTCGACTCGCCGCTGGTCAAAACCGCGGTGCACGGCGGCGACCCGAACTGGGGCCGGGTGGCGATGGCGATCGGCAAGTGCCAGGACGACCTCGACCTGCGGCCGGAACGGATCACGATCTCGTTCGGGGAGCTGGAGGTCTACCCGCGCCGGCCGGACGGCGCCGGCACCGCCGGCACCGCCGCGCTGGCCGAACAGCTGACCGCCGAGCTCGCCGGGGACGAGGTGGTGATCCGGGTGGCGCTCGGCATCGGCGGCGGGGCGTTCACCGCGTACGGCTGCGACCTCACCGAGGGCTACATCCGGATCAACGCCAGCTACTCCACCTGAGCCTGGTCGTCAGGGAGATGGCCGTCAGGGCGGCCGCCCGGTGGCGGCCAGGTCCACATCGGTCACGAGTCCACGATAAGCCGGCGAAACTTCGATGCCCACCGAAGGGTCGCTCCCGTACAGTCTGCCGAATGTCGGACGGTGCCGCGCGGGATGCGACCAGCCTGCGAGCCACCCTGCTGCCGGTGGCCGCGATGCTGGCCACGGTGGTGTTGTGGGCTTCGGCGTTCGTGACGATCCGGCACGTGGGAGAGGAAGTGTCGGCCGGCGGGCTGGCGCTGGGCCGGCTGCTGGTCGCCAGTGCCGTGCTCGGAGCCGTCGTGCTGGTACGCCAGGGCCGGCAGGGCGGCCGGGGCGGGCAGGGCGGCTCCCCGGTGGTTCCGGTGGTGTGGCCCCGGGGCACGATGTGGCTGCGGCTGGCGCTCTGCGGCGTGGTCTGGTTCGGTCTGTACAATGTGGCGCTCAACGCGGCCGAACGGCGGGTGGACGCCGGAACCGCGGCGATGCTGGTGAACGTCGGGCCGATCCTGATCGCGGTCCTGGCCGGCCTGGTGCTCCGGGAAGGGTTCCCCCGGCAGCTGATCGTCGGCTGTACGGTCGCGTTCGGCGGGGTGGCGATGATCGGGATGGCGACCTCCTCGGGCAGTCGTGCCGACTCGTGGGGAGTGCTGCTCTGCTTGGTCGCGGCGGCCAGTTACGCGGTCGGGATGGTCGTCCAGAAGCCGCTGCTGCGCAGCGTTTCCGCGCTGCACGTGACCTGGCTGGCCGGCCTGGTCGGCGCTGCGGCCTGCCTGCCGTTCGCCCCGGCACTGATCCGCGACCTCGGTTCGGCCCGGGCGTCGACGATCTGGTGGGTGGTGTATCTGGGGGTTCTGCCGAGCGCCGTGGCGTTCACCACCTGGGCCTACGCGCTGGCGCGGACCAGCGCGGGCCGGCTCGGTGCGGCAACCTATCTCGCGCCGCCGATCGCGATCCTCCTGGGCTGGGCGCTGCTCGATGAGCGGCCGGCGGTGCTCGCGCTGGCCGGCGGTATCGTGTGCCTGGTCGGGGTGTATCTCACTCGACGCAGACCGGGCAGCCGCCGGTCGCGTACGCCGTCCGCCGAACCGCACCCGGTGAGCCAATCCGCGCCGCCGCCCGGGCAGTAGCCGGTGGCACCATCGCCGGTAGCGGCGTCGTGGACGCTCGGTCAGCCGCTGGACCGGTTCCGGTGCACCTCCTGAGCCGCCTGCACCAGCGCCATCAGCTCGGCGGAGGCATCCTGCTGCCGCCAGACCAGCCCGTAGCCGACCCCCAGCCCCGGCGCGTCGAACCGGACGAACCGCAGGTCCGGCCGGCGGACCGTCTCCACCAGCAGCTGCGGCGCCGGCAGCACCCCGCGGCCGGCCGCAACCAGGTCCAGCGCGGCCGGCAGGTCGTCCAGGTCCTCGTCGACGAACCGGGCCCGGCCAGCCAGCCGGGCGTCCAGCTGCGCCCACAGGCTGCCCGGCGGCCGGTGGCGGGGCATCAGCACGTCCTGCCGGGCCAGCTGCTCGGGACCCAGCCGGGCCGCGGTGGCCAGCGGGCTGCCGGCCGGCACGGCCAGGTGCCGGACCGGCAGCCGGAACCGGGCGGTGCTGGCGAACCCGGCCGGGAACGGCCGGCTCATCAGCGCGGCGGACGCGGTCGACTGCAGCAGGTCCTCGGAGGCGGCCCGCCAGCCGGCCGCCCGCAGCTCCACCGCGACCGCCGGCACGCGCCGAGCCAGCCGCCGCACCACCCGCGCCGCCAGCGTTCCCACCATCGGGCAATAAGCCAGCCGGATAGCCCCGCCTCCGGCCGGAGCCGCCAGCCGGGTCGCCTCCGCCGCGAACGCGGACGCACCCTCCCGCAGCGCCTCGGCGTGCGGCAGCAGCATCTTGCCGGCCTCGGTGAGCTGCACCCCGCGACTGTTGCGGTCGAACAGCCGGAGCTCCAGCGCCCGCTCCAGCCGGGCGATCGCCTGGCTCACCGCCGGTTGGGACATGCCCAGCTCGGCGGCGGCGCGGGAGAAGCTGAGCCGGTCGGCGACCACCACGAAGCAGCCGACCTCGCGCAGCGACGGACCAAGATCCACACCTTAGTATAGCCAGCCATAAGCGGTACCAATCGATCCGGCGCCCGGACGTGACAGCAGGCACGATCCGGAAGCATGACTGTCCCACCGCCGCTCGGCCCGTCCACAGTGCTCGGATATCCCCGGATCGGACCACGAAGGGAGCTGAAGCGCGCCCTGGAGGCGTACTGGGACGGTCGCTCGACCCGGCCCGACCTGCTCGCCACCGGGCAGGCGCTGCGCGCCGCCAGCTGGCAGCGGCTGGCCGCGCTCGGCCTGCCGGCGCTGCCGTCCGGCACGTTCTCGTTCTACGACCACGTGCTGGACACGGCGCAGCTGGTGGGCGCGGTGCCGGACCGCTACCGCGCCGCCGGTGCGGACCCACTCGACACCTACTTCGCGATGGCCCGGGGCACCGACCGGCTGGCCCCGCTGCGGATGACGAAGTGGTTCGACACCAACTACCACTACCTGGTGCCGGAGATCGGCGAGTCGACACAGTTCCGGCTGGCCGGGGACCAGCCGGTGGCGGAGGTACGCGAGGCGCGGGCGCTCGGTCTCGCCACCCGCCCGGTGCTGCTGGGCCCGGTCACCTTCCTACTGCTGGCGCAGCCGGCACCGGGCAGCCCGTCCGGCTTCACCCCGCTGGACCGGCTGCCGGACCTGCTGGCGGTGTACGGGCAGCTGCTGGCCGCGCTGGCCGCCGAGGGGGTGGACTGGGTGCAGCTGGACGAGCCGGCGCTGGTGGCCGACCGCACCGGCCCGGAGCTGGCGGCGGTCCGGACCGCGTACCGGGAGCTGGGTGAGCTGCCGCAGCGGCCGCGGCTGTGCGTCGCCACCTACTTCGGCGAGCTGGGGCCGGCACTGCCGGTGCTGGCCGGTACGCCGGTCGAGGCGGTCGGGCTGGACCTGGTCCGGGGCCGCGCGGCCGCCTCCCGTCCGGAGCTGGACCGGTTGCGGGACAAGGTTCTGGTGGCGGGCGTGGTGTCGGGGCGGGACGTCTGGCGGACCGACCTGGACGGTGCGCTGGCGCTGCTGCGGGAGCTGCGGCCGCGGGTCCGCGAGCTGGTCGTCGCCGGCTCCTGCCCACTGCTGCACGTGCCCTACGACCTCGCCCGGGAGACCGAGCTCGACCCGGCGCTGCGGTCGCGGCTCGCGTTCGCCGAGCAGAAGGTGGCCGAGCTGGTGACCCTGGCCGACCGGCTGGCCCACCCGGCTCCGGCTCCGGCACCAGTTGATATGTCCGCCCCGACGCCGGTCCACCCACCGGCTGCCGGCAACGGTCGCAGCCCGTACCCGGTGCGGGCCGCCGCCCAGGCCGCCCGCCTGCGGCTGCCGCCGCTGCCGGTGACCACGATCGGTTCGTTCCCGCAGACCGGCGAGCTGCGCGCCGCCCGGGCCGCGCTCCAGGCTGGACAGTTGGACCAAGCCGGGTACGAGGCGCGGGTGGAGTCCGAGATCGAGCTGGTGGTGCGGTTGCAGGAGCGGCTCGGGCTGGACGTGCTGGTGCACGGTGAGCCGGAGCGCAACGACATGGTGCAGTACTTCGCCGAGCACCTGGCCGGCTTCGCCACCACCCGGCACGGCTGGGTGCAGTCGTACGGCTCCCGCTGCACCCGCCCGCCGATCCTGCACGGCGACGTGCACCGGCCGGCGCCGATCACGGTGCGCTGGTCCCGCTACGCCCAGTCCCTGACCCGCAAGCCGGTCAAGGGCATGCTCACCGGACCGGTCACCATCGTGGCGTGGTCGTTCGTGCGCCCGGACCTACCGCTGCGGGAGGTGGTGGGCCAGGTGGCGGAGGCGGTACGGGAGGAGGTGGCCGATCTGGAGGCGGCCGGGATCTCGGTCATCCAGGTCGACGAGCCGGCGCTGCGGGAGCTGCTGCCGCTGCGCGGTGACCAGCAGCCGGCGTACCTGGCCTGGGCGGTCGACGCCTACCGGCGGGCCACGTCGGGCGCCAGCGACCGAACCCAGATCCACACTCATCTGTGCTATTCGGACGCGGACCAGATCGTCGCCGCGATCGACGGGCTGGACGCGGACGTCACCACGGTTGAGTCGGCCCGGTCCGGGGCGCGGCTGCTGGCCGAGCCGGCGGTCGCCGGGTTCCCGCGCGGGCTCGGGCCGGGGGTCTACGACATCCACTCCCCGCGGGTCCCGGACGCGGCCGAGGTCGGCGAGCTGCTGGCGGCGGCGCTGCGGGTGCTGCCCCGGGACCGGGTGTGGGTGAACCCGGACTGCGGCCTGAAGACCCGCAGCTACGCCCAGGTCGAGGCGGCGCTCGGCAACCTGGTGACCGCCGCCCGCCACGCCCGGGCTCAGCCGGCCAGCCCGGCGCACTGACCGGCGGCCGGACGGGTGACCTGATTGCCTATTCTTCCTCCGGACCAGGCTCCGCGTCGGGCGGCCCGATGCTCGCGTCGATCTCCTCGACCAGGCCCCGCAGCTCGGACTGGTCTGGGTGGCCGGCGGCGGTGGCGCGGAGCTGGGCGATCGCGTGGATGAGCCGGGCCGACCGGACACCGGCCACGGCATCGAGCGCCTGCCGGGTGTGCTGGGCACCCTGGTCGAGATCTCGGGCGGCCAGGTGGAGACCGGCCAGCCGGGCCAGGCACAGCGCCCGGGGCCGGGCGTGGATGGTCGGGTCGAACCCGGCTACCGCGGCGGCCAGCCGCTGCTCGGCCTCCGGCAGGTCGGCCGGCTCGCCGGTGTGGTGCGCGGCCGTGGCGAGCGCATGCCCGGTGGCAGCGGCCAGGTGCGCCGGCTGGGCCAGCCGCTCGACCCACCCGGGCGCTCCCCGCTCACCGGTGCGGGCCAGCTCGTAGGCGTTCTCGGCCAGGCCGATGTGGTGCCGGCAGGCGGCGACGTCCCCCACCGCGGCGTAGGCTCTGGCTTTCACGCCGTGCAGCACCATTCGTACGCCTGGCTGCACTCGCTCGTCGCCTTCGGCCAGCCGGACCACTTCCAGCGCGTCCAAGTGATAACCGAGCTGGTTGTGCTGCGCCGCCACATCCGCCAGCACATGCGCCCGCAGGTCCGGATCACCCGCCCGGGCCGCCGTGTACAAGGCCAACCGGAACAGGCTGCGCGCCGCCTCATGCGCCGCCGTGTCAAACGCCGCCCACCCGGCCCGGGCCGCCAACCCACTCACCGCCGCGGACAACCGCACCGGCACCGGATCAACCATCCCCGCCGCGTCCAGCATCACCACCGCCCACCGCAGCAACGCCTTGGACAGCTGCGAGACCAGCCCACCCCCGTACCGCAGGTCCAACCCGGTAAGCAGGTCGGTCACCTGCTCCAACTGAGCCACATCCACCAGCTCCGGCGGCGTCGGCGTGACCGGCCGACCGGTCGAGTCGATCAACCGGCCGGTTGGCTCACCCAGATGCCCACCGATCGCGATCGCCCCGATCGCGGCGTTGAACGCCTGCCGCCGCATATCGGTCAGCTGACCCGGCCGCCACGACCTGCCCCGCCGGCCGGTGTCCCGATCCCGCCGCTGCGCCACACTCACCGCCGCCTCGGCCAGCCTCACCCCGGTCACCCGCTCGTACGCGGCCATGATCGCCGGCGTCACCGGCCGGCCATGCTCACCCCGTTCGACCTTGCTCAAATGACCGTGCGACATGCCCGCTTGCCGCGCGATCCGTCGCAGCGGCACCCCGATACTCTCCCGCACCGCCCGCAACGTCGGCCCGTCCAGGTTCGTCACCGGTCCGCCACCTCCGACCCGCTTCCGTGCCCGACGAGCAACATCCACATCACTGTTCCCTCCCTGTGTCGGTAGTGTGGGTGCGGCGGCACCGGGTCCGATCGCTGGCGGCCGGCGCCCCCCATCCACCACGGGAACCGCGTATCTCCACAGTGGCGGTGCACGCACCGACGTGAACCCTGCCGCCCGACCATTCGCCGGGCATGCCCACCGTGTGTCCCGAACCGCGTTCGGGACACACGAACCAGGGACGTCGATCACCTGCTGCACCGACCCAGGCGGACGCACCACCGGTTTGGCCGGTTCCTCTCGCTGTCGGCGCTCCTCCACCGTCCCCCCAACCAGTTCTCCGCCACCATCGACTGTGGCTTCCCCCAGGATGCCGCCGCCAGCCACCTCCAGGAGGAGCCAAGGACCCCCGGATTGCTGCGAAGGTGTGGGGAGCGTTCCGGGCGCTCGGGGGTGGGGGCCAGTGGGGGTACGGCATCGGCGCAGCTCAACGGTGCCGCCACTGCCACCTCAGGGGGCCAGCCGGTTCCGGCGAGATCGCTGTTCAACCCCCAGCCCGGGGGCGCACCGCCGGGACCGCGGCGTCGGGCCGAGGTGGTCCAGGCGCCGCTGCCCCGGCTTGACTACGCCGTCACAAGAAACCGCGGACGGGATGTGGTGGGTCGAGGGCGAGTGGTACGCGTGGACGGTGAACCGGTGCCCGCCGGGCGCGGCGACCGTGTTGTCCGATGCGAGGCTGTCGCTCGGGTCATGGCTGGCGAACACCACTGGCTGAGGCTGGCAGGGCTCCTCCGGTAGGCCGATGATCCCCCACTGTGCACATTCGTAGCCCGGTCCGGACCTCCGGTCACCACGTGGAGGTACGGCAGGAGGATGTCGTTGGTCCGGCACACAGTGCAGGTCGCCAGGAACGTCGGCTCGGGAGCAAGCGGGTCCGGGATCGCCTGGGCTTCCGAGGCGGTGACCGCGCCAGGGGTCAGCGGCGCCACGTGCCACTGCTGCCGGATGTGGACCGGGCGGTCGAACACCTCGAACCGCACCCAGCGGGAACGGCTCCCGAATCGGGCGGCAGCAGCCATAGCCGAACCGCCGCCCTGCCAGCGCCGGATGCACCCGCAGCTCGCTCACCAGCCGGGTCTTGCCGATCCCCGACTCGCCTTCGACCACCACCACCGCGGGCGGCGCCGACACCGCCGCCACCAGCCGCGCCAGCTCGACCTCCCGGCCGACCAGCACCGGCGACGGCCAACCTGCCTCGCTACCCCGTGCCATGAAGATCACTCCCGGGCAACAGCGTATGAGCCGCTCAGCCTGGACGGAAGAGGTGAGCCGGGGCCGGCGGTACGGCCCACCGGCTAGGCTCCGGCCATGGCTCGGCGACGGTGGCAGAGGCTGGGGCGGTACGGACTCGGGGCGCTCGCCGGGTTGCTGGTGCTGGTCCAGGTGGTGGGGCTGCTCGCGGTGTGGTCGGCGCGGCGGCCGTTCCCGACCTACGACGGGCAGCTGCCGCTGGCCGGGCTGTCCGCCCCGGTGACGGTCTATCGGGACGCCCACGGCATCCCGCAGATCTACGCGGCGACCATCCCGGACCTGTTCCGCGCGCAGGGGTACGTGCACGCGCAGGACCGGTTCTGGGAGATGGACTTCCGCCGGCACGTCACCAGCGGGCGGCTGGCCGAGTGGTTCGGTCCCGACCAGGTGGAGACCGACGCGTTCCTGCGCACCCTGGGCTGGCGGCGGGTGGCCGAGGCCGAGTGGGCGCTGGTCTCCCCCGAGACCAGGGACTACCTGACCGCGTACGCGGAAGGGGTGAACGCCTGGGTGGCGGGGACCGGTGGTCCGGCTGCCACCGGCCGGAAGGCCCTCCAGTACCGGCTGCTGGGGGTGCAGAGCTCCGGCTACCAGATCGCGCCGTGGGACCCGGTGGACAGCCTGGCGTGGCTCAAGGCGATGGCCTGGGACCTGCGCGGCAACCTGGAGGACGAGATCGAGCGGGCGCGGCTGCTGGCCGCCGGGCTGGGCACCGACCAGGTCGACCAGCTCTACCCCGCCTACCCGTACGAACAGCGGGCGCCGATCGTCACCGCCGGGCGGGTCGTGGACGGCGGGTTCGACCCGGACGCCCCGGCCGGCGAGGCCGCGACCGGTGAGCCGCCAGCAGCCGGTGAGCTGTCTGGCGCCGCCCGCCCGCTCGCCGCGCTCCAGTCGTCGCTCGCAGAACTCCCCCGGCTGCTCGGGACCGCCGGTGCCGGGCTCGGCTCCAACTCCTGGGTGGTCGGCGGGGAGCACACCGCCAGCGGCGCCCCGATCCTGGCCAACGACCCGCACCTGGGCGTGAGCATGCCCGGGATCTGGCACCAGGTGGGGCTGCACTGCACCTGCGGGTACCGGGTCAGCGGGTTCAGCTTCTCCGGCCTACCCGGGGTCGTGATCGGACACAACGAGCGGATCGCCTGGGGGTTCACCAACCTGGGCTCCGACGTCACCGACCTCTACCTGGAACGGATCGACGGCGACCGCTACCAGGTGGACGGGCAGTGGCGGGACCTGACGGTGCGGGAGGAGACGATCCGGGTCGCCGGCGGGGAGGACGTAACCATCCGGGTACGCCAGACCCACCGCGGCCCGGTGGTCTCCGACGCCTCCGAAGAGCTGCAGGAGCTGGCCGACGGCTCCCCCGGCGACCCGGAGCAGCCGCCGGCCACGCAGGCGCTGTCGCTGGCCTGGACCGCGCTGCAACCGGGGCGCACGATCGAGGCGCTGTTCGCGCTCAACCAGGCCACCGGCTGGGACGACTTCCGGGCGGCGGCGGAGCTGTTCGAGGTGCCCGCGCAGAACCTGATCTACGCCGATGTGGACGGTAACATCGGCTACCAGGCGCCGGGAGTGGTGCCGGTACGCGGCACCGGGGACGGCCGGATCCCGGCACCGGGCTGGGACCCGGCGTACGACTGGCGCGACCCGGTCCCGTTCGAGCAGCTGCCGAGCCTCCTGAACCCGCCGGACGGGCTGGTCGTCACGGCGAACCAGCCGGTGATCGGCCCGCAGTACCAGCCCCACCTGACCGACGACTGGGCCTACGGCTACCGCAGCGACCGGATCCACGAGCTGCTCGCCGAGCAGCTCGTGACCGGACCGGTGACGGTCGACGACATGCGACGGATCCAGTTCGACAGCCGCAACGGGCTCGCCCCGACCCTCGTACCCGCCCTGCTCACGGCGGCCGACCCGGCCCCGAGCCGGGACGAGGCGGCGGCGCTGGACCTGTTGCGGCGGTGGGACTTCCAGCAACCGGCGGATGGGGACCCGGGGACGCCGCAGGCGGACAGCTCGGCCGCCGCGGCCTACTTCAACGCGGTGTGGCGGCAGCTGCTGGCGCTGACCTTCGACGAGCTGCCCGACGACCAGCAGCCGATCGGCGGCGGACGGTGGTTCCAGGTGGTGACCGGGCTGCTGGACGAGCCGGCCGCACCGTGGTGGGACCGGACCGGGACACCACCGCCGGAGACCCGCGACGACGTGCTGGCGCGGGCGCTGGCCGAGGGGTACAAGGAGCTGGCCGCCGCGCAGGGCGACCACCCGCGGGACTGGCGGTGGGGCCGGATGCACACGCTGACCCTGCGGGACGCGACGTTCGGCAGCTCCGGGATCGGGCCGGTCGAGGCGCTGTTCAACCGCGGCCCGGTCCAGACCGCGGGCGGGCCGGCGATCGTCAACGCGAACGCCTGGAACGCGGCCGAGGGGTACGAGGTGACGGCCACCCCCTCGATGCGGATGGTGATCGACATGTCCGATCTGGACGGTGCGGGCTGGGTGCAGATGACCGGTAACTCCGGCCACCCGTACCATCCGAACTATCTGGACCAGCTCGAACCGTGGCGGACCGGCGAGCTGCTCCCGTGGCGGTGGCACCGCCCCACGATCGAGGCCGAGGCGACCGACACCCTGGCCCTCCGCCCGTAGACCGACCGCGCCGCCCCGACTCAGCAGCGCGGGCCGGGTGCGGTGACGGAGCCGGTGATCCGGAACCGTCCGGGCTCGGTCACCTGGACCGTGGTCCAGTCACCGGCCTGCGCCAGGCACGCCTGGCCGGGGCCGGAGATCGCCAGCCATCGAGACCACCGCACCTTCACGGCGACCGTGCCCGGGCCGGTGGCCTCGAACTCGACCCGGTCGGCGGTCGCCGAGAGCAGGGTGGCGGGTGGCTGGACGATCCCGGGTTCGCCGGCCACCGCGTACAGTGTCCAGTCGGGTGACTTCCACACCACCGTGAGGTACGGCACTCCGCGCCGGACCAGCTCGGCCTCCGGCCGCCCGACCCACGACTCCGGCGCGTTGGCCAGCGCCACATAGGACACGCCGGTGTCCACCAGCCACCGCCGGTAGCTCTCTGCGTCCAGCGTGCCGTCGAAGAACAGCGGGTTCTGGCCGAGGTCGACCTGGCGCAGCCAGCCCCGCGCGAGCGGCGGCGCGTTCAGGTAGGCCGACTCCCAGTAGTGGGCCGTCGGAACGACTTCCACCCGGCCGGCCGGAGAACGGGCAGCCAGTTCCGCGGCCAGTGGCGCGAAGTAGCCCGGTGCGGCGGTCGGGTCACCGCCGCTGGTCAGGTCCTGCCGGAGCACCGGCGGCTGCCACCAGGCGAGCGCCGCCAGCAGCACCACCAGCGCCGCCACCCCCGCGCCTCGCCACGCGCCCGGCGAGTGCGACCCGAGGCGGCGGCGCAGCCACCCGGGTACCGTCACGTACCCGGCCACCAGCGGGAGCGCCAGCAGGGTCGCGAGCCGGGTGGCGTTCAGCCCCACCGGGGTCTGCACCAGGTACGCGGTGAGCACGCCGGCGGCGGACAGCAGCGCGCCGATCCGGACCACCCGGCGGGGCACCAGGGCGGCGACGGCGAGGCTGGCCACCGCCGCGTGGACCAGGTCCGATCGGCTGATGTTCATCCAGCCGCCGGAGCCGAACCAGCCCGCCATCACCGCGATCGGGACGGCCGCCCCGGCCGCCAGCACCGCCCCGCCGACGAATCCCGGTGCCGGCGCACCGCCCGCGTACTCCGGCGAGGTGGCCTCCCGCGGGAGCCCTGGGTCGGCGGGGGCGCGCGAGCGGCGCAGCCGGGCGTCGATCGCGATCGCCACCCCGGCCAGCCCGACGAACAGCCCGGCGACCGGGCTGGCGGCCGCCGCGAGCGCGGCCAGCAGCCCCGCCAGCGCCCATCGCCCGACCGACGCCCACCGCCCGACCGACCCCCACTCCATGATCAACACGAGGAGGGCGAGGAGGGCGAGGGCGATACCGAGCGCGAACGTTACCCGGCCGGAGACCAGGTTGCCGGTGAAGCAGACGACACCGAGCACCCCGCCCAGCAACGGGCGGACCGCGCCGGTCCGGCGCAACAGCGCGACCAGTGCGAGCGCGGACCCGACCGCGGCCACGGCGCCGACCGGGCGGGGTCCGAACCAGGCCATCAGCGGCGGCGACAGCAGGCTGTAGCCGTGCGGCGACACCCCTCCGTACCACCGGAAGTCGATCGGCGTCCAGCCGTGCGCGGCGAAGAAGTCCGCCCGTGCCACCTGGGCGGACAGGTCGGTTCCCAGCGGCGGTACCGCCAGCCACCAACCGGTCAGCGCGACCGCCACCGCCAGGGTGGCCAGCACCGGCAGCGGCGAACGCCGGGAGCGCGCTGCGAGCCGGCGCTCGCTGACCAGGACGACCGGTGGGGCGGCGTCAGCCATGGAAGACCCGCTCCACGGCGGCCCGGGACCGGCGCGCCACCCGCAGGTAGTGGTCGTGGAACTCGCCCGGCGCCTGGTCCAGCCCGAGCAGCCGGACCACCCCGGCCAGCTCCGGGCCGTGCGCGGGCAGCTCGTCGGTGGCCCGGCCGCGCACCAGGGTCAGCGCGTTCCGGACCTGGGCGGCCAGGGTCCAGCCCGCCGACAGGGCCTCCGCGTCGGCCGCGGTGACCAGCCCGGCCGACCGGGCGGCGGCCAGCGCCGGGAGCGTACGCGGGGTGCGCAGCCCGGCCACCGCATGGCCGTGCCGCAACTGTAGCAACTGGACTGTCCACTCCACATCGGCCAGGCCGCCCCGCCCGAGCTTGGTGTGGGTACGCGGATCCGCCCCGCGCGGCAGCCGTTCCGCCTCCACCCGGGCCTTGATCCGCCGGATCTCCACCACCTGTTCCCGGCTCAGCCCGTCGGCCGGATAGCGGATCCGGTCGGCGAGCGCCAGGAACCGTCCACCCAGGTCGGTGTCGCCGGCCACGAGCCGGGCCCGCAGCAGGGCCTGCGCCTCCCAGACTCCGGACCAGCGGGCGTAATACTGCTCGTACGCGGCGAGGCTGCGTACCAGCGGCCCCTGCCGCCCCTCCGGGCGCAGGCCGGCGTCGACGCCGAGCGGCGGGTCGGGTGCCGGCGCCGACAGCAGCGAGCGCAGCCGCTCGGCGATCGCGTGCGCGGCGGCGGCCGCCTGGTCCTCGGCGACGCCGGTCGGTGCGTCGTAGACGAACAGGACGTCCGCATCCGACGGATAGGTGAGCTCCTGGCCGCCCAGGCTGCCCATCCCGATCACCGCGAACCGCAGCCCCGCCGGGGCGTCGGCGCCGGCAACCTCCACTGTGGCCGCGAGCGTGGCGTCGGTCACGTCGGCCAGCGCCTGGCCGACCAGGTCCACGTCGACCGGCGGCTCGGGAGCCAGGTCTCCGCCGCCCGCGAGCGCGTCGGCGCAGGCGATCCGGACCAGCTCCCGGCGGCGCAGCGCCCGGACCGCCCGGACCGCGGTCACCCCGGCCGGGCGGTCGGCGCCGCCGGACTCGGCGTGCCGGGCGGCGGCGGCCGCGAAGCCGGCCCGGAGCACCTGCCCCGGTCGGAGCGACAGCTCGCCGTCGTCGGCCAGCAGCCGCACCGCCTCCGGGTCCCGGGCCAGCAGGTCCGCGACGAACCGGGACAGCCCGAGCACCCGGGCCAGCCGTTGCGACACCGGGCCGGAGTCGCGCAGCAGCCGCAGATACCAGGGCACCGGGCCGAGGGCGTCGGAGACCTGCCGGTACGCGAGCAGCCCGCGGTCCGGCTCCGGCGCGTCGGCGAACTGCTCCAGCAGCACCGGCAGCAGCGTGCGTTGGATGGCCGCGGTGCGGGACACGCCAGCGGTCAGCGCCTGCAGGTGGCGCAGGGCGCCGGGCGGGTCGGCGAACCCGAGCGCCTCCAGCCGGGTCCGGGCCGCCTCCGGGGTCAGCCGCAGCGAGTCGGTCGGGACCCGCGCCACCGCCGCCAGCAGCGGCCGGTAGAGCAGCTTGACGTGCAGCCGCCGCACCTGCCCGGCGTGCGCGAGCCAGTCGGCGCGGAAGGCGGCCACCGCGTCACCGCGGTAGCCGAGCGCCGAGGCCAGCCAGCGCAGCCCGGCCGGATCGTCCGGCACCAGGTGGGTGCGGCGCAGCCGCTGCAGCTGCAGCCGGTGCTCCACTGTGCGCAGGAACCGGTACGCGGCGATCAGCGCCTCGCCGTCGGAGCGACCCACGTAACCGCCGGCCACCAGCGCCCGCAGCGCCGGCAGCGTACCGGCCCGGCGCAGCGACTCGTCCCCGCGGCCGTGCACCAGCTGCAGCAGCTGCACCGCGAACTCGATGTCGCGCAGCCCGCCCGGCCCTCGCTTGATCTCCCGGTCCGCCTGCTGCCGGGAGACCGACTCGACGATCCGCCGGCGCATCGCCCGGATGTCCTCGACCGCGTCCGGGCGGGTGGCGGCCAACCAGACCAGCGGCTGCAGCTGTGCCAGCCACTGCCTGCCGAGGGCCGGATCGCCGGCGGCCGGACGGGCCTTCAGCAGGGCCTGGAACTCCCAGGTGCGTGCCCAGCCACGGTAGTAGGCGAGGTGGCTGGCGAGGGTACGCACCAGCGGGCCCCGACCGCCCTCCGGCCGCAGCCCGGCATCGACCGGCCAGGCGACCTGCCCGCAGATCGCCATCAGCCCGGTGGCCAGGCCGGTGGCGGCCGGCAGGTCGGCGCCGTCCGGCGCGACGAAGATAACGTCCACATCGGATACGTAGTTGAGCTCGCGGCCGCCGCACTTACCCATCGCCACCACAGAAAGGGCCGACGACGGAGACGACGGTGCCGCAGCCAGCTGGTGCGCGGCGGCCAGGGTGCCGTCCGCGAGGTCGGACAGGCGGGCCATCGTCTGCTCCACGTCGGACCCGCCGGTGAGGTCGTCGGCGGCGATCTGCATCAGCGCCCGCCGGTAGCTGGTGCGCAGCCCGGCGACGTCGGTGGCTCGGGAGAGGTCAGCTGGCGGGTCGGCGGCTCCCGCGGGCGGCGGGTTGGCCAGGTGGCGCCACTCGGCCGGGTTGGCGACCAGGTGGTCCCCGAGGGCGGACGAGGCACCGAGGACCGCCACCAGCCGCCGCCGGACCGCCGGGTCGGCGGCGAGCGGGCTGGCCAACGGGTCCTCGCCGGCCGCTTCGGTGAGCCGGTCCAGCTGACGCAGCGCCAGCTCCGGATCGGCCGCGCCGGCGACCCGCTCGTACCGCCCGCGGCTCACCGGCCGGGACTCACTGCCGGCCACCGGCCCGCTCCCGCGCCCGCTCGCTCTCGTGCTGGGAGCCATCGGTTCGCTCCAGCGCTCACGAGCCCAGGATCGGCAGGCCCGGCCGGGCCCCGGCCAGCTCGCCGCGGGCGAGCGCGGCGAACCGGGCCGCGAACGGCTGCCACACCTCGGCCAGGTCGTCCAGCACCGCCTCGGTGGCGGCCAGCAGCTGCGGCTCTCCGAGCCCGAGCCGCTCCAGCAGGTCCCGGTTGCCGGCCGCCCAGCCGGCCACCATCGCCAGGTCGGGCTCGATGTGGAACTGCAGCCCCCAGGCGGCGGCCCCGATCCGGAACGCCTGGTGCGGATACCGGGTGGAGGCGGCCAGCAGCACCGCGCCGGGCGGTAGGTCGGTAACCACGTCCCGGTGCCACTGCAGGACATCGGGGGTGAACGGCACCCCGCCGAACAGCGGGTCCGACTCGGCCGCGTCGCGGCGCGCCACCAGTGCCGGACCCAGCTCCGGACCGGCGGCGGCCGGCGCCACCCGTCCTCCGTGCGCGGTGGCCAGCAACTGCGCCCCGAGACAGACCGCGAGCGTGGGCAGCCGGTCCCGGACGGTCGCGCGCAGCAGCGACTCGATGGCCGGGAACCACGGCGCGCCGGGCACCCCCGACGGGTCCGGGTAGGCGTGCTGCTCGCCACCGAGCACCACCAGCCCCGCGTACCGGCTCGGATCGTTCGGCACTCGCTCGCCGGCGTGCGGGCGGACCACCGCCAGCCGCAGCCCGGCGGCGGCCAGCCACTCCCCCAGCCGGCCGGGATGGTCGTCCGGGTCGTTCTCGATCACCAGCACCTCGCCCACAGGTCGAGGCTATCCGCTGTGGTTCCACTCACATCCACGCCACCCGCCCCGCTGGATCCGGCCGGTCAGTTCCCCTTAGGCGGCACCTCCGGGAGAACCCTCATTGGCGCCGCGGTCACGGCGTGTCACGCTGACGTGTACCGGCCAAGATCCGAACGGGTGGTGTGGATGGAACGGTCCGGCGGGGGGCAGCCGGAGACCTGGGTACGGGTGACGGCGGCGCGGAGCGTGCCGTGATCGACTCCGTGACCGACGTCCTGGATCGGGCGCTGGGACTGTTGACCGACCTGGAGCCGATCACCCTGGCGCTGGCGCTGTGGCTGTTCACGGTGCTGGAGACGACCGCGCTGATCGGGACGGTGGTGCCTGGTGACGCCGCCGTGCTGCTGGCCGGCTCGACCGTCGACTCGCCGGGCCGGTTCGCGCTGGTGCTGGTCGCCGCGGCCACCGGCACCTACACCGGTGAGCTGGTCGGCTACGGCATCGGCCGGGCGGTCGGTCCGCGGTTGCGCACCAGCCGGTTCGGCCGATTCGTCGGCGAGCACCGGTGGGTGCGCACCGAGGCGTACCTGGCCGGGCGGGGCGCCCCGGTGCTGGTACCGATCCGGTTCGTGTCGGTGCTGCACGCGGTGGCGCCGGTCGTCGCCGGCACGGTCCGGATGCCGGTGCGGCGGTTCGCGTTCTGGGCCGGGCTGGGCGCGGTGGTGTGGGCGACCGCTCTACGTCCATCCGACCGACCACGAGCTGTACAACCTGCTGACCGCCCGGGCCAAGCGCCGGTGGGGCACCGACTTCCGGTCGTACGCGCGGGCGTTTCGGGACGGCGACAGTGTCGCGGTGAACACCGCGGTGGCGACCCTGCTCGAGCTCCAGCGCTCGGCCGGCACCCGCCTGCACGTGCTGCATGTCTCGTCCCGCGAGGCGATCCGCATGATCCGGGCCGCCAAGGCCGCTGGTCGTCCGGTCACCGCGGAAGCCAACCCGTTCGCGATGTTCATCACGAACTCGTGGGACCGCGTCGAACAGGGCGGACCGTACGTGCTCGGTCAGTGGGTTCCGGACCAGGACAGCGAGGCCATGTGGGAAACCGTCGTCGACGGGACCATCGATGTGGTCGGCAGCGACCATGCACCGCACACCTCGCAGGAGAAGCAGGCTGGTTGGGACGACCTGTACGCGGCCCCCAGCGGCAGCCCGATGATCGCTGACTACCTCCGGCTCCTGCTCACCGCCGTCAACGACGGCCGGCTCAGCCTGGAGCGGGTGGTCGAGCTGTGCTGCACGGCCCCGGCCCGGCTCGCCGGGCTGTCCGGGCGCAAGGGCGTTCTTACCGTCGGCGCCGACGCCGACCTGGTCATTGTCGACATGGATCACGAGGAGGTCCTCCGCAACGAGAACAGCCCCTACAAATGCCGGTGGACACCGGCCAACGGCATGCTCACCCGTGGTCGGCCCGCCGTCACCGTGCGGCGGGGGACTGTCATCGCGGAGGAGGGCCGCGTCCTCGCGGCGGCCGGGTCCGGCCAGTTCCTCGGGCACGGATGACCGCACATACGATCTCGGCATGGCAACCTTCTGGGGTGGAGTGAGCGCCATGGACGTTGGTACGGTCCGGTCGATCGACTCTGGTGCGCGAGGGACCACATGGGACTGCCTCGCGGCGTGAACGCGGCGACGGCGACCGCGACCGCGACGGTGCCGGATCGACACCAGCGACATCGTCACTGGACGCATCGGGCCGCTGAACAGCGGCGCGACAGGGCCGACAGGTCCTTGGCTGTCCCGGAGCAGCGCTGGTCGTCCGGGTCTACGCCACCGGCCGGCGTGAGCACGCCCGAGCCAGCGGGTACGCGACCAGCCGGTCAGAGCCTGAGCCCGCCGGGTCGGTGCTGTCAGGTCAGGTCCAGCCGGGACTGGTGGCCAGGTCATGGCGCGCCCCGTCGGTGGGGGACCGGCGTCGGGCCGGCGGAGTCGCACAGAGAGTGCGTCGTATCGGTCAGCGGGGATGGCGCAGGGGGTGTTGTAGTCGATGGGTTGCTGCTAACCTCGCACGAGTCGGCTTGCCCGTAGGCAAGTGCTCCAACGATCAACGGGTGCGTGCTGTGTCGCGTTGTGACCTCTTGCCCAACCAGCTCATGAACCGTGGGACGCCCAAATGCCTGAAGTGATTTCACATCCTGCACGCCACCTCGCGCAGGGGGACCGACAGCGTCCGCCCAGCCGTGCTCCCTACCCTCCTGACAACCTGCGGTCCCGACTGCTGCGGATCATGGCGCTGGCCGCGACCGGCACCGTGCTGGTCGGTGCCGCCGCCGTCGTCTACCTGCTGGTTGGCCCCGCCGAACCGGCCCCGACCATGACCGTCGCGGTGATGGCCACCGCCGCTGTCCTGTCGGTGGCAGTGCTGCTGATAGGCGCGATCGTCACCATCCGCGTGGTGCAGGGTCGGGTCGCGCAGCTGCGGTTCGCGACCCTCCAGCACTACCAGGACATGCAGCTGCTCTCCGAGCAGCTGCGACGCGGCGAGCGGGCGTATCCGCACACCCCCGCGGTGCCGGCGCTCGACAGTGACCAGTGGCAGCTGCTTGCCCACGACATCGACCGGTTGCGGCACACCGCGATGACCGCCCTGGTCGAGGCGCCGTTCGTCGGGACCTTCAGCACCCCGGACTACCGGGTGGGCGTGTTCGTCAACCTCGCCCGCCGGCTGCAGTCGCTCGTCCACCGCGAGATCCAGCTGCTCGACGATCTTGAGGCCCAGGTGGAAGATCCGGACCTGCTCAAGGGGCTGTTCTCCGTTGACCACCTCGCCACTCGCATCCGCCGGCACGCTGAGAACCTCGCCGTGCTCGGCGGCGCCGTCTCCAGGCGCCAGTGGAGCAGGCCGATCAGCCTCTACGAGGTGCTGCGGTCGGCCGTCGCCGAGGTCGAGCAGTACTCCAGGGTGAAGCTGGTGCGCCCCATCGAGGGCACCCTGCAGGGCCACGCCGTCGCCGACGTCATCCACCTCCTGGCCGAGCTGGTCGAGAACGCCACCATGTTCTCCAATCCGCAGACCCAGGTACTGCTGCGCGCTCAGCGGGTCACCGCGGGTCTGGCGGTCGAGGTGGAGGATCGCGGCCTGGGCATGCCGCCGGTGGAGCGGCACCGGATCAACAGCATGCTCGCCGCACCCGAGCAGATCGACCTCGACGAGCTGCTGCGGGATGGCCGGATCGGCCTGTTCGTGGTGGCCGTGCTGGGCAGCCGGCACGGTCTCGCCGTGCAGCTGCAGACCAACATCTACGGCGGTATTCAGGCGGTACTGGTTCTGCCGCCGGGGCTGCTGGGGACCCCGGCGAGCGACCAGCCCGAGCCGGCCGAACCGGCCAGGCAGCTGGCGGCATCCGCACCGGTCGCCGCACGGCCGGCGCCGGCCCTGCCGTCCCGGTCGCCGGCTCCGTACTCCGTCGAGCTGCCGCTGGCGGGGTCGAGTCCCTCCGGCCAACCGATGGTGGCGGCGGCGACCGGGCCCACAGAGCCTGTGCCCACCACGCCGGAGGCGGTGCGGCCGGTCGCGACCACCACCGAAACCATGGCCGGTGATCCGGCATCACCGCGTGATCATTCCGACCTTGATCCGCGCCCGCAGCTCCCGCACCGCCGCAGGCAGACCCAGGTGGAACCGCCGACCCGCGACGCGACCACCGGCAGCGAACCGACCGGCGGTCCCGACCCCGGCCTCATCGCCGCCTTCCAGCGCGGCTTCAACCGCGCCGAGGCCCACCCTGGCGAAGCAGACGCTGGCATGGAGCACAGCTCGAGTGCCACCTGATCAACGCTCACAGTCTTCAAAGGAGAGTGCCCTCTGCCATGATGAGCGACGCGTCGAATACCAACTCATCCGATCTGGGCTGGCTGCTCCGCGGTCTGATCGAGCGAGTTCCGCATACCCGCAGCGCCCTCCTGCTGTCCTCGGACGGCCTGAAGAAGGCCTTCTGCGAGCTCGATGTCGACACTGCCGATCACCTGGCGGCGATCGCCTCCGGCCTGTTCTCGCTGGCTCGAAGCGCCGGGACCCGGTTCGGCGGCAAGGGTGGCGTTCGGCAAGTGGTTGCCGAGCTGGACGACGTCCTCCTGTTCGTGTCCGCGGCGGGCTCCGGGGCGGTGTTGGCGGTGCTGGCCGGTCGGGACGCCGATGCCGGGGTGCTCGGGTACGAGATGGCGCAACTGGTCAAGAGCGTCCGTCCTTACCTGGTCACTCCGGCGCGGCGGACTACGGCCATCTCCGGTAATCCGGCTGCCTGATCATGTCGCTCGCACAAGACGAGACGTGGTTCGACGACGACGCCGGACGGCTGGTCCGTCCGTACACGGTAAGCAACGGTCGGACCAAGCCCTCCTTCCACCTGGACCTGCTGTCGATCGTTGCGGCCACTGGCCAGATCAGGCAGGCGCAGCTGAGCCTCGACCATGCGCAGGCACTGGGCCTGTGTCACCACCCGGTCTCGGTCGTGGAGGTGTCGGCTCACCTGCGGCTACCCGTAACGGTAACGAAGGTGCTTCTGTCCGATCTTGTCGATTGTGGAGCGCTAACGGCGCACTCCCCTGATCCGGCCGCCGACCCGACCAACCGAAACCTACTGGAGGCGTTGCTCGATGGCCTACAGCGACGGCTCTGAGCCGTTCCCAACCGCGATCAAGCTGGTCATCGCGGGCGGGTTCGGCGTCGGCAAGACCACATTCGTCGGCTCGGTGAGCGAGATCGGACCGCTGAGCACTGAAGAGATCCTCACCTCCGCGAGCATCGGCGCCGACGACCTGGACGGTCTGGGCGACAAGTCCACCACCACGGTGGCGATGGACTTCGGCCGGATCACGCTCGAACCGCGACTCGTGCTCTACCTGTTCGGCGCGCCCGGACAGGAACGCTTCTGGTTCATGTGGGACGAGCTGTCCGCCGGTGCGCTCGGCGCGGTGGTCATGGCTGACACGCGACGACTGGAGGACAGCTTCTCGGCCGTCGACTACTTCGAACGCCACGACATCGGCTTCGTCGTGGCGGTCAATGAGTTCGACGGCTCATATCGCTACGAGCCCGACGAGGTGCGAGGGGCGCTCGACCTCAAACCGCATATTCCGGTCGTGCTGTGTGACGCCCGCCAGCGTCGCTCAGCTACCGGCGTGCTGGTCGGGCTGGTTCAGTACCTGCTCTCGACAATCCAGTCCCATCCCTGATAGACCCAACTGATGCGGAGATGTCAATGAACTTCGACCCAGAAGAACGACTGATGATGATGACCCCGGTGGACCGGGAGGCCCCGCACCGGGTGCTACGGCTGCAAGACCTCGGAATCGGCGATCATCCTGACCCTGAGTTCGACGAGTTCGCGCGCCGGCTCGCCGGCCGCACCGGCGCCCCGTACGCGATGGTCAACTTCATTGACGAGTATCGCCAGTACTTTGCTGGCCTCTACACGCCGGCGGGCCCACCGGCCGGCAACGACGCGGTGGTCACTGCGGCGGCATCGGCCCAGCCGGGTCGGGTGATGGATCGCGACCACGGGTACTGCCCACACGTGGTGGTCCGGCGTAAGGCGCTGGTGCTCGAGGACGTCTGCGACTACCCCCGGTTCGCCGGGAATCCGGTGGTCGACGAGATCGGGATCCGGTCCTATCTCGGTGCCCCGCTGATCGATCACACCGGCACCGCCCTGGGCACGGTCTGCGTCGTCGACATCGAGCCGCGCCCATGGGGTCGGACCGGGCTGGAGACCATCAAGTCGATGGCTGCCGAGGTGGTGGAACGCATTCAGCAACGCGAGCGGAGCCGGCTGCAGGTGAGGGCCGGCTAGCCAGCAGCCCACAGGTGGCACCCTAGCCGGTGGTGGCGGCCGTGGCTGCCGGCTTGTTCCTGACGTAGTGGGAGAAACGCTGCGACCACTGGCCCTTCGAGGTGCCCACCGCTACCTCACCGAGCCGGAGCAGCTGGATGTCGGAGGTACCCGCCGGGGCGAAGATGTGGTACGCGTCGCGCAGGTAGCGCTCGACTGGCCGGTCGGTCAGCAGGCCACACGCGGCGTGCACCTCCATGGCGTTGCGCGCCGAGTCCAGCGCGTACTCGGCGTTGACGAGCTTGGCGTTCATCAGCTCCGCATCGCAGGGTAGGCCCTGATCCAGCATGTGCACGGCGTGATAGGCGGCAAGCCGGGCGGTCATCAACCGGGACTGCATCTTCCCGAGCTTCAGCTTGATCGATGGCAGCTCGTGCATTGGTTTGCCGTACAGGTGCCGTTTCACCGAGAGCGTGGTGGTCTCATCCACCAGTGCCTGGTGGATGCCGAGCGAGACGGCGGTCAGGTTCGGCCGGCCGTACAGCACGCTGGAAGAGTAGGCCACGGCCAGCCCGTCACCCTCCGCACCCAGCATGTTCGCCGCCGGCACCCGGCAGTTGTTGAAGATCAGCTCACCGAAGCTGAACCCGTGCAGGCCCATCGCGGGGCGCTGGGGGCCGAGCGAGAAACCCGGCCGGTCCGCCTCGACCAGATAGGCCGACAGCCCCGTTGAGCCCGTCCCGGTCCGTACTACGACACCGTGGAGGTCACCCACGTGGCTGTTACCCACGTAGACCTTCCGGCCGTTCAGGAGGTAGTCGTCGCCGTCGCGCACCGCCGTGGCGGACATGCCGAGCACGTGGCCACCGGACTCCTGCTCGGTCACCGCGATAGTGGGCAGGCACTCACCGGCCGCGATAGCCGGCAGCCAGGTCGCCTGCTGCGCCTCGTTGCCGAAATGGATGATTTTCGCCACGCCGAGCTGGGAGGCCTGCACCATCGCGCCCATCGCACCGCTGACCCGCGCCAGCTCCTCGATGATGATGGTCTTGGCCAGGTGCCCGAGGCCCATCCCGCCGTACTCACGGTCGATGGTCACGCCGATCCAACCCTGCTCGGCGATCAACCGAGACAGCTCATAGTGGACTGTGCGGGAGGCCTCCATCTCCGCGATGTGCGGACGGACCACCGTCTCGGCGAAATCTCGAACTCGCTCTCGCAGCTCCCGGTGCCCCATCGTAGCGAAGTAGCCGTCCATGGGTACCTCCCTCACGAACGACTACCGGTCGACGTCGAGTTCGCATCGTCCGGTAGCTGGAGGGCCGAAACTGCCCGCCCGCTACCTTACTAAGATCGCAGTGAGTACGCAAGATGTTACGCATCCCAGTTGAACGGCTTCGACTCGCAGCGACCGACGTGAGTCTACGGCACGGCGGCTGCGGCTGCGGCCGCTCCGATGGCCGGCGGTCCCGAGGCTCCGCCCAGCTACCGCACCGCCCCAGCTGCTCAAACCAAGCGGGGAGATGGTCCAGCATGGACTCACACCAGGGCCACACGCTGCGACGACGGGTCATCGCAGCACGCGGAACCGCAGATGGGTGGTGGTCGGGCCTCGATCAGCCTGGTCCGCTCGAGCCTGATCCGGGCATTGCCCACGTCGGCGAACAGTCGGGTGCCGCCGCCGAGAAGCCGACACCCGATCCTGTGCCGTCCACCCGTGTCTACCAGCACCGGAACCGGCTCAGTGGTCGGGGGCGTGTCCACCCGGTGCCGGCGGACTAGGTTGGCGCCATGCGGCGCTCACCCGGCTCGGACGCCGCTGAGCTGGTGCCGCCGACCCTGCCGGTGGTGGCCCAGCTCGCGGGCCAGGCATCGGCCCGGCGCTGGCTCGCCGAGCTGCCGTCGCTCATCGAGCACGTACGCACGGCGTACCGGCTGCGACTGTCGGCGCCGCTGCCCGCCGGTAGCTGCAGCTGGGTGGCACCGGCGGCGCTTCCGGATGGGACGCCGGTGATCGTGAAGATCGGCTGGCCCCATCGCGACGACTGTGGGAGGTTCCACCGCCCATGATCAGCGACATCGAGGGGCTCCGCCCGGTGGCGGGCGAATGGGCGGATCTGATGGCGGAGCGGATGACCAGGATCAAGCCTGGCTATGACCCGGCTCTGGTGGCGGAAGGGGCGCGACTGCTCCGGCAGCTGCCGGCGTCGGCGGGCAGCGAGGCGGTGCTGCACGGCGACTTCAACCCGGGCAACGTCCTGTCGGCTGGTGACGGGCGCTGGCTGGCGATCGACCCCAAGCCGCTGATCGGTGACCCGGCCTACGATCCGTGGCCGCTGCTGGAGCAGGTCGACGACCCGTTCGGCCACCCGGACCCCGCCCGGGTGTTGCGCGACCGCGTCGACCTGCTGGCCGACGAGCTGGCGCTGGACCCGCAACGGATCGCGCGTTGGTCGTTGGCTCGGCGGGTGGAGGCGGCGCTCTGGGCCGCCCACCACGGAGACGTACCCGGCGGCGCGACGATGATGCGGGAGGCCCGGATCCTGGCCGACCTGTAACCGGCCACATCCCCGGCGATGTAGCCCACATCGCCCGGGATGTAGGCCGCAACAGACCACCCCTGGGTCAGGGGCCGGGTCACAGCCAGCCGTGGGTGTGGGCGGTGTGGGCGGCCTCGATCCGGTTGCGGGCACCGGTCTTGCCGATTGCGGCGGACAGGTAGTTCCGCACGGTGCTCTCGGACAGGTGCAGGCCGGCGGCGATGTCGGCGACGGGTAGCGCCGTCGAGCGAGGCGGCCAGTGCGGGGTCGACCACATGCTGGCCGGCCAGGGTGCGCCGGATCGCCGCGGTCAGCCTGCGCCGCGGTGGTGCCGAACAGCGCCACCGAACCCGTATCCGGCCGGGTCAGGCCCAGCAGGATGGATCACGGGCAGGTTGCGGGTCATGACCTCGACGCTAGGGCCCGGTCGCCGGGTGCGGCAGAGCCAGCGATCCTCGCTCGGGCGGGACAAGTGTCCCGGCCCGGGGCGGTAAGGTCTCCGCAGGCTGCGGTCAGGCGCCGGCGGTCGACCCGGCTGGGGCCCAGCCCGCTCGTACTGACGACGACTCCGGGAGGACGCCGTGCACCGTCCGATCAGGACCCTGGTGGTGTTCGTGACGGTGACCGCGGTCGCGGGCTGCGGCAGTGACCCGGGCACGTTCGTGCCCCCGTCACCGGCCGCCACCGGCGGCGGCGCCACCACGCAGCCGACCACACCGCCAGCGCTGTCGCGGGAGGAAGCCGCGAAGCAGTACCTGGACATCGTCCGGCCCTACAACGAAGCACTGGAGCAGTTCGAGCGAGCGATCAACGGCGGTGAGGACCTAGCCACACTGACCGGGATGGCCGGCGAGACCGCCGACGCGCTCGAGACCGAGATCGGGCAGCTGCGCGCGACCGGCTGGCCGGAGCGGGTCCGCGCTCACGTGGAGGAGCTCGTCACCACCTCCGAGCAGGCCCTGGAGCACTGGCAGGAGGCGGCCCGGGCACAGACCCGGGACGATCTGGTCGAGGCGGCGCTCGCCGCCGGCGAGTTCGACGGGTCGGACGCCGCCAGCAGCATCCGGGAGATCCTTGACGTCGACGCGTACGACGAGGATGACTACTAGGAACCGGGCGGCTGCGGGGACCAGCCGTACGCGGGCCCGCTCGCGCGCCTTGGCTGCCCGCCGGCGTTCCCGCTCTACGGTGTTCAAGAGGTGTCGATGCTGGGTACAGGTGGGAAGATCGGCCCAGCTCAGCCGAGTTGTTCTGGAGATGGTGATGGCGATGGGAAACCTGCCCGAGGTGGTCTCGCGCGAGGAGTGGCTCGCCGCCCGCAAGGAGCTGCTGGTCAAGGAGAAGGAGCTCACCCGGGCGCGGGACCGGGTCAATGCCGACCGCCGGCGATTGCCGATGGTTCGGATCGACAAGCCGTACACGTTCGAAGGCCCGGACGGGACGGTGGGCCTGCTCCGCCTGTTCGAGGGGCGGCCGCAGCTGGTCATGCACCACTTCATGTTGGCCTACGACATCGACGCCGACGGCGCCGAGCATCCCCGCGACACTGGCTGCTCGAGCTGTTCCTCCGCCGCCGATGGGATCGGCCAGCTGAGGCAGCTACACGTCCGCAACACGACGCTGGTCGCGGTGACGCGGGCGCCGTACGAGAAGCTCGCCGCGTACCGCGAACGCATGGGGTGGACGTTCCCGTGGTACTCCTCGGCGGGCAGTGACTTCAACTATGACTTCCACGCGACCGTCGATGACCGGGCCGTGCCGGTGCTGCTCGACTTCCGCACCGAGGCCGAGCTCGCCGAGGCCGGTAAGCCGTGGTCGGAGACCATGCGCGGCGACTACCCGGGCATCAGTGCATTCCTCCGGGTCGGCGAGGAGGTCTTCCACACCTACTCCACGTTCGGCCGTGGCATCGAGGAGTTCCACAACGGCGACCCTCATCTCGACCTCACCGCGCTCGGCCGCCAGGAGGGGTGGGAGGAGCCGAAGGGACGCGCCGTCCCACTCGGCCTGCAGGTCGGCGGCCCCGCGATGCGCCTCCCCGACGAGTACGAGACATGACGGTGTGGCCAGCCGTCGCCAACCACTACCGGGTCAGTACTGGCTCAGCAGTGCCGACCCCCGGCAGACTGCCGGACGGCGTCCGGTAGCTCCGGGCGCATCTGCCCGCTGCGGTGCAGCTCGCTGATGCTCATCAACCCCTTGTCCACGACTGCCCGCCCAGCGGCGTCCACCTTACCGATTCGGGTCACGCCATCAATGTTGGCAACCGCGCGGAGATGTTCAAGTCGCACGTGCTCGTTGTCAAGCAGATCCGAACTCTGGCTCGTGACGATCACCTGAGTACGCGCGGAGGCGTCATCGAGTGCCTCATAGAGTGCCCCGACTCCGGCGGGGTGCAGTGCGGTCTCCGGCTCTTCGATCGCGACCAGCGGGACCCGTCCGGCCGAGACCGGTGGCTGGAAGAGCGCAGCCAGCACGCCGGCGGCCCGTAGCGTCCCCTCGGATAGCTCTTCGCGGAGGAACACCTCCACGCCCCCGCCGTCGCCGGCCTGGAACCGCGCCTGCACGGTGGAGTAGCGTCCCTCACGCCGCTCATCCACCCCCAACGCGCCCGGTACGAGCGCTGAGAGGTACGCATCCAGCCGCTCCTTGCCCAGCTCGTCCACCCGGGCCAAGTCTCCGAGTACGCGACCAAGGTGCTCGCCGGAAGAACCGAGGCTGGCCTTGCCGGTGCCCTGCTCGTCGAGCGCCCGCAGGACAGTGGAGTCGAGTTCGTAGAACCTCATCGACCGGAGGGTGGTCTCCAGAACCGCCTGTGGGGACTCGTCGTCGATGGTCGACGCGGGCAGCCGTAGCCGCGCAGAGTGCCTGGCCACATCGAGCGGAAGCTGGAGCGGGCCCCCGGAGAGCTGGACCACACCGGCCTCCCGGAGCACCAGCAGCGGCGTCTGGGTATCTGGATACCGACCGATTTCGAACCCGTAGCTCGCCGCAACGTCGCAGTCAACCCCAGGCAGCCGTAACCCCAGATCTACCCAGATCTCGAACGACTCGGCGGCGCCGGCCTGTGCACGGTGCAGCAGCGCCTCCAGCCCACCTCGGCCCTCGACGGCCCGCTGTGGTGAGCTCGCCAGTGCATCGGCGACGAACCGCAACGCGTCCAGGAAGTTGGTCTTCCCGGAGGCGTTGAACCCTAACAGGACTGTCAGCGGTCCCAGGCTCACGTCGCAGTCTGCGAGCGACCGGAAGTTCCGTACCCGCACCCGGCGAACGAACGGCACTGCCTGTCCCGTTGCTCCTTCCGTCACGACACATCCACCCCCCGCTGGGTAGCAACCATGCCCTGGAACCTCAACATCGACTCCGTGGGAGTGGTGTCGCTCACCGGTGTCCTTTCAGGTCGAGATTCGAAGGCGAGTTCGGTCCGGCAGCGCTGACCGCCGGCGATCAGGTGCGGTCGTCGATCTGCTGCACCGCCCAGCCGTTGCTGTCCGGGTCGCTGAAGTAGCAGAACCCGACGTTGTTCAGCGCGTCCCCTGGCTGGGCCGGGCGCGGGCCGCTCTCGCCGTACACCTGCACCTCGCCGACGGCCACCCCCCGCGCCACCAGCTCGGCGTGCGCCGCCCGCAGGTCCCGGACCACCAGCTGCAGGCCCCGCACCGAGCCCGGAGCCATCTCCACCGGCGCGCCGACTACGATCGAGCAGCCGGAGCCGGGCGGGGTCAGCTGGACGAGCCGGAGCTCGTCACTGACCCTCGTGTCGTGGTCCACCTGGAAGCCGAGCTGCTCGGCGTAGAACGCCTTGGCCCGGTCGACATCCGTGACGGGAACGCACACCACCTCCAGCGTCCAGTTCATGCCGGTCACGGTAACAGCGATCTGTGTGCGGTCTGTGAGCGGCGGCGGCCAGGCTCCCCAGGACAGGCTCCCAGGAAGGGTCCCCTATGCCGGGCCGAGCGGGCGCAGGGGACCCCTCCTGGAACCTCAGGACCCGGTGACGGTGATCCGGCCGCTGCCTCCCTCCGGGTAGTCGGCCTGGCTGACCAGCCCGCCCAGGTCGTCGACCAGGAAATCGGCCAGCGCCTGCTGGTAGGTCGCGCCGACGGTGGTGAACGGCAGTCCCCGGAACGGGTACTGGTCGCCGCCGCGGGCGCTGAAGTCGTTGGTGGCCACCGCCACCGGGGCGCCGGCCAGCACCTGGCCGTCCTCGACCAGCACCGTCCCGCCGTCCAGCACCACCGACCGGACCCGCTCACCCGGGGTGAGCACGGTGCCGGCGTCGTCGACCACCTGCGCGGTCCGGGTCGGGTCGTACCCGAACCGGAACCCGGCGACCTGTGCGAACCGGCCGTCCGCGGCCGGCGCCGCGGAGATCGCGTTCTCCAGGATCTCCTTGAACTGCGCCCGGGGCACGTCCGGCACCACGGACACGAAGTTGCCGAACGGCGCGATCGCGAACGTGTCCAGCTCGGTCAGCGGCCCGGCCGGGATCAGCGAGTTGTTCCGGATCCCGCCGCCGTTCTGCAGCGCCACGTCCGGCGGTACCACCCCGAACTCGCCGGCCCGCTGCTGCCCGGTGGCCAGCAGCGCGTCCGCGAC
Source organism: Micromonosporaceae bacterium (assembly GCA_009377645.1). Classification (GTDB taxonomy): domain Bacteria; phylum Actinomycetota; class Actinomycetes; order Mycobacteriales; family Micromonosporaceae; genus Natronosporangium. Next base: position 9,673 of record WHTQ01000004.1, on the reverse strand, counting down.
CAGGTTGCCCAGGTTGGTCTCCTCGGTCCGCACCCCCGGGTCCCGCCGCCCCTCCAGCGCCACCTGCGAGTCGGCGACCACGTTGTTCGCCAGCTCCTCGACGAACGCCGACACCGGCTCGACCACCGTGTCCTGCAGCCGCGGGTCCGGCGCCACCGCGTCGGGTGCCACGCCGGAGACCCGCACCGGCCCACTGGCGCCGTCCACGCCGAGCACCCGGCCGTCCCGGTCGAAGTTGACCACCAGCCGGCCGACGTACTTGTAGTCCCCGGCGGTCGTCACCACCGGCACGTCCACGCCGTCGGCGTCCGGCACGAACAGCGGGTAGCGCAGCGGCTCACCGGTGACCGGGTCGAGCGAGATCGCGTCCCCGGGCACCAGCGGTGTGTCGTCGGAGGCCAGCAGCTCGTCGCCGCCGCCGGCGATCGCGACGTCCACGTCGCGCAGCATCGGGATCAGCTCCCGGTCCTCGCCCAGCCCCTGCAGGTGGCTGATCAGGACGACCGTGTCGACTCCGTCCGCGGTCAGCGCGTCCACCTCGTCCTGCACGATCCCGGCCACGTCCGGCAGCACCTTCACGTTGCGCGGGCTGGAGATGCTGGCCAGCGCCGGGGTGGTGGCGCCGACGATCCCGACTGGCACCCCCCGCTCGCGGACCACCGTGCTGGCCACGATGGTGCCGGTCCGGGCCAGCGCGGCCAGCCGCGGCTCGTCGCTGAAGTCCAGGTTGGCCGAGACGAACGGCGGCCCGCGCAGGCTGAACCCGACGACGAAGTCGGCCAGCACGTCCGGTCCGAAGTCGAACTCGTGGTTGCCGATCGCCATCGCGTCGTAGCCGATCGCCCGCAGCGCCAGCGAGTCGTAGAACGGCACTCCCTTGTCCAGGCTCGCGTTGAACTCCGGCCCGGCCAGGAAGTTGTCGCCGGAGGAGACCAGCAGCGCGCCGCGGTTGCCGGCCTGCCCGGCCGGGGGCGGGCCGGCGGTGGCCTCGCGGCGCAGCGCGTCGACCAGGGTCGCGAACCGGGCCACCCCACCGAAGTCGGGGTTCCCCGGAGCATTGACCAACCTGGACTCTCCGTCGTTGTTGTGCAGCACGGTCAGCGTGAACGCGGGCCGCTGCCCGGGTTGCGCGGCGGTCGGCGCGCCGGCCAGTGGCACCGCCACCACCCCGGCCAGGGCGCCGGCCAGCAGCAGCCGGGCGGGCACCCGCCCGGGCCTACTCCGCCACCGAGATCGCATCATCGCGTCTGCCTCCGTTCGGTACTTGGGGGTCGGTGGGTCCAGTACAGCAGCCAGCCGGCCGGACCGGAACCCGTCAGCGCCGGGCGAATCGCAGAACGCAGCTCGGGCTGTGGAGGTCGAGCAGGTTGCCGGTCGGTGTCGGCAGGCCGGTGTCCGGGTCGACCCGGAAGGTCAGTACCGATCCGGAGCGTTCGTTGGCCACGTACAGGTGCCCGTCGACCAGCGCGAAGTGGCGCGGCCAGTGGCCGCCGCACGGCACCTCGGCGACCGGCCGCAGCCGCCGACCCGGCTCGGCGAACACGGCGATCCGGTCCGGCCCCCGGCTGGCCGCGTAGACGAACCGGCGGTCCGGTGAGACCGCCACCTCCGAGGGGTAGCCGGCGGCGCCGTCGCCGAGCAGCGGGAGCCGGTCCCGCTCCCGCCACCGGCCGGCGCCGTCGACCTGGAAGCAGGTGATGGTCCCGTCCAGCTCCCCGACCAGGTACGCGAGGCCGGCGCCGACGGCGACGTGCCGTGGCCCGGTGCCCGGGCGGGTCGGGGTGGTGCCGGCCGGCGCCAGGGTGCCGGCCGCCGAGAGCCGGTAGTGGACCACCGTGTCCGCGCCCAGGTCCACCACGCTGACCGTACCGCCGTCCGGCGCGACCGCCGCCATGTGCGGGTGCGGCCCGGCCTGCCGGTCCGGGTCCGGCCCGTGGCCGGTGTGCCGGACCAGCTCGGTGCGGCCGGTCGGGGAGCCGGTGTCGTCGAGCCGCAGCACCGAGACCGACCCGCCGAGGTAGTTGGCGCACACCGCGTACCGCCCGGACGGGTGCACCGCCACGTGGCACGGCCCGGCGTCGCCGGTCGGGGCGCTGCCGAGCGGGGTCAGCTCCCCGTCCGGGGCCACCTGCCAGGCGCTCAGCCGACCCTGCGGCAGCTCGTTCACCGCGTACAGCACCGGTCGGGCCGGGTGCCGGGCCAGGAACGACGGCGCCGGGGTGACCGCCGCCAACCGCGGCGCGGTCAGCTCGCCGGAGCGCCGGTCCCGGCGTACCGTGGTGATCCCTTCCCCGCCGCCGGGGGTGGGAGGGAGCGAGCCGACAAAGATCAGGTCGTGGTGGTCGTCCACCGCGCCAGCGTACGAGTGCCGGCGCCGGGGATCACTAGGGGGAACCCGTTCTGGTGCGACCCGGTCAACCATGGCAATCTCCACAAATGTGACCGACTTCGTGACGGTCGTGAGAGGGGATGGGGATGGGTAGCTCGCGCGCGACCGGTCCGCCCGCCGGGCTGGTGGCGACGGCGCTCGTGGTCGCGCTCGCGGTCGCCGGCTGCGGGGGCTCCGCCGATGCCGACCCGCCGGAGGAAGGCGTCGGCGGCACCGTCACGATCTTCGCGGCCGCCTCGCTGACCGAGCCGTTCGGCCGGCTCGGGGAGGACTTCGAGGCGGCGTACCCGGGCGCCACGGTGGTGCTCAACTTCGCCGGCAGCGCCACCCTGGCGCAACAGATCAACGAAGGGGCGCCGGTGGACGTGTTCGCGGCGGCCGACCCCACCTCCATGCAGCTGGTGGCCGACGGCGGCGGGACCGGGGTGTCGCCGGCCACCTTCGCCCGCAACCAGCTGGTGATCGCGGTCGGGCCGGGCAACCCGTTGGGCATCGCCGGGCTGGCCGACCTGCCCGGGCTGACGGTGGCGCTGTGCGCCGAGCAGGTGCCGTGCGGGCGGGCGGCGCAGCGGGCACTGGCCGCCGCCGGGGTCGCGCTCACCCCGGCCACGCTGGAGCGCGACGTCAAGGCCGCGCTGGCCAAGGTCGAGCTGGGCGAGGTCGACGCCGCCCTGGTCTACCGCACCGACGTCCGGGCCTCGGAGCAGGTGGACGGGGTCGAGTTCCCGGAGTCGGCCGAGGCGGTCAACGACTATCCGATCAGCGTGCTCGACGACGCCCCGAACCCGACCGCGGCGGCGGCGTTCGTGGAGCTCGTGCTCTCCGAGGCCGGACAGGCGGTCCTCGCCGACGCAGGGTTCGCCCGGCCGTCATGACCAGGTCGACGCTGACCGACGGCCCGGCGCCGGGACCATCGCCGGGTCGCTCGCCCCGTCCCGGGCCGGACACGGTGCGCCGGCGGGCGCCGATGGTGGCGGTGGTGCCCGCGCTGCTGGGCCTGGCGTTCCTGGTGCTCCCGTTGCTGGGGCTGGTGATCCGGGCACCCTGGCCGACCCTGCCGGAGCGGCTGGCCGAGCCCGGCGTGCTCACCGCGCTGCGGCTGTCGCTGCAGACCGCCACCACCGCCACCGCGGCCTGCCTGCTGGTGGGGGTGCCGCTGGCGTGGGTGCTGGCTCGCACCAGGTTCCCGGGCCGGCAGCTGGTCCGGGCGCTGGTGACGGTGCCGATGGTGCTGCCGCCGGTGGTCGGCGGGGTGGCCCTGCTGCTGGTGTTCGGCCGGCGCGGCGTCGTCGGGAGCTGGCTGGACAGCACGTTCGGGGTCACGCTGCCGTTCACCACCACCGCGGTGGTGATGGCCCAGGCGTTCGTCGCGATGCCGTTCCTGGTGATCGCGGTGGAGGGTGCGCTGCGCGGCGCGGATACCCGGTACGAGGAGGCCGCCGCCACCCTCGGCGCCGGGCGCTGGACTACCTTCCGGCGGGTCACGCTGCCGCTGGTCGCGCCCGGGGTGGCCGCCGGCGCGGTGCTGTGCTGGGCGCGGGCGCTGGGGGAGTTCGGGGCCACGATCACGTTCGCCGGCAACTTCCCGGGCCGCACCCAGACCATGCCGGTGGCGGTCTACCTGGCGCTGGAGACCGAGCCGGAGGCGGCGATCGTGCTGAGCCTGGTGCTGCTGGTGGTGTCGATCGCGATCCTGGCCAGCCTGCGGGACAAGTGGCTGACCGGAGGGAGCGCGGCGTGAGCGCAGGAGCGAACCGGACGGCATCGACCACCCCGGCACCGGTTCCCGCGCTGGACGCCCGGCTGACCGTCGACCGGCCCGGGTTCCGGCTCGACATCGCGCTGACCGTCGCGCCGGGGGAGGTGGTGGCGCTGCTCGGGCCGAACGGCGCCGGCAAGACCACCGCGCTGCGGGCGGTGGCCGGGCTGGTCCACCTCAGCGCCGGGCACGTACGGCTGGCCGGGACGACAGTGGACGATCCGACCGAGCGGGTCTGGGTCCCGCCGGAGCGGCGCGGGATCGGGGTGGTGTTCCAGGACTACCTGCTGTTCCCGCACCTGAGCGCGCTGGACAACGTGGCGTTCGGGCTGCGCAGCCGGGGGGTCGCGCGGCAGCGCGCCCGGGCGGTCGCCGCCGGCTGGCTGGACCGGGTGGCGCTGGGCCACTGCGCCCGCCGCCGCCCCCGGCAGCTGTCCGGCGGGCAGGCCCAGCGGGTCGCGCTGGCCCGGGCGCTGGCGGTCGAGCCGACCCTGCTGCTGCTGGACGAACCGCTGGCGGCGCTGGACGCCGGCACCCGGGTGGACACCCGGGCCGAGCTGCACCGGCACCTGGCCGCGCACGCCGGGGGCGCACTGGTGGTCACCCACGACCCGCTGGACGCGGCGATCCTGGCCGACCGGCTGATCGTGGTCGAGGACGGCCGGATCGTGCAGGCCGGCGACGCGGTCACCATCACCGCCCAGCCGCAGACCGACTACGTGGCGCGGCTGGTCGGGCTCAACCTGTACCGGGGCCACGCGGACGGGCACGCGGTGGCGTTGGACAACGGGTTCAAGCTCACCGTCGACGACCGGCACCAGGGCGGCGTGTTCGTGGCGTTCCGGCCGGCCGCGGTCGCGCTGCACCAGTTCCAGCCGGAGGGCAGCCCGCGCAACGTCTGGCAGGCCACCGTCACCGGCATCCAGCATCACGGCGACAACCTGCGGGTCCAGCTCGGGGGGCCGCTGCCGGCCGCGGCCGACATCACCCCGGACGCGGCCGCGCAGCTGCGGCTGGCCGCGGGGGAGCCGGTCTGGGCAGCGGTCAAGGCAACCGAGATCCGGGCGTACGCGTCAGCTGAGCCAACTGGCACCGATGGGTCCGAACAGGAGAGACCATGACCACACCGCTTCCCCGGGGACTACCGTTGGACCGGGTTTCGTTCGACGAGCAGGCGGCCGGCGTGTTCGACGCCCGGGCCGGGTTCCCGGCCGGCGTGGCCGAGCAGATCGCCGACACGGTGGTGCGGTACGCGGGGGTGGACGCCGGCGACCTGATCGTCGAGATCGGTGCCGGCACCGGCCTGATCGGAGCCTGGCTGGCCCGCCCGCCGGCCCGCTATCTCGGGCTGGACGCCTCCCAGCCGATGCTTTCCGGGTTCGCCACCCGGCTGCCGGAAGGTGGGCATGCCCGTCTGGTGCATGCCGACGCCGACCAGCCGTGGCCGGTCGCCGACGGCACCGCCCGGGTGGTGTTCGGCTCCCGGGTCTTCCAGCTGCTCGACCCGGAGCACCTGGTCCGGGAGGCCAACCGGGTGGCTCGCCCGGACCGGGCGGTGCTGGTGCAGGGCCGGCTGGAGCGCCACCCGGACTCCCCGAAGGTGCTGCTTCGCCGGGCGCTGCACGAGCGCCTGCGGGCGCATGGGCTGACTCCTCGGCCGGCCGGCCGGTTGCTGCAGCGGCTGCTGGAACGGGCGGCCGAGGCGGGCGGGACGCTGCTGCCGCCGGTCACCGCCGCCAGCTGGCCGCACGAGGTCAAGCCCGGCGACGTGCTGGACGAGTGGCGGCAGAAGTACTCGATGGGCGGCGTCACCCCGCCGGCCGAGGTGTCGGCGGCGATCCTGGACGAGCTCGCGGAGTGGGTCGCCGACCGGTTCGGCGAGCCGGCCGGGCCGGTCTGGACCGAGGAGAGCTTCGTCCTGGAAGGCGTACAACTCCAACCCCCAAAGGAGAGAGATGAGTGAGGCATTACTCACTGACCTGGGCGCCCGGCTGGTCACCGGCTCGCTCAGCGACGAGGAGCTGCTGGCCGACACCGGGACCTCCCGGCCGGTGCAGATCCTGCCGGACGCCAATGTTGTCAAGATCGGCGGGCAGAGCCTGATCGACCGGGGACGGGCGGCGGTCTTCCCGGTCATCGAGGAGCTGGTGGCGAACCTGCCCGACCACAAGCTGATCATCGGCTGCGGGGCCGGCACTCGGGCCCGGCACGCGTACAGCATCGGCCTCGACCTCGGCCTGCCGACCGGCGTGCTCAGCGTGCTCGGCACGTTCGTCAGCAGCCAGAACGCCCGGATGATCCACTACCTGGTGGCGCGGCACGGGATCCCGTTCATCGAGCCGGCACAGTTCGCCCAGCTGCCGCTCTACCTGGAGGAGCGGCGGGGGGTGGTCTTCTTCGGGATGCCGCCCTACACCTTCTGGCAGCGCAACCCGGAGACCGGGATGGGCCGGATCCCGCCGCACCGTACCGACACTGGGGTCTACCTGATCGCCGAGGTGTTCAGCAGCCGCAGCATGATCTTCATCAAGGACGAGCGGGGGCTCTACACGGCCGATCCGAAGAAGGACCGCAGCGCCACCTTCATCCCGGAGATCACCGTCTCCGAGCTGAAGGCGCTGGACCTGCAGGACGTGGTCGTGGAGCGGGCGGTGCTGGACCTGATGGAGACCGCCGAGCACGGGCGGCGAATCCAGGTCATCAACGGGCTGGAGCCCGGCACCATCACGAAGGCACTGAACGGCGAGCAGGTAGGGACGGTGATCACCAGTGACTGACCACCAGACCGGCATGGGACCTGCGGTGAGCGACCAGCGACCGCACCTCGAGTCGTTCCTGATGCGGGAGAGCCTGCTCGACCGGGCGGTGGAGCGGAGCACCGAGACGCCGGTGTTCCGGATGCTCCCGGACTCGTACGTCATCAAGGTCGGCGGCCGCTCGATCTTCGACCGGGGGCGGGAGGTGGTCTTCCCGGTCGTGGCGGAGCTGTCGGCGGCGCTCGACGATGGGCGCAAGCTGATCCTCGGCACCGGTGGCGGCGCCCGCACCCGGCACGTGTTCTCGATCGGCATCGACCTGGGCCTGCCCACCGGCGTGCTGGCGCAGCTGGCCGCCGCCGACGCGCTGGGCACCGCCCACATGCTCGGGACGCTGCTGGCCCCGAAGGGGGTGGTGGCGATCCCGCCGGAGATCTTCGGGCACCTGCTTCCGCTGTTCCTACACGCCGTCCCGGGCGTCATCTACAACGGCCTGCCGCCATACTCCATCTGGGAGCACCCGCCGCGGGTCGGCCGGATCCCACCGCACCGCACCGATGCCGGCTGCTTCCTGCTGGCCGAGTGCTTCGGCAGCAAGGAGCTGATCCTGCTCAAGGACGTGAACGGGCTCTACGACGACGATCCCCGGCAGAACCCGGACGCGGTGTTCATCCCCGAGATCGGCGTGGCCGAGCTGCGACGCCGCAAGCTGCGCTCACTGCCGTTCGACCCGGTGATCCTGGACCTGCTGGAGCACGCACGGCTGCTCAAGCAGTTCCGGATCGTCAACGCCCTGCAGCCGGGCAACCTGCGGGCCGCCTTCGCGGGCGAGAAGGTGGGCACCATCGTGCACGCGGACTGACCGTCGACGACCTAGCCGCGGGCGGGCCCGCTTCGGACTCCCGGAGCGGGCCCGCCCGCGTCACCACTTCGGAGCCCTCTGCGCGCGCGACACGCCGGTTCACAGCCAAAGAATTTTCTCGGCCAGCCGGAGCCGTTTCGCAGCCATTCCGGCTTCCGTGGATCGGGTTGGAAATGGTTGTAGAACAACAACTCTGGCGCAGTTGTCGATAACCACTCTGGATCGGTCGCCAGGGCATCTACTGTAGAGGTCGTGCGTCATTTTCGCCGAAACGGTAGCGCATGAGTGGTTTAACGTGCAGAGTAATGACATGAGCAGTAGCGGGAACGACCGTGGTCGGTTCCGCTCGAGCTTCCGGTAAGGAGGAACATGATGGCCGTTGCGAAGAAGGCCACGACCCGAACGGCCGCCCCACGCGCGGCCGCTAGGCGAAGCACGACACGGACCGGTGTTACCAAACGGGTGACTGCCACCCGGGCACCGGCGAAGCGCGCCGCGGCGAAGAAGACCACCGCGAGGGCGACCACGAAGAAGGCCGCCGGCCGTGCGACGACGAAGCGCACGACAACCGCGCGTGCGTCCACAGCGCGTAAGTCGACGGCCAAGCGGGCGCCGGCCAAGCGGGCGCCGGCCAAGAAGACGACGGCGAAGAAGGCTCCTGCGCGCAAGACGACCGCACGGAAGACGACCGCACGGAAGTCCACGACGCGCACGGCGACGGCGAAGCGAGCACCGGCTCGTAAGTCGACGGCGAAGAAGGCTCCTGCGCGTAAGTCGACGGCGAAGAAGGCTCCTGCGCGTAAGTCGACCGCCCGCAAGACGACCGCGCGCAAGACGACCGCGCGGAAGTCCACGGCTCGGAAGGCGACCACTCGGAAGGCGACCGCGAAGAAGGCGCCGGCTCGCAAGTCGACGGCCAAGCGGGCACCGGCCCGCAGAGCCGCACCGGCGAAGGCGGCCGCCCGTACGAGCACCGCCAAGAAGGTTGCGAAGCGGGCCCCGGCGAAGTCCACCGCGGCACGCAAGTCGACCCGTACGACGGCCCGCCGGAGATAACAGTCGGCACCGGGATGGGAGTGGCGACCGCCGCTCCCATCCCGACGGCCACGGCCGGAGCGGCTTGGAGGTGGACCGCAGATGGGCATTGGCGCGAGCATCTTCTTTATCGCCGTCGGGGCGCTGCTGGCGTTCGCTGTGGACTATCAGCTGTGGTGGCTGGACATCACCGTGGCCGGCTGGGTTCTGATGGTGGTCGGTGTGCTGGGCCTGCTGCTGACCCTGCTGCTGTGGAGCCGCCGGCGCGGTTCCGGCTCAGTGGTCGAGCGTCGGGACTATCGGGACGGTCCCGGACCGCCCCTGTGAAGCCCTCCGCCGACCCCGCCCGGCAGCGCGGCACCGGTCTGCCAGGATGGCGGCATGACCTTCGACGCCAGCAACCTGCCCGATGTGTCTGCGCTCACAGTGGGCATCCTCGGTGGCACCGGCGAACAGGGCCGGGGGCTGGCGTACCGGCTTGCCCGAGCCGGTCAGGCCGTCCACATCGGGTCCCGGACCGAGCGGCGGGGCCGGGACGCGGCGGCCGAGCTCACCCGGATGCCCGGGGTCACGGGCCCCGTGCGGGGCGGGGAGAATCGGGCCGCGGCCGGCAGTGATGTGGTGATCGTCACCACCCCGTGGGACGGGCACCGTGACACGCTGGCCTCGCTGGCCGAGCCGCTGGTCGGCAGGATCGTTGTGGACTGTGTCAACCCGCTCGGGTTCGACCAGCGCGGCCCGTTTCCGCTCCCGGTGCCGGAGGGCAGCGCCGCCGAGCAGGCCGCCGCCCTGCTGCCCGGTTCCCGGGTGTGTGCGGCGTTCCACCACGTCAGCGCCGAGCTGCTGATCGACCCGGCGGTGCAGCGGGTGGA
>WHTQ01000175.1 GCA_009377645.1 Micromonosporaceae bacterium | reverse complement strand
GGTGGACGCGTCCGCCGCCGGGGACTACCCGGAGGCGGACGAGGAAGAGGAGCTGGACGAGGACTTCCGCGAGACCGAGCAGCTGTAGGACCCGACAGCTGTAGGACCGACTCAGTCATAGGAGCACCCGATGCCCACGCCGACCAAGGGTCGCCGCCTCGGCGGTAGCCCCGCCCACGAGCGGCTGATCCTGGCCAACCTGGCCACGTCGCTGTTCCGGCACGGCCGGATCACCACCACCGTGACCAAGGCCAGGCGGCTGCGCCCGCTCGCCGAGCGGCTGATCACCAAGGCCAAGCGGGGCGACCTGCACGCCCGCCGGCAGGTGCTCACGGTGGTCCGGGACCGGGATGTGAGCACGGCCCTGTTCGACGAGATCGCCCCGCGGTACTCGGCGCGGCCCGGCGGCTACACCCGGATCGTGAAGGCCGGCCCGCGCCGCGGGGACGCCGCCCCGATGGCGATCATCGAGCTGGTGGAGCCGATGACCGAGCCCCGCCCGGCGCCCGCCAGCAAGCCGGCCGGAGGTCGCCGCAAGGCGGCCAAGCAGGAGTCGGTCGCGGTGCTGGCCGGCGACGCGGATGACACCGACGACGCCGATGAGCCGCGGCCAGGCGCCCCGGAGGCGGCCGAGGACGGCGAACCGGAAGGCGCCGACAGCAAGGCGTGACCACCGCCGGCACGGTCCGGGTACGCCTGGATGTGGCGTACGAGGGCACCGAGTTCCACGGGTGGGCGGTGCAACCGGACCGCCGGACCGTCGCCGGAGTGCTGACCGGCGGGCTGACCCGGCTGCTGGGGCCGGGAGCGGTGGACGGCCTGACGGTCGCCGGGCGTACCGACGCCGGGGTCCACGCCACCGGCCAGGTGTGCCACGTGGAGGTGGCTGAGCCGGCCTGGGAGGCGGTGGCCGGCACGCTGGTGCCCCGGTTGGCCGGGGTGCTGCCGCCGGATCTGCGGGTCACCGCGGCCACCGCCGTACCGCCGCAGTTTCACGCCCGGTTCTCGGCGCTGGCGCGGCGGTACGCCTACCGGGTGAGCGACGCGCCGTACGGGGTCGTGCCGCTCCGGCGCCGGGACACGCTGGCCTGGCGGTGGCCGCTGGACCTGGCGGCCCTGAACGCCGCCGCCGCCGGCCTGGTCGGGCAGCATGACTTCGCCGCCTACTGCCGGCGCAACCCGCACGGGACCACCATCCGGGAGATCATCCGGCTGGACTGGCGCCGGGATCCGGACGGGGTGCTGGTGGCCACCGTCGAAGCGGACGCGTTCTGCCAGTCGATGGTGCGCAGCCTGGTCGGGGCGATGCTGATCGCCGGGGACGGGCGGCGCCGGCCGGACTGGCCGGCCGGGCTGCTGGCCCGGCGGGACCGGGCCGGCGAGGTGCGGGTGGTGGCGCCGCACGGGCTGACCCTGCAGGCGGTCTCCTACCCGGCTGACCCGGCCGGCTGGGCCGCCCGGGCGGAGGTCACCCGCCGCCGCCGCGGCTAGCTATCGGCGGCGGGCGGGCTGGTGGCGGGCGCTTCGGTGCTCGAGCCGGTGGCGGCCGGGTTCGGCGCGGTGGCGCGGGCTTCCAGCACACCGCCCCGCAGGTGCACTTCGATGATGTCCCAGCTGACCAGGTCCGCGTACCGGTTGTCGGCGTCCGAGAACTCGTCGCCGTCGGCGCGGGCCACCACCGCGTACATCAGGTAGTGGCCGCGGAAGTCCCAGAACAGGACGGTCTCCGACAGCACGATCGGCTCGGTCCCGTCGCCGGCGAGCAGGCCGAGGAACCGGCCGGTGCCGTCCTCGATCAGCGGTTTGATGTCCTCGTACGCCCGCTCGGCGGCGGCCTCGGTCTTCAGGTTGAGGACTCCGCCGGTGATCAGGTAGTCCTCGGTGGGGGAGCGGAACGTGGCCCGCACCACCTGGGAGCAGCCGAGCTCGTCGAGCAGCGACTGCAGCTTGTCCGCGGCCGCCACCGCGCAGTTGTCGCTCTCCGCGGCCTTGAGCACCTGGTAGGGCGGCTCTTCGGCGTTGATGACGATCTCCTCGTTCGGGAAGACCTCATCCACCGTGAGCGGCTCCGGATCGACCTCGCGGGAGCTGATGTCGCGGGGGACGGTCGCGCTCGGCTCGCCGATGTCGGCCTGGGCGTTGCGACCGGCCAGCTCGTCCTGCACCAGCTG
>WHTQ01000135.1 GCA_009377645.1 Micromonosporaceae bacterium | reverse complement strand
GGGCAGGGCGGTGTGGACATCCCGGTCGGGGTGGTGACCACCATGTTCGGGGCGGTGGTGCTGGTCTGGCTGGCCCGCCGGTTCCGGGACGCCGGCCCGGCCCGGCGCCCGGCCACGGCCGGGTTGGCGAGGCTGCGCTCGCGCCGGTTCGTGGCCACCGTGGTGGTGCTGGCCGGAGCCGCCACCGCCGGTGCGGTGGTGCTGGCGATGCTGGCCGGCGACACCTGGGTGCTGACCGGGGACGTGCTGAACTGGCTGGCACAGCGGACCGGCCTGGAGCTCACGTACGTGCTGGACCAGCGCTACCCACGGGTGGTCGCGGCGGTGCTGGCCGGCGCCGCGCTGGCGGTGGCCGGCACCACCGTGCAGGCGGTGTGCCGCAACCCGCTGGCCGAGCCGGGCATCCTCGGGATCACCGCCGGCGCTGGGGTGGGTGCGGTGGCGATGCTGACGCTGGTGCCGCTGGCCGGGATCTGGGCACTGTCCGGTGTGGCCGGTGCCGGCGCCCTGGCGGCGTTCGCGGTGGTCTACGGGCTGGCGTGGCGGGGCGGGCTGAGCGCGGACCGGCTGGTGCTGATCGGCATCGGGGTCTGGTACGGCGGGATGGCGACCATCACGTTCATCATCGTCACGAGCGATCCCTGGAACACCGCCAAGGCGCTGACCTGGCTGTCCGGGTCGACCTACGGGCGGACCCCGGCACAGGTCGCGCCGGTTGCGATCGCGCTGCTGGTGCTCACGCCGGTGGTGGTGCTGGCCCGGCGGGAGCTGGACCTGCTGGCGCTGGACGAGGACACGCCGCGGGTGCTGGGGGTGCGGGTGGAACGGGTCCGGCTGGTGGCGCTGGCCGGCTCGGCGCTGCTGGCCGCGGCCGCGGTCTCGGCGATCGGGGTGATCGGGTTCGTCGGGCTGGTCGCGCCGCACGCCGCCCGGGCGCTGGTTGGCAGCCGGCACACCCGGGTGCTGCCGGTGGCCGTGCTGCTGGGCGCGCTGCTGGTCAGCCTGGCCGACACCGTGGGCCGGACCGTGATCGCCCCGGCCCAGATCCCGGCCGGGCTGGTCACCTCGATGATCGGCGCGCCGTACTTCGTCTGGTTGCTGTGGCGAACCCGGGAGGTTCTGCGATGACGGAGGCTGTGCTGCCGTGGCGGCTGTTCGCGGTCCGGGTGCGCCGGGTCTGCCGGCTCAGCCCCACCTTCCGCCGGGTCACGTTCACCGGGCCGGACCTGGACCGGTTCGCCGACAACGGGTTCGACCAGCGGATCAAGCTGGTGCTGCCGCTGCCGGGGGCCGGTGGGATGGCGCACCTGCCGGGCGGCCCGGACTGGTACGCGCGATGGCGGGAGCTGCCGGACGAGCAGCGCAACCCGGTCCGCACGTACACGGTGCGGGCGGTGCGCCCGGCGGACCGGGAGGTGGACGTCGACCTGGTGCGGCACGGCGACGTCGGCCCGGCCTCTCGGTGGGCCGGGGTGGTCCGGCCCGGTGATGCGGCGGCGCTGGTCGGGCCGGACGCCGGCTACGACGGCGAGCACGGCGGGGTGGAGTTCCGGCCGTCGGCCGCGGCCAGCCAGGTGTTGGTGGCCGGGGACGAGACCGCGGTGCCGGCGGTGGCCGCGATCCTGGAGCGGATGCCGCGGCGGCTGGCCGGCGAGGTGCTGCTGGAGGTGCCGGAGCCGGCGGACACGCTGCCGGTGCAGCCGCCGCCGGGGGTACGGGTGAGCTGGCTGGCCCGGGGCGGCGCGGCGCCCGGCAGCCGGCTGGTCCCGGCGGTCCGGTCGGCGGCCGGCCGGCTGCTGGCCGGCGCCACGGTCGGGGCGGGGGCGGTCGGCGGCCCGGCTCTGGCCGATGTGGACCCGGACCGGGGGCTCCTGTGGGAGGTGCCGGCCGGGCCGCCGGAGGCGTCGGCCGTGCAGTGGTACGCGTGGCTGGCGGGTGAGGCCGGGGTGATCCGGACGCTGCGCCGCCACCTGGTCTCCGAGCGCGGGTTGGACCGCCGGTCGGTGGCGTTCATGGGCTACTGGCGGCTGGGCCGGGCGGAGGACGCCGGCTGAGGCCGATATACAGGTAGATACTTCTTTTGTATCGCTGGTCGAGTATCTTTTGTATAGCTGTTTGTATATGCATGCCTGTTATGGTTCGGCGGTATCTGTGTTGTCGCGGGGGTGATGCTGGAGGTCGGTCATGCGTCGTTCCCGTGGTGTGCTGGTCGGGTTCCTGGTGTTGGTGCTGGTGCTCGGGTTGGGTGGGGCGCAGCCGTCACCGGGCTCGGGTGCACCGCAGCTTTCGTTGGGGGATGTGCGGGGGTGGTTGCGGGACTCGCTGGCCTTCGATGCCTGGTCGGGTTGGCTGGAGTCGGACCCGGCGCCGGCGGAGCCGACGGCGGAGTTGGCGCTGCCGCGCAACCAGGTGGCGCCGGTGGGCCAGCCGGAGCCGCATGCGCAGCGGGTGGCGGAGCTGACCGATCTGCGGACCGAGACCGGCACGTTCTGGCAGATGTCGGACGGTCGGGTGGAGGCGGAGATCGCCGCGGCGCCGGTGCACTACCGGGACGGCGATGGGGGTTGGCGACCGATCGACACCACGGTGGTGCCCAGCGACCGGGCCGGGGTGGTGTTCGAGAACACGTCGAACACGTTCGGGAGCTTCTTCGGCGCTTCGTCGGATGCGCTGGCCCGGTTCGAGCTGGGTGGGCGGTCGGTGACGGTGGGGCTGCCGGGGGCGGCGCGGCCGGTGGCGCCCGAAGCTGATGGTGATGCGGTCACGTTCCCGGATGCGTTCGGCGCCGGGGCGGATCTGCGGTATGAGGTGGCCGGCGGGTTGTTGAAGGAGGAGATTGTGCTGGCCGGGCCGCCAGCTTCCGGACGGTTCGCCTTCACGCTGGAGCTGGACGGGTTGGCGGCGCGGGAGCTGCCGGACGGGTCGATCGGGCTGTATCCAGCCCCGGGGGACACCGATGGGGAACCGTTGCTGGTGCTGCCGCCGCCGTTCATGTTCGACAGCGCCGTGGATCCGGGCTCGCCGTATGGGTCGGGGTGGAGCCCGGCGGTGACTCAGCGGCTGGTCCGGGACGGGGACCGGCTCCAGGTGGTCATCGAACCGGACCGGCAGTGGCTGGCCGACCCGGCTCGCGAGTTCCCCGTGACCGTCGACCCGACCATCAAGATCCAGCCGACGCCGACCGAGGCGCAGGACGCGATGGTCCTGTCCGACGACCCGGACAGCAACTTCGATGGAAACTGGCGGCTGTCGGTCGGCACCACCACCATCGGGCAGGCGCGCAGCCTGGTGCGGTTCGACCTGTCCGAGGTGCCGGACGGCAGCCAGCTGGACACCGCGTCGCTGGAGATGTACTTCGACCAGAACCACACCACCGGCGAGGTGGACGTGCCGCTGGAGGCGCGGGCGGTGACCGCACCGTGGGAGGCGGCCACCGTGACCTGGAACGCGATCGCCGGCCAGGTCGGGGCGCAGGGCGCCTCGGTGGAGCAGGTGGACGACACGGATGTCGGGAAGGTGGCGGCGGTAGGGGAGTGGCCGGCCTCCGGCAGCACGCTGACCCAGCACGCGATCAAGCAGAGCTACCACTTCAACAACAACAGCACCGGCGGCGACACCTTCACCTGGGTGCCGGACCTGCCGGAGGACGGGCAGTACGCGGTGCAGGCGCACTACGTGCCGGCCTTCGACCGGGCCAGCGCGGCGCCGTACACGGTGCACCACGCCGGCGGGCAGGACACGGTGACGGTGGACCAGAGCGCCGGTAGCGAGGGTGAGTGGGCGGACCTGGGCAGCTACCAGTTCCAGGCGGGCACTTCGCACAAGGTGGTGCTCGGGGATGCACCCGGGCAGGCGGTGATCGCCGATGCGGTGCGATTCATCAAGCAGGGCACGGTGGTCATGGATGCCGGCGAGTCCAGCGTGTGGCACTCGTACGACGTGCGCAACCTCACCCAGCAGTGGCTGGACGGCACCGCACCCAACCACGGGTTCGTGCTCAAGGCGGTGGATGAGGAGACGCTCGGGCAGGGCGGCCCGCGGTACGAGGCGGCCGAGTTCGCCTACAACGGCGGGATCCGGAACCGGCCGAAGCTGCTGCTGCGGTGGGGTAAGCCCGGCGTCGAGCTGGCGCCGCCGGAGCGGGTTCACTCCACCGGCGCGGAGCTGCAGTGGGCCCCGTACCAGGGCAGTGACCTGGTGGAGTATCAGGTGCACCGGTCGGTGTTCCAGAACTTCATGCCGTCGGCGGCCACTCTGGTGGCACCGGTCGATCCCGGGGTGACCACGTTCACCGACACCACCGCGAGCCCGACGCCGGTGGATGACCCGGACCCGTTCGGGCAGGTCTACTACTACATGGTGGCGGCCAAGACCGTTGACGGGGAGGTGGTGGCCGGCCCGACCCGGATCGCCGGGCTGCCGCGGGCTGGCCGGGTGGTGCAGATCCTGCAGGGGGACGCGGCCGACACCACGCTGACGGCCGGCCAGCCGGACACGAACCAGGACGTGCTGGCGGGTAAGCCGTGGTTGATGGCGGGCAACAACTCCCTCACCTACGGGGACTCCCGGGCGGTGGTGTCGTTCCCGGATCTGGCCAGCCGGGTCCCGGCCGGGGCGCGGGTGCTGGAGGCTGAGCTCGGGCTGTGGTCGGTGACCACGATCGGATCTGGCGCTACGTATGACGTGCATGCGCTGAGCTCCGGGTTCGACGAGGGCACCGCGACCTGGAACGCTGCCCGCACCGGGGCATCGTGGACCTCCCCGGGCGGGGACTATCACCCGACGGTGTCCGACATCGTGGTCGGGAACACCAACGACCCGGCCTGGCGGCGGTGGTACGTCGACGAGATCGCACAGGGCTGGGTGGACAACCCGGCCAGCAACCACGGGCTGCTGGTGAAGCTGGCCGACGAGGCCGGCCCGGCCGAGCGGACCCTGTTCCTGTCCAGCGAGGCGTCCGAGCCGAAGCTGCGCCCGAAGCTGACCGTGGTCTACACCGAACCGACCCCGGTGCAGACCTACCACGCACCGGACACCCCGGCGACCCGGATGATCCCGGGTGACGACTACACGATCCCGGTGACGGTGTCGAACCCTACCGAGTCCACGTTCAGTGCGGTGGAGTGGGAGCTGTCGTATCGGTGGGAGCTGCCCGACGGCACCGACGTCACCACCGGTGGCAACCAGCTGTCCACCCCCCTGCCGGGTGATGTGGCGCCGGGTGAGGCGGTCGACGTCTCCGCTGCGCTGCGCACACCGATCCAGTCCGACGAGGGCAACAAGCGCACCTCATATGTGCTGCGGTGGGAGCTACGCAACAAGGTCACCGGGCAGTGGCTGTCGGCGGTGCACGGGATCGGGCCGCTGGATCAGAACGTGGTGGTGGAGGACCCGACCTCCGACGAGCTCGGCCTGGAGAAGTTCTACCAGTATACGGCTGCACCGACCGGCTCCGGGTCGTCCGCGTTCGTCAATGCGCATTCAGGAAACGCGGTATACGAGTACAGTCCGATCGCAAATCCGGGGCGTGGGCTGGCTACCTTCGCGCGGATGGTCTACAACAGCCAGGACACGTCGGCGTCGTCGATGGGGTTCGGCTGGTCGCTGTCCGGGTCCACGATCACCCGGCTGGGGTCGCCGTTGGAGTTTCATCCGAAGGGGCAGGACTGGCCTACCGACGTGACCCTGGTCGACGGGGACGGCACCAGCCACTTGTTCACTCTGGACAAGCACGGCTCGTCCGATCCGGCCGACTGGGAGTACGACAGCCCGGCCGGGGTGCACCTGTTCCTGCAGCGCACCGACGCTGCTGGTGATCCCGTGCGGGCGTGGGTGATGACCAGGCCGGACCGGACCCAGTTCTTCTTCGACACAGACGGCTACCCGTCGGCGGTCGTGGACAAGAACGGGAACACCCAGACGTTCACGTACGAGCAACGCCGCTCGCAGAACAAGCCGACCAAGTTCCTGCGGTATGTGACCGATCCGTCCGGTCGCGAGACGCTGAGGCTCGAGTACTACGAGAAGGGCGACGACTACCAGTTCATCGACGATGCCGGGAACCTCGTCGCCGGCACGAACCTGACCAACCCGCACATCATCGACCAGGTGCGGTCGGTCACGGACGTGGACGGGCGGCGGATCGAGCTGACGTACACCGACAAGGGGCTCATGGCCCGGCTGGTCGACGGCGCCGGTACCAGCGAGGCGAAGACCTTCCAGTATGCGTACGACGCGTTGCAGGGCAACAAGAACGTGAAACTGGTCGAGGTCACCGACCCTCGCGGCAACCACACTGACCTGGCCTACTACAACCCGCCGCCGGAGCCGAAGCTCCACTGGTGGACGCAGGCGATCACCGACCGCCGGGGTGGCCTAACCCAGTTCGCCTACGTGGACCCCGACGGTCCGGCTGGGTCGGTTATCGAGACCATGGTGACCGACGCCGAGAACCACGCCAGCCGGTACGTCACCGACGGGTTCGGCCGGCCTACCGAGATCACCGATGCCAAGAGCCAGGTCAACCGGCTGTCCTGGGACGCGGACAACAACGTGGTGCAGCATGAGGAGAACAACGGCGCGACCGGCACGTGGACCTACGACCAGGACACCGGTTACCCGTTGACAATCCAGGACGCGGAGGCCAACGCCAACGGCACTCCGGCCACCGTCCTGACCTACCAGACCGGGCTGGACGGCCACATCGCCGACCTGATCGGCAAGACCAGCCCCGAGGGCCGGTCGTGGGAGTTCGACTACGACCTGGTGGGAAACCTGACCGAGGTGACCGACCCGAAGGGCGCCTTCACCTCCGACCCGGACGACTTCACCACCCGCTACACCTACGACCCGCTGGGGCAGCTGCTTACCGCAACTGATCCGAACGGGAACACCACTACCTTCGCTGACTACCAGCCGGCGGGGTATCCCAGGTCGATCACCGATGCGCTTGGCAACGACACCATCACGGAGTACGACGAGCGGGGCAACGTCGCCTCGGTCACCGATGCGCTGGACAAGATCAGCACGGTCGGGTATGACCTGTTCAGCCGGCCGTTGGAGATGGTGGTTCCCAAGGACCAGGAGGCGGGCGAGTTCATCACCACCCCCGCACCGGTCTACGACCCTAACGACAACGTGGAGACCGAAACCGCACCGAACGGAGCGGTGACCACAGTAGAGTACGATGCCGCGGACCGCCCGGTGGAGGTCACGCTTCCGCGGGATGCGCTGGATGGGCCGCAGCGGGTCATGACCATGACCTACGACAGCGTGGGGAACCTGGTCTCCGAGACCGAGCCGAACGGAAGCCTGACCGCGGCCGACCCGGACGACTTCGTCACCAGGTACGTGTATGACGAGATCTATCAGCTCGTCGAGATGCTCGTCGCGGACGGTGGCCGCTTCACGCAACAGTTCGATGGTGTCGGCAACGTGGTGAAGGTGGTCGACGCGCGGAAGAACGCGACCCCCGACCCGGATGACTACACACTCAGGAGCGTCTACGACCTCAAGCACCAGGTTGTCGAGGAGATCGACGCCGCGGGCCATTCAGTCACCTACCAGTTCGACCGTGACGGCATGGTGGTGGCGACCACTGACCAGGAGGGCGTCACCACCGAGCTCGCCCGGGACGAGCGCGGGCAGGTCACTGAGATCAAGGTGCCACATCAGACCGTGAGCGGCACCACCACGTTCCGGATCACCCAGTTCGAGTACGACGAGGCTGGTAACTCGGTCGCGACCATCACTCCACGGGGGGTGGAGACCGCCTCGGAGCCGGACGACTTCGTGGAGCGCACCATCTACGACGCGCTGAACCGGCCGGTCGAGGAGGTCTATCCGTTCGACCCCAACGACCCCGACCACGCCACCCCGGCCAGGACTGTCTACAGCTACGACGAGGTCGGTAACCTGGTCGAGGTGTCGGCCCCGCCGTCGCAGGGGCAGACGGTCCGCAACGACACCGGCTACCAGCACTTCGACAACGGCTGGGTGCGCCACAGCACCGACCCGTGGGACATCACCACCAGCTACGACTACAACCTGCTCGGGCAGCAGGCCGAGGCGACGGTGACCAGCGCCGGCGGGTCGCAGAGCCGGAGCATCGGCTGGGACTACCTCCCGGATGGTAAGCTACGGTCCCGCTCGGACAGCGGAGTGCCGGTGGGCCAGCATGTCGTGCTGGTTGACAACTCGGACACCCAGCACACGACGGCGACCGGGACCTGGGCCACCTCCACCACGGGTGAGGGCTTCCAGGGCTTCGACTACCGCCGGCACGCCGCGGGCGCGTCGGAGGACACGTTCCGGTGGCGGTTGACGGTCCCGGCCAGTGGTGACTACGAGGTGTTCGTGCGGTACGCGGCCGGAACCGCCACCGACGCGCCGTACACGATCACGCACGCGGGTGGTGCGGCCACGGTGCCGGTGGACCAGACCCAGCAGGTGGGCGAGTGGGTCAGTGTCGGCTCTTACGCCTTCGACGAGGGAATCGACCACGACGTCACGTTGGCGACCTCGGCCGATGGGACAGTGGTGGCCGATGCGGTGAAGCTAGTGCGGGACGCCAGCGGCGAGACCGACACCGAGCAGAAGAGCATCGCGTACGCCTACGACACCAACGGCAACCTGGTGCGGCTGACCGACGCCAGCGAGGGCGCGCTGATCGACGAGTGGTCGATGACGTACGACGTGCTCAACCGGGTGAGCGAGGTCGAGGAGCGGGCGGCCGGGGCGGTGGAGCATGTCACGGCGCTGACCTACGACCCGAACGGGAACCCGTTGACCCGTACCCACGACAACCAGACCGCTGAACTGGTCTACGACGTGCGGGACGCGGTCGCGCAGGTGACCCACACCGAGCCGGATGTGAGCCCGAAGGTGTCCACGTTCACCTACACCCCGAAGGGTCGGGTGGACACCGAGACCGCTGCCAACGGCAACACCGTCAGCTACGACTACTTCCTGGACGGGATGGTGCGCTCGCAGGTGGAGCGGCGCGCCGATGCGACGGTGGTCAACGAGCACACGCTCACGTACACCGCGAACAGCCACCTGGCCACCGATGTCGCCCGCACCCAGAGCGCCGACAGCCATGCCGAGCTGTTGGAGCGGACCTACTCCTATGAGTACGACCCGCGGGACCGGCTGACCGGGGTCACCCGGACCGGGGTGGCCGG
>WHTQ01000087.1 GCA_009377645.1 Micromonosporaceae bacterium | reverse complement strand
GTCTACAAGCGAGGGCGGAAACGCCGCCGTCAACACCCCGATCGCGATGCGATCCGACAAACGCTCACCCGACTTGACCTGACCAGCACGCGGCACACCACAATCAACGACCGGTATGCCCTTAAGTTACCGGTATTGGGTCTAGACCCGGTTGTGGGACTTTGTACGCTACCGCCCGATGGTGGCCGGCCCGCGCCCGGCGGCCCGCTCGTGCCCGGCGCCGGCCAGCACCTCCGCCACCACCCGCCACAGGACCAGCGGGTTGTCGACCATCGGGAAGTGCCCGGAGCCGGGGACGGGGTAGACCGGGATGCCATCCAGTGTGGACAGCAGGTAGCTCAGGTCGCCGCTGTCGTCGCCGTGCAGGTAGGCGGTGGCGCCGGGCAGTGAGCGGAACAGCGACCGCAGCTTGCCGCTGTCTGACCACTCCACCAGCGAACTCGCGACCTGGTGGAACGCCGCCGGGTCGGCCTGCGCATACCACCCTGCCCAAGCCCGCAGCGCCGGCTCCGGTGAGGACTGCAGGGTGGCCAGGAACCGCGGGAACTCGCGGTGCACGAACTCGGCCAGCGGTCGCTCCGCCGCCCCCCGGCTGACCAGTCCGCAGTCCTGCCCGACCAGGTTGCCCTCGATGTTGACGAAGCCGGCCAGCTGGGGCAGGTCCGCCGCGGCCACCAGCCCGACCGCGCCGCCCATGCTGTGCGCCACCACGAACAGCCGCCGCGGGGCGAGCTCGCGGACCACGCTCGCGGTGACGTCCGCGTACGCGTCGATGGTGAACTCTGGCAGCGGGCCGGTGGATCGGCCGTGGCCGGGGAAGTCGAAGGCGCAGATCGCGAGGTCGGCCAGGGGTGCGGCGTCGAACGCCGAGTCGAAGCTCTCCTTGGTGCACCCCATCCCGTGCAGCAGGAGCAGCAGGTCACCATCGGCTCGACCCGGGCGGACCCGGGCGGCTATCTCCACGATCCCGCCGGCGTGCTCGACCAGCAGTGACCGGTCCTGTCGCGTGCTCAATGCCGTCGTTGGCATCCGCTCGCTACCCCCTCCGACAGTCGGCGGGACGGGTCCACTACGTCCTGAGCCTAGAAGTACGAATGACTAAAGTCCACTGACCGAACCGGCCGGCCTAGTTGTCCAGCCGGGCGACTCTACGTAGCTTGTTCGTCGCGTCCAGTGCCGCGACCTTATACGACTCGGCCAACGTCGGGTAGTTGAACACCGCGTCTACCAGGTAGTCTACCGTGCTCCCGCACCCGATCACGGTCTGTCCGATGTGCACCATCTCGGTGGCGCCGGTGCCGAACACGTGCACCCCGAGCAACCGGTGGTCCGGCGGCGAGACCAGCAGCTTGAGCATCCCGTACGAGTCGCCGATGATCTGCCCGCGGGCCAGCTCCCGGTATCGGGCGATCCCGACCTCGAACGGCACCCGCTGCTCGGTCAGCTCGTCCTCGGTGCGCCCGACGTAGCTGATCTCCGGGATGGTGTAGATGCCGAACGGCGACGCCCCGTGGCTGGGTCGGGCCGGCTCGCCGCACGCGTGGTGGGCCGCCAGCCGGCCCTGCTCCATCGAGGTGGAGGCCAGCGCCGGGAAGCCGATCACGTCGCCGACCGCGTAGATGTGCGGCACCGCCGTGCGGTAGTGCTCGTCGACCGCTAGCCGGCCGCGATCGTCCGGGACCAGCCCGGCCCGCTCCGGGGCCAGCTCGCCGGCGGTGCCCTGCCGGCCGGCCGAGTACATCACGGTGTCGGCGGGGATCCGCTTGCCGCTCTCCAGCACCGCCACCGCGCCCCGGGCGTGCCGCTCCACCCCGGCGACCTCCTCGCTGAACCGGAACGCGACCGCCAGGTCCCGCAGGTGGTACTTCAGCGCCTCGACGATCTCCAGGTCGCAGAACTCGAGCATCCGGTCCCGCCGCTCGACCACGGTCACCTTCGTGCCGAGCGCGGCGAACATCGACGCGTACTCGATCCCGATCACCCCGGCGCCGACCACCACCATCGAGTCCGGGATCCGGTCCAGGCTGAGGATGCCGTCGGAGTCGACGATGGTCCGCTCGTCGAAGTCCACGCTGGGCGGGCGGGCCGGCCGGGTGCCGGTGGCCACGACGACCTTCTCGGCGGACAGCTGGGTCCCCCGGCCCGCCTCGTCGGTCACGGTCACCGTGTGCGGGTCGTCGAACCGCCCGGTGCCGGTCACCAGTCGGACCCGGTTCCGGGCGAGCTGGCTGCGGATCACGTCCACCTCCCGGCCGACCACGTGCTGGGTCCGGACGGTCAGGTCGGCCACCGTGATGTCCTCCTTGAGCCGGTAGCTCTGGCCGTACATCTCCCGCTGGCTGAGCCCGGTCAGGTAGAGCACCGCCTCCCGGAGGGTCTTGGACGGGATCATGCCAGTGTTGATGCACACCCCGCCGAGCATGGCCCGGCGCTCGATCACGGCCACCCGCCGGTCCAGCTTCGCCGCCGCGATCGCCGCCTTCTGCCCGCCCGGCCCGGAGCCGAGCACCAGCAGGTCGTAGTCGAACACGGTTCCAGTCTCGCAACTGGTGCGGTACCGTCGCGGGGTTTGCCGGAAGGAGAGGCAGATGAGCGAGCGGTACGCGGAGATCGAGCCGCACCGGAACGGGATGCTGGCGGTCGGGGACGGTAACCACGTCTACTGGGAGGAATCGGGCAGCCGGGACGGGAAGCCGGCGGTGGTGCTGCACGGCGGGCCGGGCTCCGGAGCCGGCCCCGGGTGGCGGCGCTGGTTCGACCCCGCGCGCTACCGGATCGTGCTGTTAGACCAGCGTGGCTGCGGCCGGAGCACCCCGCACGCCAGCGACCTGGCCACCGACCTGAGCGTCAACACGACCCAGCACCTGATCGCCGACCTGGAGCTGCTCCGGGCGCACCTCGGGATCGAACGGTGGCTGCTGTTCGGCGGCTCCTGGGGCTCGACCCTGGCGCTGGCCTACGCGCAGCGCCACCCGGAGCGGGTCACCGAGATCGTGCTGGCCGCGGTCACCAGCGGCCGGCGGCGGGAGGTCGACTGGATCACCCAGGACGTCGGCCGGCTGTTCCCGGAGCAGTGGGCCCGGTTCCGGGACGGGGTCTCGGCCGCCGAACGGGACGGCCGGCTGGTCGAGGCGTACCACCGGCTGATGCAGCACCCGGACCCGGCGGTCCGGGACCGGGCGGCCCGGGACTGGTGCGACTGGGAGGACGCGCACGTCAGCCTGGCGCCGGGGCACCAGCCCAGCCCGCGCTACCAGGACCCGGTGTTCCGGATGGCGTTCGTCCGGCTGGTCACCCACTACTGGGCCAACGACTGCTTCCTGCGCCAGGAGGGGATCCTGCTGCGGGAGGCCGGGCGGCTGGCCGGCATCCCCGGGGTGCTGGTACACGGCCGGCTGGACGTGAGCGGCCCGCTGGAGACCGCCTGGGAGCTGGCCCGGGCCTGGCCGGACAGCGAGCTGATCGTGGTCGACGACGGGCACTTCGGCCCCGGGATGGCCGAGCACCTGGTCGCCGCCACCGACCGGTTCTCCACCCACCGCCGGTAGTTTCCCCACCGTTGCGCGGTAGGCAATGCCGCCTGTCGCCCCCGTTCACCCGGCGGGGCTTGCATGCGGATACCAGTCCCCTCGGTGAAGGGCTCCTCCCGTGAAACGAAGCCTGACCTCGATCGTGGTGGCCGTCGCGGTGCTCGCGCTGCTGGACGGCACCGCCGGGGCCCAACCCGGCCACCGCCAGCCCGCGATTGCTCTGTCTCCACTCGGTGCGATCGGAACCGGCGAGCGAAGCTTCTCCCTGATCGCCCGTGCTGCGGGAGTGCCGCCCGCCTCGTTGAACCGGTCGCTGGTCTTGCTCAGCACCAAGCGGGCGGTGGAGGCGGTGACTCCGCTGTCCACCCGACCCTCCCGCGAGACCAGGTATCGGGTCGCCGACCCGCATCTGCGGTTCTGGCTGGCGTTCCTCGGCCCGCACCTGCCGGAGATCGAACGCGGCCGCGGGGATCTGACGCTGGCCCGGCTGCGCGCGTCGTGGCTGGCCTGGCGAGGGCGGGCGGTCGAGCCGGTGGTGCGGGAGTCGCTGCGCCGGCTGCCGGAGCGGCTCCCGGCTGGCACCGGTGCGGTCGGCGGTTACTGGACCCGAAACAGCGACGTCGAGATCGACCTGGTGGGAGCGGACCGGGAGCCGATCGCCAAGACGGTCACCTTCGTCGGATCGATCAAGTGGCAGGAGAGCCGCCCATTCGACGTACATGATCTCGGTCGGCTGGCCCAGCACCGGGACCGGATGCCCGGGGCCGGTGCTGACACCCCGCTGCTGGTGGTCTCGCGCACCGGCTCCACGGTGGATGGGCTGGCTGCGCTCACTCCCGATGACCTGCTCACCGCGTACCGTGTCGGATAGCGGAACGAAAGTATCTTTGCGGTTGATCTTGTGGCCAGGAACTTCGGCGGCGACCCCACTCGTGGTACTTAAGTATCATAAGCCTCCGGCAATGATACTGTTCTGGGGTTTAGGTATCACAACGAGCGCCAGTTGGGGAGGTGACCACCACTGAAGCCGGAGGACTTCGCCAAGTCTCAACGACGTTACGTAGCCCAGGCGGAGCGAGGCTACTTTGCGTACGTGCCACCCGAGGCTGCTCGGTGTGACTCATCGGGCGGCGCGTCAGAACGTCGCCAAGCTCGTGGACGCGGGCGTATTGGTAGAGGTCGGCGATCGGCCCCGCAACAAGCTGTTCCTCGCTGAGGACGTGCTGCGGGTGGTGGAGGGCAGGTCGGGTCAGCCGCCGCTGCCGTAGGAGCGGGTGATGATCTCCAGGTTGTGGCCGTTCGGGTCCGCGAAGTAGGCGCCGCGGCCACCGTCGTTGCGGTTGATCTCGCCGGCGTGCCGGTGCCCGGGATCGGCGTAGAAGGTGATCCCCGCCTGGTGGATCCGGCCCATGATGGCGTCGAACTCCTCCTCCGAGACCAGGAACGCGTAGTGCTGCGAGGTGATCTCCGCGCCCCCACTGTCCATGAAGTCCAGCGTCACCCCGTTGCTGGTCTCGACCGGCAGGAACGGGCCGTACGGCGGGCCGACCGCCAGCCCAAGGACGGTGGCGAGGAACTCGGCGGCGGCCCGACTGTCCCGGGCCGCGACGATGGTGTGGTTCAGCTCGACCGGCATCTGTCCCCCCTTCGGCGGGCTGCCTCCACCGTACCGCGGGGGAGGCGGGACCCGGCCCGGCGTGCCATGCTGCCTACGGTGAGCGTCGTATCGGTCATCAACTACAAGGGCGGGGTCGGCAAGACCACCCTGACTGCCAACGTCGGAGCCGAGCTCGCGTACCGCGGCCGGAAGGTCCTGCTGATCGACCTGGACCCGCAGTCGAGCCTGACCTTCTCCTTCTACCGCCCGCAGACCTGGGAGCGGGAGCTCGCCGACGAGCGGACGATCCTGCAGTGGTTCGGATCGGTGCTGGCGCCCGGCGCGCCCGACGACCTGGCCAAGTACGTCCTGACCCCGCCGGAGGTCAACGAGCTCGTCGGCAAGAACGGGGCCGGGCGGCTGGACCTGGTCGCCTCCCACCTGAGCCTGATGGACGCCGATCTGGACCTCGCCGCCGACCTCGGCGGGTCCCGGTTCCAGCACGGCAGCCCGCGCTACCTGGAGCTGCACCGGCCGCTGGCGGACGCGCTGGCCGGTGAGGCGTTCGCCGAGTACGACGTGGTGCTGGTCGACTGCCCGCCCAACTTCACCATGGTCACCCGGACCGCGATCGTGGCCAGCGACCACCTGCTGGTGCCGGCAAAGCCGGACTATCTGTCCACTCTGGGCATCGACTACCTGCGGCGGAAGTTCTCCGAGCTGGTCCGGGACGTCAACCGGGTGGCTGGCCCGGGGCCGATGGAGATCAACCCGGTCATCCTGGGGGTGGTCTTCAACATGATCCAGTACGCGAGCGGCGGCTCTCCGATCATCGCCGCGCGAAACTACCTCACGATGCCGGACAGCGTCGAGATCCCGGTGTTCGACCAGCGGATCCGGGAGAACAAGACGCTGTTCGCGGCGGCCGGGGAGCAGGGCGTCCCAGCGGTGCTGGTGCCGGGCGGTAACGTCACCGTCCAGTACGAGCTGCAGCAGCTCGCCAGCGAGCTGCTCGCGAAGACCCGGAGCTAGGAGCCAGCGTGTCCGACCAGGCCGACCTCAGCCACCGCGTACTGCTGCGGGTGGCGGAGCTGCTGCGCAGGTTGCCGGCGGAGCAGCTGGCCGAGCTGGCCGAGGGGAGCGCCAAGCTGGCGGTGGTGCCGAAGGCCGCCCGCCCGGCCACCCGCGCGGCCGCGAAGCCGCCGCCGGTGAGTGCCGAGCAGGTACGTGCGGAGCTGTCGGCGATCGGGGACCGGGCGGCGGGACAGCGCTGGCTGGCCGACCAGGGGCTGCTGGTGGCGCAGCTGCGGGAGCTGGCCCGGGAGCTGGGGGTGGCGGTGCCGTCGAAGGCGACCAAGCCGGTGCTGCTGGAGCAGGTAGTACAGTGGACGATCGGCCGGCGGCTGGACTCGGAGGCGATCAGCCGGCCGGCCCCGGCCCGCTACTAATCGGGGTCGGGGTCGGGTCCGGGTCAGGTCCGGGGTCGGCGACGTCGACCAGCCGCGCCAGCTCGGCCAGCACCTGCGGCCAGGCCGGCTCCGGGGCGGCGCTGCGCAGCTGGCCGGCCAGGTGGGCCGCCAGCCGGCGGGCGTCCCGGTCGGTGTACCCCGGCCCGGCCGCTAGCTGCTCCTCCGCGGCCGGTGCGGGCGGCGCGGTCAGCGGCAGCGGCTCACCCACGCACACGATGTCCAGATACCGGGTGGTGCGGGTCAGCGCGACGTAGAGCAGCCGATGCCCGCGCGGGTCGGCGGCCACGATCTGCTCCGGCTCGACCACCACCACCGCGTCGAACTCCAGCCCCTTCGCCTCCTGCGGGCTGACCAGGTTGACCGCCGACCCCAGCTCGCCACGCCCGGCGTCGCTCCACGCCAGCGCGCCGGCCGCCAGCGCCGCCTCGACCTCGCGGCGGCAGCGCTCCGGGCAGACGATCCCGACGAACTGGCCGGCCTCGGCCCGGGCACCGGCGACCGCGACCGCCCTGGCCGCCCGCTCGGCCAGCTCCACCCGGTGCACCGCGGGTTCGGTCGGGCCGTCCCGGATCACCCGGGGCGGGGTCACGTGCGGTGCGGCCACCGGCAGCAGCCGAGCCGCCAGCTCGTACACCTGCCGCGGCACCCGGTAGCCGTACCGCAGCGGCGCCACCGCCACCGGGTGGGTGACCGGCAGGTGGCTGGTCACCTCCGACCAGCTGTCCCGGGCCCACGGCCCGGTCGACTGGGCCAGGTCGCCGACCACGGTCAGCGAGCCGGTCGAGGACCGGCGGGCCACGCTGCGCAGTTGCATCGGGGACAGGTCCTGCGCCTCGTCCACCACCACGTGCGCGTACCGCCGGGCGGTGTCGCCGATCAGCTGGTCGGCCTCGTCCAGTAACGGCAGGTCGGCCGGCGACCAGACCTCCTCGGAGATCCGGTCGGCGCCACGCCGGTACAGCTGGTCCAGCTCCGTGGCGGTGAACTCGTCCCCGGCGGCGGCCCGCAGCCGGCGCCGGGAGCCGACCAGGTCCCGCAGGAAGGCCGGTGCGCTCTGCTGTGGCCAGAGCCGCTCGACCAGGTTCGCCAGCGCGTCCTGGCCGGCCGGCTCCGGGCCGCCGCGCTCGCGTACCAGCGCCGCCAGCCGCTCCCGGAGCAGCTGCCGGCCCTGCGTGTAGGGCAGGTCGGCCGCCCGGGCCGCGGCCACCGCCTCGGCCACCTCGACTCCCGGGAGGGTGACGAACCGGCCGCCCAGCAGCAGCCGCTCGGCCGGCTCCGGATCGCCGATCCGGGCCGCCAGCGCCCGGGCCAGCAGCCCGGCCATCCGGGCCTGGCCCTTGAGCCGGGCCAGCTCCGGCGGCTCCGCCCGGCCGCCCGACACCTCCGGCGCGAGCCGGGTCACGTCCCGCAGCACCACCCCGCGGTCACCGAGACCGGGCAACACGTCCCGGATGTAGCGCATGAAGGTCGGGTGTGGACCCACCACCAGCACCTCGTCGGGGCGGAACGTGGCCCGGTGGTGGTACAGCAGCCAGGACACCCGGTGCAGCGCCACCGCCGTCTTGCCGGTGCCCGGGCCACCCTCGATCACCAGCACCCGGTCGATCGGCGCCCGGATGATGTCGTACTGCGCGGCCTGGATGGTGGCCACGATGTCCCGCATCGCGCCGGTCCGGCCGGCGGCCAGCTCCCGCAGCAGCGGCTCGTCCAGCTCATCCGGACCGGCCTGGCCGAAGGTCACTTCGGTGAAGTCGCGGATGGTGTTGCCGTCGCACTCGAAGGTCCGCTTGCGACGGAGCCCGTGCGGGTCGTCGTGGCTGGCCTCGAAGTAGCTGGCGGCGGCCGGCGCCTGCCAGTTGACCACCAGGATCTCGGAGTCGGTGTCGTTGATCAGGTGCCGTCCGATGTAGAGGCACTCGCCGCTCGCGTCGTCGGTGCGTCCGAACGCCACCGCGGTGCCGGTGTCCCCGATCGCGTCCGCGGCCGCCTTCGCGTACCGCTTCAGGTGGGCGGCCGCTACGTCGTGCGCGGCCGCGGTCGGCACGTCGGCCAGGGTGGCCAGCTTCCGGTCCCGGTGCTTGGCCGCGGCGTCGAAGTACGCCTGCTCGTGGGCGAGCTCGGCCGACCTGGAGTCCACGCTCACCTCCACCCGGCTGCCCGACCCGCCCAGGATAGAGCAGCCGGTTTCCGGTCCGCCGACGGTGGGCTGGTCACGCCGGCTCGACCACCGGCGGCGGGAGCCGGCGGGCCAGGTCCCGCCGGGCGGTGGCGTCCCGGCGGTAGTGCTCGACCGCCTCGATCGGCGGGCGGGCGGTGGGGCGGGCACACGCCAGATGCTAGGCCGTTTCAGAACGTTCAGGGGTCTGCTCGGGGTCAGTGTCGGGAGGGCCGGCCTGCCTGTGCGGTGGGCAGGAGCGCCGCAGTGCCACCATTGGCCGTAAGCAGGTCTTCTCCGAGGAGGTTCGGTTGATCATCGTTGCTGGCCAACTTCATCTGGACGTGGCCGACCGCGATCGGTACCTGAGCGCGGTTGCCGACGTAGCGCGCCAGGCTCGGCAGGCGCCGGGCTGCTACGACTTCGTCCAGGCGGCTGATCCGATCGATGCGGCGCGGATCAACGTCTTCGAGCGGTGGGAGTCCGACGAGGACCTGCATCGGTTCCGTACCTCGGGCGGGCCGCCGCTCGAGTTGCCGGCGCTGCGGTCCGCAGAGGTTCACAAGTACCGGATCAGCGGCGTCGAGGCGCCGTAGGAACGGGTCGCCGCAGCTGGAGTCGACGAGGCGTGTGGGAGTCGTTACCCTGAGCTGACCGGACCGATCCTCTCGACTCCCGTAGGAGCGACATGGCTCGTGGAGTGCCGCCCCGCCCAGCCGGCGGTGCCGGACGACCGATCCAGCCCGGCCGGTGCCGGAGCAGCCGGCGTTCGACCCGGGACCGCTGGGCACCCCCGAGCCGGAGCCGGCCTGGGCGAACTTCGCGCCCGGTCCGCTGTCCGGCCGGTGGGGCGGGCGGGCCTGGCGGCAGCGGCGGGAGGAAGCCGCCCGGTCCGCGTACCAGCGGGCCTGCGACCGATGGCAGGAGGGCGAGCAGGACCGCAGCCAGCAGCTGGTCGCGGCCGAGCGCGCCCACCAGCAGCGGCTGGCACAGGTGCGGGCCGAGCAGGCCGCCTACCAGTCCCGGATCGCTCGGGTGGCGGCCGGCATGCGCGACCGCGACCCGCCGGTAGTGGAGAGCTTCCTGCGGACCGTCCTGCGGCGGGTGCCGCTGCCGGCCGGCTTCCCGCGCCGGGCGGAGGTCATCCGCCACCCGGATGTCGAGCAGGTCACGCTGCGGGTGGTGGTGCCGGGCCGGGAGGTGGTTCCACCGATCAGCGGGTACGAGTATCTGGCGGCGGCCGATGAGGTGCGGCCGGTGCCCCGGTCGGACGAGTCGGCCGCCGCGCTCTACGACGAGGTGGTCGCGCAGGTGGCGCTGCTGGTGGTGCGGGATGTGCGGGAGGCCGAGCCGGAGCTGACCGGGGTGCGGTTCGAGGGGCTGATCGACACCACCGCCCCGGACACCAGTAAACCGGTGCTCGCACCGGTGCTCCGCTTCTTCGCGCCGCGGGCGGAGCTGTTCGCGCTGCTCCCGCAGGATCCGGGCGAACCGCGGCCCGACGGCTCGCTGCGATCGAGCAGCTGTCCGATAAGCTCCCGTCGACCAAGCTCCCATCGACGCAGTCAGGTTGACGCGCCCGCCCGACGAACGGTCGTCACTGCCACCTTTAACCTCCTGCGAACCGAGCGCGAGGCGCCGACTTCGAGGTGGAGTTCACCACTGCGCCGAGCTGGTCCGGGCCCAAGCTGACGGTGCTGGGTTCGTGCACCGTGCCGGGGCAGGGTTTCAAGATCTGGGCCGGTGGTCAGTGGCGGGCGGAGCCGGGGGTGGGTACCTGTGCTCTACATCCCCTGGTATGTAGCCCACATCCGCACGGATGTGGGTCCGCGAAGACCCCTTGACCCGCCTGGTCCGGCGGTGGTCCGCCTGCTGGGCGAGGCGGACTGGTGGTTCGATTTCCGCCACGACCCGGGACCGGTCGGTTAGCGTGCACTGGTCACCGACGGACGAGGAGGGAACCGACGTGACCGACCACGCGACGCTGCGGGAGTGGCTGGACCGGTACGAGGCGGCCTGGCGCGCCAACGACCCGGCCCAGATCCGGGCGCTGTTCACCGACGACGCGGTCTACCGCTGGCACCCGTGGGAGACCGGTCCGGACGCGGCGCACGGGGCGGAGGCGATCGCCACCGCCTGGCTGGCCGAGCCGGATGACCCGGACAGCTGGCAGATGCGGTCCGAGCCGCTGGCGGTCGACGGGGACCTGGGGGTGGCGCGCTGCGAGATCGTCTACCCGGCGACCGCCGAGGCGCCCCGCCGCGCGTACCGCAACCTGTTCCTGATCCGGCTGACCGCCGACGGTCGGTGCCGGGACTTCACCGAGCACTACATGAGGGAGCCTGCCTGATATGCTTGACTGAGTCAAGCGATTTGTCGAGGTGGGCATGGCGGGCACGCGGGTGCCGGCGGACCGGGTGGCGGCGGTCCGGGCGTTCAACCGGTTCTACACCGAGGCGATCGGGGTGCTCGGGGAGGGCCTGCTCGACACTACGTACTCGCTGACCGAGGGCCGGGTGCTGTTCGAGCTCGGGCAACGGGCCGCCACCGAGGTCCCCGACCTGCGGCGGGCGCTGGCGATCGACGGCGGCTACCTGAGCCGGATCCTGGCCCGGTTCGAGGCCGGCGGGCTGGTCACCCGGGAACGGTCGGCGGCCGACGGGCGCCGGCGGGTGATCCGGCTGACCGACCCGGGCCGGTCCGCGTACCAGACCCTGGACGGGCGCTCGGCCGGCGAGATCCACGACCTGCTGGCGAAACTGTCCGAACCGGACCAGCGGCGGCTGGTCGGCGCGATGGGCGCGGTCCGCGGGATGCTGGACCCGCCGGACCGCCCGGCCGGCTACCTGCTGCGGCCGCTGCTGCCCGGTGACCTCGGCTGGGTGGTGCAGCGGCACGGGGTCCGGTACGCCGAGGAGTACGGGTGGGACGAGACGTTCGAGGCGCTGGTCGCGCGGATCGTCGCCGAGTACGGGGAACGGGCCGACCGGTGGCGGGAGCTCGCCTGGATCGCCGAGCTGGATGGTGAGCCGGTCGGCTGCGTGTTCTGCACTCGTCAGGACGACCAGACCGCCCAGCTGCGACTGTTGCTCGTGGAGCCCGCCGCGCGGGGCGCCGGCATCGGCGGCCGGTTGGTCTACGAGTGCCTGCGGTTCGCCCGCCGGGCCGGCTACCAGCAGGTCACGCTGTGGACGAACGACGTCCTGGTCGAGGCCCGGCGGATCTACCAGCGGGCCGGGTTCACGCTGGTGGAGGCCGCGCCGCACCACAGCTTCGGGAAGGACCTGGTCGGCCAGCACTGGCTGAAGCGGCTCGACCCCTAGGTGACGAACTCGGGGATTGCGCCGGATGTGCCCTCCTCCCCGGAGGCCGTAGTCTCAGGGCGTGAGTCTGATCGCGACCGAGTCGCTGACCAAGCGGTATGGCCCCCGGGTGACCGCTCTGGCGGACCTGACCGTCACCGTGGAGCCCGGGATAATCGGCCTGGTGGGAGCGAACGGCGCCGGCAAGTCGACGCTCATCAAGATCCTGCTGGGGTTGCTGCCGCCCACCGGCGGCTCGGCCCGGGTGCTCGGGCTGGACCCGGTCCGGCAGGGGGAGCAGGTGCGCGCCCGGGTGGGGTACATGCCCGAGCACGACAGCCTGCCGCCGGACCTGATCGCCGCCGAGCTGGTCACCCACCTGGCCCGGGTCAGCGGCCTGCCGCGCACCTCCGCCCGGGAGCGGGCCAGCGAGACGCTGCGCCACGTCGGGTTGTACGAGGAGCGATACCGGCAGGTGGGCGGCTACTCCACCGGTATGAAGCAGCGCGTGAAGCTGGCCCAGGCGCTGGTGCACGATCCGGACCTGCTGCTGCTCGACGAACCGACCAACGGGCTGGACCCGGCCGGCCGGGACGCGATGCTGGAGCTGATCAGCCGGATCGGCACCGAGTTCGGCATCTCCATAGTGGTCTGCTCGCACCTGCTCGGGGAGGTGGAGCGGATCTGCGACTCGCTGGTGGCGATCGACGCCGGCCGGCTGCTGCGGGCCGACCGGATCTCCTCGATGACCACCGCCACCGGGGTGCTGGTGATCGAAGTGGACGAAGGCACCGAGGAGCTGGCGGAGGCGCTGGCCGGTTTGGACGTGGGGGAGGTGCGCCGGGACGGGCCGGCGCTGCTGGTGCCGTTGACTGGCGATGACATCTACGACCGGGTGCTGCGGGCGGTGGCCGAGCGGGACCTGCCGCTGCACCGGCTGGATCAGCGGCATCACCGGGTCGCCGAGCTGTTCGCGACGGAGACGACGGAGACGACGGAGACGACGGTGACACAGTCATGACGGATCGGGCCGCCGGGGTCATCCACGACATCGGCTACCAGCGTTACCAGGGGCCGCGGCTGGGGCGCGGCTACGCGGTCGGCTCGCTGCTGACGCACAGCCTGCGCACCGCGTACGGGCTGGGCCGCAGTGCCAAGGCGAAGGTGTTCCCGTGGCTGGTGGTCGGGATCGTGGGGGTGGTGGCGGTGGTGGTCACCGCGATCCGGTCCGTCACGGGTGAGGTCGTGCTGTCCTACCTGGACTTCCCGGACGCGGTGTTCCCGCTGGCGGTGCTGTTCTGTGCGGTGGTGGCGCCGGAGCTGGTGTCCCGGGACCTGCGCAGCGGTGTGCTGTCCCTCTACTTCTCCCGGCCGCTGCGCCGCACCGACTACGGGCTGGCCAAGCTGGCGGCCCTGATCGGCGCGGTCTGGCTGCTGCTGACCGGGCCGATGCTGGTGATGTTCCTCGGTGGAGTGTTCTCGGTCGACGGCTGGCGCGCGGTGTGGGACGAGGTCGGCGACTTCGGCAGCGGGCTGGCCTACGCTGCGCTGCACGCGGTGTTGGTCAGCGCGGTGTCGCTGCTGATCGCCTCACTGGTCAGCCGCCGTGCGGTGGCGGCCCCGATCGTGGTGGCCGCGTTCCTGGTGACCCTCCCGATCGTCGGGTTGCTGGAGACGGCCGGCGGCGAGACCGCCCGGCAGCTCTCCGGGCTGTTCAGCCCGGAGACCTTGCTGGTCGGGGTGCGGGTGTGGCTGGCCCCCGAACCGGACTCGATGGACCTTGGAGGTTTCGGCCCGCTGTACGGCGCGGTCACCGTCGCGCTGGTGGCCGCCTGCGCCGGGCTGTTGCTGGTGCGCTACCGGAGGGTGCGAGCGTGAGTGTGAGCGAAGCGAACGAGCGACGGCCGCCAGCGGGGCGTAGCGCTGGCGGAGCCGAGCAGCCGGGTCGTCAGCCGGCTCCGGCGCCGGGCAGCGACCGGCGCGGGGGTAGCAGCGTAGAGCTGACCGGGGTGTCCCGGTGGTACGGCAACGTGGTGGCGGTCAACGACGTGACGATGGCGCTACGCCCGGGGGTGACCGGCCTGCTCGGGCCGAACGGCGCCGGCAAGACCACGCTGCTGCACATGATGTCTGGGTTCCTGGCGCCGTCCCGCGGAACGGTGACTCTGGACGGTACCCCGGTCTGGCGGCATCCGCCGGTCTACCGCACGCTCGGGCTGGTCAGCGAGCGGGAGGCGGTGCCCGGGTTCCTGACCGGGCACGAGTTCGTGCTCAGCGGCGCCCGGCTGCACAAGCTGCCCGCCCCGCGGGCCGCGGCCCGCCGGGCGGTCGAGATGGTGGACTTGGTCGAGGCGCAGCACCGGCGGGTCGGCACCTACTCGAAGGGGATGCGGCAGCGGATCCGGGTGGCCGCGGCCCTGGTGCACGACCCGGCGGTGCTGTTGCTGGACGAGCCGTTCAACGGGATGGACCCCCGGCAGCGGCTGCACATGATGGAGGTGCTGCACCAGCTCGGCGAGGACGGCCGGACGGTGCTGTTCAGCTCGCACATCCTGGAGGAGGTGGCGCAGCTGTCCGGGATCGTGCAGGTGATCGTGGCCGGGCGGCTGGCGGCCTCCGGCGACTACCGTACGATCCGGCGACTGATGACCCACCGGCCGCACGTGTTCACGATCCACTCCAGCGACGACCGGCGGCTGGCGGTCGCGCTGCTGGCCAAGGAGCCGGTGGTCGGGGTGGAGCTGGATCCGGCCGGCGGGCTGACCGTACGGACCAGCGACTACGGCACGTTCACCCGGGCGCTGCCGGCGGTGGCGGTCTCCGAAGGGGTACGCGTCACCCGCGTGCTGCCGACCGACGAGTCCCTGGAAAGCGTCTTCTCCTACCTGGTGGCATCATGATCAACTTGACCATCGTCCGGCTCACGCTGCGCGGCCTGT
This sequence comes from Micromonosporaceae bacterium, assembly GCA_009377645.1. Taxonomy (GTDB): domain Bacteria; phylum Actinomycetota; class Actinomycetes; order Mycobacteriales; family Micromonosporaceae; genus Natronosporangium. The sequence continues at coordinate 5,799 of WHTQ01000087.1, read as the reverse complement.
TCGGCCGGCGCCGGTTCCTGTTGCTGCTCCCGCTGCCCGCGCTGGTGGTCGGGATGGCGTTACTGGCCGACCTGCTGGGAGCCACGCCTGACGAGTGGGGGCAGCCGGTGCTGGTCGGGCTCGGGTTCGCGGCGGTGTTGCCGGTGCTGGCGCTGATCGTCGGGGCCAGCGTGCTCGGTTCCGAGATCGACGACGGCACGGCCGTACACATCCTGGCCAAGCCGTTGCCCCGCCGCGAGATCGTCCTCTCCAAGCTGCTGGTCGCGGTCGTGGTGACCACCCTGGCGGCCGGCACCGGGATGTTGCTCGCCGGGCTGGTCTCCGGCTCCGGGCGGCTCGGCATCGCGGTGCTGGCCGGCACCGCGGTCGGCGCCCTCGCGTACTGTGCGCTGTTCCTGGCCCTCTCGCTGCTCACCCGCCGCCCCGTGCTGGTCGGCCTGGTCTACGTTCTGGTCTGGGAGGGCCTGCTGACCAACCTGGTGAGCGGCACCCGGGTGCTGTCCATCCAGCACTACGCGGTCAGCGTCGCGGAGCGGATCGACGGTTCAGGGGTGGTCACCAGCACCGTCTCCGCCCCGGTGGCACTGGCGATGGCGGTGGCGGTCACGGTCGGGGCGACGCTGCTCGCCGTCGACCGCCTCCGCTCCTTCTCCCTCACCGGCGACACCTCCTGACCCAGTAGCGCCTACCTCGCCGCGTTGATCATGGAGTTGGGTCGGCGTGTCGCCGGCGTGGTGGGTCCGTAACTCCATGATCAACGCGATCCGGGGCGCGGTTTCAACGGGTCGGTGCCTCGCTGGTCGGTGAGCCGTTGGCCGGGGGACCAGTCGGGTCGGGCCGGACGGTCCGGGCCGAGCGCTCGCCGTCGAGTCCCCAGCTGGCGATCCGGGTCGGGCGGATCCGGATCTGCGGCTCCGGGGCTTCGACCGCCTCGGCGCGCCCCCGGATCTCCACCCCCCGGGCCTGCCAGGGCGGCAGTACGTCGTCGATCACGATCGCCGCCCGTCCGGTGGCCGCGACGTCCCGGAACTTCTTGGTGTCCGAGAAGTTCCGGCCGGTGATCACGACGACGTCCGCGTCCAGGCGCCACCCGACCGGCGCGACATGCGGCATCCCGTTCGCCCCGACGGTGGCCAGCCGGCCAAGCAGCCGGTTGCCGGTCAGGTAGTCCAGCTCGACCTCGGTGAACACGCTCATCACTTGCTCCATTCAGGAACTCGGGCGGCCTCGCGGCTCGGAACGGTCGCTCGCAGGCCGGGGATCAGGACGGCGGCGACCGCGACATGCGCCAGCGCCAGATAGACCTTGGTTGCCCCGCTGGCCTCCGTCGCGGCCAGCGGCAGGAACGAGCCGAGCAGACCGGCGACGGCCAGCCCGGTCCACACCGCCCGGCCGGTGCGGCCCGAGTGGCTGACCCGCTGCAGGACCGCCAGCACGGCCCAGCCGGCCAGCGAGGCGGCGAGCGCGGTGATGATGACGAGCGGCAGGCTGATCACCATTGAAGGTTGGCCGCCCAGGGTGACCTCCAGCTCGGTGCCGGTGGCCCGCGCGACCAGCCACGGGACGACCGGGGCGAGCGTGGCGCCGGCCAGGACGAGCGCACGCCGGCGCCGTACGCCGGGTGTGCCGGTAGTTGTGGCCATCTCAGTTCCTCCTCTAAGCTACACATGGTGTGCAGTTCTCAAACTACACACTATGTGAAGATCAATGCAAGCCCAAACTACACGCTGAGTGAATTTTCTGAGGACTGGTCGGATGAAGATCATCGAGGAGCCGCAGAACGCGCGGAGCCGGCGGACCGTTGCCTCGCTGCTGCGCGCCGCCCGCGAGCTGATCGAAGGCGAGGGGTTCGCGACCCTGACCATGGCCGCGGTGGCGGAGCGCGCCGGAGTATCCCGCCGGGCGGTCTACCTGCACTTCGCCACCCGCACCGAGCTGCTCACCGCGCTCTACCGCAGCCTCGGCCAGACCGAGGACCTCGGCCGATCGTTGCAGGCGGTGTGGGACAGCCCGGACGCGGCCACCGGGCTGACCGAGTGGGCCCACCACATCGTCCGGTCCCATCCGCGCATCCTCGGCATCCTCCGCGCGGTCGAACGCGCCCGCTACGGCGACCCGGACGCCGCCGAGCTCTGGCAGACCGCCCAGGGCAACTGGCTCAAGGGCAGCCGGCGGTTGGTCCGGTGGCTCGCCGACGAGGGGGCGCTGGCCCCACGATGGACGGTGGACACCGCCGCCGACATGATGTGGGCGCTGATGTCGATCGACCTGCTCGACCGGCTGCTCAACGAGCGGCGCTGGCCGCGCCGGCGGGCCGCCGACCAGCTCGCGGCGCTGTTCCAGGCCACCTTCGTCAGCCCCGGTTAGTCCGGATCCGGCTGGTCGGGCTTCGTGGCGCGGCGGGCGAGCAGTTCCGGTGCCAGGATCACCCGGGGTCCGGTCCGGCCGCCAGGGATACGGCTGGGAGACTGCCGATCGCGGGGAGGGCGGTAGCTCGGGCCGCGCGCTTTCGGCCAGCCCCCGGTCCGCGCCGGTTCGACCCAGCCAGCGACCTGGAACAGGTGGCACCCGTACTCTCTCGCTGACGGTGGTCGGGGGACGGCGCTGTCCGGCTGGGCCGATCCAGCCCGGACGTGTGATCGACGTACCCGGGGTACTGTCGATCGACCGATCGAGGGAGATGATCGCGGTGCCGCGGGTGCGGGTACGGGAGCGGGAGATCGAGGTTGGCGGCGTCCGTACCCGGCTGCGGGAGGCCGGCTCGGGTGCCAGCCCGGAGGCGGTGGTGTGCGTGCACGGCAACCCGGGTTCCGGGGCGGACTGGCTCGGCCTGCTGGCGCGGGTCGGCGAGTTCGGGCGGGCGGTCGCCTGGGACGCGCCCGGCTTCGGGCAGGCCGGCAAGCCGTCGGCCTTTCCGCAGACAGTGGAGGGTCACGCCGGCTACCTCGGCGCGGTCCTCGACCACCTGGAGATCGAGCGGGTGCACCTGGTGCTGCACGACTTCGGTGGCCCGTGGGGGCTGGTCTGGGCGGCCGCCCATCCGGACCGGTTCGCCAGCGTGGTGCTGGTCGACACCGGGGTGCTGCTGGGCTACCGCGGGCACCTGCTGGCCTGGCTCTGGCAGACGCCGGTGCTGGGCGAGCTGCTGATGGCCACCACCGGCCGGTCCACGTTCCGGCTGCTGCTGCGGCGCGGCGACCCGCGGGACGGCTCGCGCGGGCTGCCGGAGCCGTTCGTGGACCGGATGTACCGGGACTTCGACCGGGACACCCGGCGGGCGGTGCTGCGCCTCTACCGCGCGACTGCCCGGGACACCCGGCCGATCCGCCGGCTGGTGACCGCGCTGCCGCCGCTGGACCGGCCGGCGCTGGTGGTGTGGGGCGCCCACGACCGGTTCCTGCCGGTACGGCTGGCCGAACGGCAGCGGGTGGTCTTCCCGTCCGCCGACGTACGAGTGTTCGGGGGGAGCGGGCACTGGCCGTTCATCGACGACCCGGACCGGGTGAAGCCGGTCATCGTCGAGTTTCTGCGGCGCGGCTACACCGGATAGGGGCCGGCCCGCCACCGGCGGGGATGTTGCCGGCGCGAGCGCGGGGATAAGCTGGCGGGGACCCCCGTCCACTGGACGCTTGGGGCTATCCACGCATGCCCACCTCACGGGGAGCCGACACTGTGACGCTTGCTGGCCTGCTGGCGGCCGCGCTCGCCGAACCCACCCTTGCCCGAGCCCGGGACCTGGCCGCCGGCGCGCCCGGCGACGGGCAGCTCGACCTCACCGCACCACCGGCGCTGCGGCCGTTCGTGGTCGCCGCCGTGGCCGCCGACCCGGCCGCCGACCCGAACGAGGCGCCGGCGGCGGCGCCGGTCGGGGCACCGGCGGCGGTGCCGGTCGGGGCGGGGCGGCCGGTGCTGGCGGTGACCGCCACCAGCCGGGAGGCCGAGGACCTCGCCGCCGCCCTGGCGGACCTGCTGCCGCTCGACCGGGTGGTGTGCTACCCGGCCTGGGAGACCCTCCCGCATGAGCGGCTCTCCCCGCGCAGCGACACGGTCGGGCGCCGGCTGGCGGTGCTGCGCCGGCTGGCGCACCCGGGCGACCATCCACTGAGGGTGGTAGTGGCTCCGGTCCGATCGGTGCTACAGCCGCAGATCCGGGGCCTCGGCGACCTGGAGCCGGTCCGGCTGCGCCCCGGTGACAGCGTCGACCTAGAGGACCTGGCCCGCCGGCTGGCCGACCTCGCGTACGCCCGGGTGGACCTGGTCACCAAGCGGGGCGAGTTCGCGGTCCGGGGCGGCATCCTGGACGTCTTCCCGCCCACCGAGGAGCATCCGCTGCGGGTCGAGCTGTGGGGCGACGACGTCGAGGAGATCCGCAGCTTCTCGGTCGCCGACCAGCGCACGCTGGGCGCCGCCGACGAGCTGACCGCGCCACCGTGCCGGGAGCTGCTGCTGACCCCGCAGGTCCGGGAGCGGGCGGCGGAGCTGGCGTTGGCGCATCCGGAGCTGGCCGAGATCGCCGAACGGCTGGCCGAGGGGATCCCGGTGGAGGGGATGGAGTCGCTGGCACCGGTGCTCGGGGCGGGTGAGCTGGAGCTGCTGATCGACTGCCTGCCGGCGCGGACCGTGGTGCTGATGTGCGACCCGGAGCGGATCCGGACCCGGGCGCACGACCTGGTGCGTACCAGCGAGGAGTTCCGGGAGGCGAGCTGGGCGGCGGCCGCCGTCGGGGGCAAGGTCCCGATCGACACCGGGCAGGTCGCGTTCCGCACCCTGGCGCAGGTACGCGGGGCGGCGGCCGGCCTGGGGTTCGACTGGTGGACGATCTCTCCGTTCGGCCTGGCCGATGCCGGGGCGGAGCCGGCCGGGCCGGACCCGGTCGCCGAGCTGGCCGCGATCACCGGTGAGCAGCCGCCGTCCGGGCTGCCCGAGATCGCCGACGACCCGGGCGAGGCGTGGGCGCTGCCGGCCCGGGCGGCGGCGCTCTACCACGGCGACACCGGCCGGGTGGTGCAGGACGTCAAGGGAGCGCTGGCCGACGGTGCCCGGGTGGTGCTGGTGTTCGCCGGGCACGGGCCGGCGCAGCGGGCGGCGGAGGTGCTGCGGGACGCCGGGTTCGGCGCCGAGCTGACCGACGCGCTGCCCCGCCCGCCGGCCCCCGGCACGATCGCGGTCACCACCGGCGCGCTCGACCACGGGTTCACACTGGATGCCCGGCCGCCGCTGCTGCTGCTCACCGGCAACGATGTCACCGGTGGCCGGGGCGCGTCCACCCGGGAGCTGGGCCGGATGCCGAGCCGGCGGCGCAGCACCATCGACCCACTGGAGCTGCGCGCCGGGGACCTGGTGGTGCACGAGCAGCACGGGATCGGGCGGTACGTGGAGCTGGTGCAGCGCACCGTGAACGGGGCGCTGCGCGAGTACGTGGTGATCGAGTACGCGGCCTCCCGGCGGGGACACCCGCCGGACCGGCTGTTCGTGCCCACCGACGCGCTGGACCAGCTCTCCCGCTACGTCGGCGGCGAGAACCCGGCGCTGCACAAGCTGGGCGGCTCGGACTGGCAGAAGGCCAAGGCGCGGGCGCGCCGGGCGGTCCGGGAGATCGCCGCCCAGCTGATCCAGCTGTATGCGGCCCGGAAGGCGACCAAGGGCCACCGGTACGGCCCGGACACGCCCTGGCAGCGGGAGCTGGAGGACGCGTTTCCGTGGGCCGAGACCCCGGACCAGCTCTCCGCCATCGACGAGGTGAAGTCCGACATGGAGCAGCCGGTGCCGATGGACCGGCTGATCTGCGGGGACGTCGGC
>WHTQ01000153.1 GCA_009377645.1 Micromonosporaceae bacterium | reverse complement strand
TTCCCCCGCCTGATGGAACGCTGGCGCGAACGCAAGGACAAGCTCGTCGCCGACCTCGATGGGGAGGACAGCGCGGCATGAACCCCGTCGAGGCGCCCTCGACATCGCCTGGTCACCGCAGGTCACGGGCAAGGGAACATGAAGCTGGGGGCCGAAGGTAAGGGCAGTCGATCATCCTCCATTAAGGTCGCAGCCTCAATGGGGCCGAGGATTGTGATCCTGGGTGACATGCTCGTCAGAGTAAGCCGCCTTAGCTTAGACAGAGGGACCACGCTCGCGGGACGACGGAACCGGAGACCCTAGAGGAGTACAGGGCAGCGGAGGACCCCCGCTCGCGCGGGGACGACGATGCCGGAGAACGATAAATATCCGGGCAACCGGGAGGACCCCCGCTCGCGCGGGGACGACTACATGTCGCTGCGGACGGAGGGATCGGCATGGGGAGGACCCCCGCTCGCGCGGGGACGACGTGGCGTTGAAGCTCGCGGCGAAGACCTACGCCGGAGGACCCCCGCTCGCGCGGGGACGACATGTTCGCCGACGTGGCAGGGTTCGCGCCGAAGTGAGGACCCCCGCTCGCGCGGGGACGACCGATGATGAGGACTGCGATGGCCAGCTCTGCCAGGAGGACCCCCGCTCGCGCGGGGACGACCATCACTTGATCGTCTGTGTTGCCTTCGGGCCAGGAGGACCCCCGCTCGCGCGGGGACGACCCCCGGTGCGGAGCCTCGAACGACGCCCCTTCGGGAGGACCCCCGCTCGCGCGGGGACGACTCTACGTCGTCGTCGTCGGGGCACTCGAAGACGGGAGGACCCCCGCTCGCGCGGGGACGACGGAGTAGGCGGACCGGTCATCGTCGGTGAACACGGAGGACCCCCGCTCGCGCGGGGACGACTAATTGACATCGGCGGACAGCTCGCCAGGATCCGGAGGACCCCCGCTCGCGCGGGGACGACGGGATCCCCTTCGACGATTCAGGGTGTCCGTGGGGAGGACCCCCGCTCGCGCGGGGACGACTCGTCGACGGCGTGACAACAGTCGTGCCGTCCGGGAGGACCCCCGCTCGCGCGGGGACGACCGTGCGCCCGCCGTTGAACGGCCCGATCGACGTGGGAGGACCCCCGCTCGCGCGGGGACGACCGCCTCAGCCGAGCCTCCGAACTGTTTTTCCAAGGAGGACCCCCGCTCGCGCGGGGACGACCGGCCGCGCCGTTGCTGGCCTGGCGGACAACGAGGAGGACCCCCGCTCGCGCGGGGACGACAGAACCCACTAGGGTCCAGACCACTCCCCAACCGGAGGACCCCCGCTCGCGCGGGGACGACGAATCGTTAGGGACCCCAGTGGGTCACTCTGGAGGAGGACCCCCGCTCGCGCGGGGACGACACCCGGACGTTGACGTCGGCCGCGGCGACCGGCACCCACAACGGAGGACCCCCGCTCGCGCGGGGACGACGTGGCGACCCTAGCGGATGAGGCGGTCAACAAAGGAGGACCCCCGCTCGCGCGGGGACGACTACGTCGACGGCCGGCTGCAGGTGTTGGACATCGGAGGACCCCCGCTCGCGCGGGGACGACCTCTGTCCGGCGCGGACACATCGGTGCTGCCGGGGAGGACCCCCGCTCGCGCGGGGACGACCCTGGCGGGCCCGCCGCGGCGGTGCTGGTGAGCGGAGGACCCCCGCTCGCGCGGGGACGACGGCGACGAGCTCCAACTGCTGCACGACGGGGGAGGACCCCCGCTCGCGCGGGGACGACGCAGCACCCCCGGGGCCGGACACGAAAGGAAGGGGAGGACCCCCGCTCGCGCGGGGACGACTGTCCTTCGCGGCCTCGCTGTTGATGACGGCGTGGAGGACCCCCGCTCGCGCGGGGACGACCGCGGGACGCCACCGCGCTGATCGGCTGCAGGGGGAGGACCCCCGCTCGCGCGGGGACGACCCCGGCGTCGTCATGGAAGCGCCGAACGAGAACGGAGGACCCCCGCTCGCGCGGGGACGACGTGCCACCCCAGAGGTACGGGACCCCTAGGTACGGAGGACCCCCGCTCGCGCGGGGACGACAAGATCCGATTGCTCGCGGCGACCGTCGCCGTGGGAGGACCCCCGCTCGCGCGGGGACGACAGCAGCATCACAGCTCACCGAGGTCCGCGAGCCGGAGGACCCCCGCTCGCGCGGGGACGACGCTGCGTGCGGGCCATCAGCCCGCGACCTCAGGGGAGGACCCCCGCTCGCGCGGGGACGACGAGCGCAGCTTCCGCCCGGGTCAGCGCAACGCCGGAGGACCCCCGCTCGCGCGGGGACGACCCAGCGCCACGGCGGCGCGCCGAACACGCCCTGGGAGGACCCCCGCTCGCGCGGGGACGACCGCGATCGACACCGGCACCCATCGGCACGGCGGATAGGACCCCCGCTCGCGCGGGGACGACCGGCTGCGAGTCAATGATCACCGGGGCGGACACGGAGGACCCCCGCTCGCGCGGGGACGACCACCCAGTCGTAGTCGGCGTAGTAGCCCCACCAGGAGGACCCCCGCTCGCGCGGGGACGACGACATGCGGACGCACAAGTTCACGTCGCAGTAGGGAGGACCCCCGCTCGCGCGGGGACGACCCTTCTGGGTCCGGTTCCGGCTCGGGTTCCTCGGCAGGACCCCCGCTCGCGCGGGGACGACCCACCGCCTCCCGGTCGGTGACTGCGGGTCCGGGGAGGACCCCCGCTCGCGCGGGGACGACCGTCGCCCGGCGATCCTGGTGGAGGTCAGCAGGGGAGGACCCCCGCTCGCGCGGGGACGACTCTCCGATGTCCTCAAGGAGCCGCTCGAACTGCGGAGGACCCCCGCTCGCGCGGGGACGACGCCAAATCACCGATCAGAACTTCTCTCTAGACCGGAGGACCCCCGCTCGCGCGGGGACGACACAACAGCGCCCGGCGTGGGGGTGTGCACCAAGGGAGGACCCCCGCTCGCGCGGGGACGACAGGCCATCAACGGGTCCTGAACAGAGCGACGAAGGAGGACCCCCGCTCGCGCGGGGACGACGTCACGCTCGTAGTGCAACCCGCCAGGTAGATCGGAGGACCCCCGCTCGCGCGGGGACGACGGGTCCCCAGTCGCCAGGGCGGATGACCGCCTCGGAGGACCCCCGCTCGCGCGGGGACGACGCACGTCACCGTGCCACCGGGCACAGCGTACGAGGAGGACCCCCGCTCGCGCGGGGACGACATAGTCAGGCCATCGCCCTCCCGGAAGTCTGGAGGAGGACCCCCGCTCGCGCGGGGACGACCTCATGCGCAATGCCTCGGAGACGACCCCCATGGGAGGACCCCCGCTCGCGCGGGGACGACGATCAGCGCACCCGGATAGCGGACGCGTGCAACGGAGGACCCCCGCTCGCGCGGGGACGACCCGCGCATCGCCAGCGACACCATCGCCGTGTGCGGAGGACCCCCGCTCGCGCGGGGACGACCGATCGTATCCGTCTGCTGCATGATCAGCGACAGGAGGACCCCCGCTCGCGCGGGGACGACGAACTGCTGCATCTTCTCTTCGATCCTGACGAGGGAGGACCCCCGCTCGCGCGGGGACGACCTGCAGCCCTTTGGGGATAGCCCCGACGTGAAGGGAGGACCCCCGCTCGCGCGGGGACGACGTACTCCTGGCGAGCCAGTGGCACCACGTAGGAGGAGGACCCCCGCTCGCGCGGGGACGACGCCCGGACCGCCGATCAGCAGGACACGGAGCGGGGAGGACCCCCGCTCGCGCGGGGACGACATAAGCGACGGTCGACTCGGTCGCCGATGTGGTGGAGGACCCCCGCTCGCGCGGGGACGACGAGAGGCGGGGCCGGAGATCGCCGAGCTGCCTCGGAGGACCCCCGCTCGCGCGGGGACGACAGCCGCACCCAGCCCTCCTCGGCCGCGCTGAAGGGAGGACCCCCGCTCGCGCGGGGACGATACCCCCGACGCTGCTTGTGGTGGACTCGGTGATGGAGGACCCCCGCTCGCGCGGGGACGATACTCAGCCGACGAGTGACTGGGCGGACAAGATCGGAGGACCCCCGCTCGCGCGGGGACGACCTCGCCAGCGTCCCCGCCGGCAACGAGTCGACCGGAGGACCCCCGCTCGCGCGGGGACGACTGGTGCCCTGACCAGTGATACCAGCCATTTGAGGGAGGACCCCCGCTCGCGCGGGGACGACGCTCCGGCGTAGTCCTTGGCCGCCTCGACGATAGGAGGACCCCCGCTCGCGCGGGGACGACAGGCCATCAGCGGGTCCTGAACAGTGCGACAAAGGAGGACCCCCGCTCGCGCGGGGACGACGGCGTCGCTGTCGAGCAGCCGGAACCAGGTCGCGGAGGACCCCCGCTCGCGCGGGGACGACTGGTCAAACGGCACACCGAGCAGCTCCTCGACCGGAGGACCCCCGCTCGCGCGGGGACGACGTTCCACGACTTGCGGAGCGCGTTCACCGCAGCGGAGGACCCCCGCTCGCGCGGGGACGACCGCTCCCAAACGCTGTGCGGCCTGCCCGGACCGGGAGGACCCCCGCTCGCGCGGGGACGACACAGACGCCCAACGCAACAGACTCGTCCGCGCAGGAGGACCCCCGCTCGCGCGGGGACGACACCTCCTACCTCGGTCTCAGCCTTGGAGGTCTCGGAGGACCCCCGCTCGCGCGGGGACGACCTACCCGCACCAGAAGGTCAGTCAGCGTGGCCAGGAGGACCCCCGCTCGCGCGGGGACGACCCCCATGAGTCGAGGTCGTCCACGACCGTCCAGGGAGGACCCCCGCTCGCGCGGGGACGACGAGTTGCACTTCTGGCAAAGGAGGCCGCGAACCGGAGGACCCCCGCTCGCGCGGGGACGACTCAATGGTGGAGTGCATGTCGTTGCTGTCGAAGGGAGGACCCCCGCTCGCGCGGGGACGACGCCAATCGCCGCCTCGCGCTCGTCAAGCTCGGCGGAGGACCCCCGCTCGCGCGGGGACGACTTCGGGCTGGGCGGTGGTCATCTTCGCTTCTCCGGAGGACCCCCGCTCGCGCGGGGACGACCCCGTCGGCGATGCTGGTGTTGTCGAGTT
>WHTQ01000201.1 GCA_009377645.1 Micromonosporaceae bacterium | reverse complement strand
CGTCACCCCGTCGACCGTGGGCAAGTGGGCAGACGGCGCCGCCCCCACCGTCGAGCACGCCGAACAGGCCGCCGCCGCCCTCGGCGTGCCCGCTGCCGACCTGTTCGACCGGGTCCACCTGAGCCACCGCGGCGGCCGCGCCGGCCGCCTCGAGCTGCCCCTGGTCCCCGGCGCCCCCACCGTCGACCAGGCTCTGCACACCCCTGCGACCGGGGATCCCCGCTGGGTCGAGCGGGCCGCCTGCGCCGACCCCGACCTGGACCCTGAGACCTGGTGGCCTGACCCCACCGAGGCGGCCGAGCAGGCCCGCCGCACCTGCGGCGGCTGCCCCGTGCTCGGCGACTGCCGCCAAGCGTTCCTGGGCGACCCCCAAACCCGTCGCCAGGGCGCCGATGGGATCTGGGCCGGGCTTCCCGGCCGCGTCCTGCTCGCCCTCACCCGCGACCGCCAGGCCGGCCGCCGGCTGGCCTCGCTCATGAGCCCGCAGGGGGCCACCAGCGCCCCGCGCGCCGCCGACCCCGGCGTCGCCCGCCCCGCCGTCACGCAACCGCGGACAGGCCGACACGCCTCCGGCGGCGACCTCGCCGAACGCGCCGCCCACCGGCCCGGCACCGACCCCGACCGGCTGTGGCCAACCTCTGGCCGGGAGGCGGTCGCGCGGTGAGGCGCCGATCAACCCCGACAACCCGATCAACCGCGGCGTCAACCCCGCGGCCGACCCTGCGGGCAACCCCCGCCCGTCACGGTCGGGCCATGACCCCACCGGACCAGTGGACACCGCAACCCACCCCCGACGGACGGCCGCGGCACCCTCGCGACCGCGCCGCGCCAGGCCCGGCCGGCAAGGCTGTGGGCTGGTCAGCACACCGGGCCGAGGCCGAACCGCGCCAGCTTGCACCGCTGGCACCAGGTCCGGTCCTGCCCGTCCATCAACTCGGGCAGCCAGTCCTGGTCCTCCCACTCGGCCACCGGCCGCTCGGTGAACTGCCGGTCGCAGCCGTCACACCGCCACACCATCGGCTCCCAGCCCAGCACAGGCATCGCGTCCCCCCTCCGCTGACCCGCGGGCGCGGCGGGGCGCCCACGCCCGCCGGCGAGCGTATCCCCCGCCGCCGTGACGGCCTTGCATCCGCGACCAGCGACCCGACACGCCGCCCCTGCCGGGCGGTCTTCTCCCGCAGCGGTCGCCCCCTGTCCTCACCGCCGGGACGCAGCCACCCAACAGATGGTTTGGCGTCCGGTCCGCGCACGCCGACCGGCCGTCCAGCGTCACCGACCGTGACCGACGGGCGCGATCGGGCCGGGATCGGCCACCCGACGCCGATCACCTACCGTGGTCGGGTTGTCACCTTCCGAAGGTGCAAGGGTGTCCTCTGGTTGCCGGTTTG
>WHTQ01000174.1 GCA_009377645.1 Micromonosporaceae bacterium | reverse complement strand
GACGGCAGCCTGCTGTACCGGCACGCCGAAGCCACCGACGCCGTCTTCAAGGCCGCCCTCCGCGCCGAGCTGACCCGCCTGCTCGGCCTGAGCTGGACGCTGCGGGGCGAGCAATGGGAGATCGAGGGCATGCCCGCCGGGCTGTGCCGCCGCTGGTCCACCCGCAGCATCCAACTGGGCGACTGGATGGCCGAACACGGCACCTCCGGCGGCCGGGCCGCCCAGCAGGCCGCCTACGCCACCCGCAAGGCCAAGGCCGACACCGCCCCCACGGCGAGGACCTCCACGCCCGCTTCGACGCCGAGGCCCGCAACGCCGGCTACCTGCCCGAGCACATCCTGACCGCCACCCTCCACCGCCTCAACCCCCACACCCCACCCGACCCCGCCAGCGGCGTCCGCCCGACGCCCCGACGGTCACCTGCCCCCGCCGCGCCCGAGCGGCCGCTCGGGATCGACAGGCTCCACCTGGTCGACGGGCCGGACGCCCGGGCGCACGGCCGGGACCGCGGGGCAGCTGGCCCGCTGCTTGCCGGCGGCAAGCTGGAGGAGGCGGTGATCGCCGCGCTGGTCGGCCCGGAAGGGTTGACCGAGAAGGCCTCAAGCTTCGGCCGCCGCGACGTCATCGACCACGCCGCCGAGCTGCTGCCCCGCTACCACCCGGCACCCGCCAGGACTGCAGGTGAGGCCCGCGAGCTGCTCGAGGCGATCGCCGACCGCGTCCTCCGCGACCCGCGGGTGATCCCCCTGCTGGACCCGGCCGCTCGGACCTCCGGGGAGGTCATCCGCCCCCGCGACACCGACGGCCGCGTCCTCCGCGAGGTGTGCACCCAGACCGAGCGGCGCTACTCCACCGTCGACCTGCTCGCCGCCGAACACGAACTCCTCCAACGCGCCAACGCCCGCCAGACCGACCGCATCGCGGTTGTTCCCGAGGAGCAGGTGGACGCGGCGCTCGCGGCGTTTCCGGGCCTGGATGCCGACCAGCAAGCCATGGTGCGGAGGCTCGCGTCCTCCGGCGCCGGCGTGGACGTCGTCGTCGGCAAGGCCGGCACCGGCAAGACCACCGCCATGCGCGCCTATGGCGATCTCGCCCGCCGCGCCGGCCTCCAGGTGCTCGCCGTCGCCCCCTCAGCGACCGCAGCCCACCAACTGTCCGTCTCCGCAGGCATCGAGGCGTGCACCCTCGACAAGCTCCTCGTCGAGGTCGCCCACGGCCACCGCCACCTGCCCCCCGACGTCGTGGTGATCGTGGACGAGGCGGCCATGGTCGACACCCGCAACCGCCTCGCCTTGCAACGCCTCGTCGACGATGCCGGTGGGAAGGTCGTCGACGTCGGTGACCACCGCCAGATCCCCTCCGTCGATGTGGGCGGCATCCACCACGTCCTCGCCACCAAGCTCGGCGCCGTCACCCTCGGGGTGAACCACCGGTTCCGCAACCCGGGCTACCGTGACGCCGCCGACCTCATCCGCGACGGCCACGCCGACAAGGGCATCCAACAGCTCCGCGCCCTCGGCGCCGTCCACGAATACGACGAACCTGCCGACGCGTGGGCGGCCATGGTCGGCGCCTGGGCACGGTTGCGGGCCGGCGGCGCCGATGTGCGGATGTTCGCTACGGAACGCGCGGTCGTCGGCCGGCTCAACCTGCTCGCCCGCGACCACCTCACCCAGACCGGCGAAGTCGCCAGCCGCGGGCGGGACTACGTCTCCGACGACGACGCCCGCGCCATCTGCCTGGCGGTCGGGGACCGGGTCCGGCTCGGCCGCAACGACAGCCGGCTGCCCCAACCCGACGGCACCACCGTCACCGTGCGCAACGGCATGACCGGCACCATCACCCGCACCACCCGCCGCCACGTCACCGTCAAACTCGACGCCGACCACCGCAACCCCGACGGGCCCGCCCAGATCGTGCTGCCCGCCGGCTACGCCGGCGCCGACGTCGACTACAGCTACGCCACCACCACCGACAAGGCCCAAGCCGCCGACGTCGACGACAGCCTGTTCGCCCCCTCACCAGCCACCTCCGCCGAACGCGCCTACGTCGCGCTCTCCAGGGGACGGCATTCCAACCGGATCTACGCCGTCGCCGACAGCGGCTGGGACCAAGCCATCGCCACCAGCCGCGCTCACACGTTGGCCAGCGACCAGCAGCCCGACTGGGCCCGCCCCGAGGGCGAGGAGCTGCAGCCCGAGGCGGGTC